>JAPLVG010000020.1:0-26331 GCA_026397235.1 Candidatus Berkelbacteria bacterium
AAAGAAATCGCGCGCCAAATCAAAAAATGCGAAGAAAACTTTTTTGCGGGACAGCGAGCGAAGCGAGCGGCGGCGGGGCGGAGCGAATCAGTCGGGATTTTGTTCGAAATGGGTTCTGACTTTTTCCAACAAACACCACCATTTTTTTACATTTATTTATTCGAGAACAATGAGAAAATATCAAACCAAAAATAATAAGCTTGTTTGGGCTGGGAAAAATGTCGAGGATCTGGCAACAGAATTCGGCACTCCACTTTTTGTTTATGATGAAAAGCAAATTATTCAGTCCGTTAAAGAATTATCTGCCGGTCCATGGGAAATCCACTACGCTGTTAAGGCAAATCCGTCACCGGAAATTTTAAAAACTTTGCTCAAATATAATATTGGAATTGACGCGGTTTCGGCCAATGAAGTTGAATATGCTATTTCACTCGGTTTTGATCCGAAAAAAATTGTTTACACTTCCAGCTCCCTATCCGATGACGAAGCCAAACGAGTTACAGACAAAGGTGTTTTAGTTAATGTTAATTCGTTTGAAGAAATTGAACTCTTGGGTAAATTGGTCAAGAATATTAATATTGGTATTCGTATCAACCCCAATGTTATCGCTGGGCATCACAAACACACACAAACCGCTGGGGAAATTTCTAAATTTGGTGTCCACTTAGTTGATATGTCAAAAGCTGTCGAAATCGCCACAAAATATAAGCTTAAAATTACCATGGCGCATTTCCATATCGGCTCTGGAATTTTGGATGCTGGACTTTTTATTCAAGCCTTTAAAACCGTCCTTGAAACAATCAAAAAACTAGAATTACCAAATCTTACTCACATAAATCTTGGTGGTGGTTTCGGAACACCATATCATCCAAATGAAAAACGACTTGACTTAAAACAACTGGTCGCGGAAATTTCGAAACTCCACTTGGAATTTGAAATAACAACTGGCAACAAGACAAAACTTGTTATTGAGCCGGGCCGCTATTTAGTAAATGAATCAGGAATTTTGCTTGTGAATCTTAACAGTATTTCAAGGAATCATCAGCGTTTCTTTTATCGCACCAATAGTGGTTTTAATCATTTAATTCGCCCGACAATGTACGGTTCGTATCACCATTTTATCAATGGATCAAAGGTCGTCGGCCCAAGTGAAAAAGTAATTCTTTCTGGCAATATTTGCGAAGGCGGCGATGTTTTTAATCCGGAACCGAGAGAAATTACAATTGGAGAACATAATGACACAATTGCAATTTTTGATGTTGGTGCCTATGGAGTTTCAATGGGGATGAGTTTGTATAATTTGAAAGGTTTGCCAGCCGAAGTAATTATTAAAGAAAATGGCGCGGTTTTGCAATTTGCAAAAGCACAAGATTGGTCAGATATTTTGTCGCGGTATATTTAGAATTGAATATATGAATGGAGTCCAAACCATCCAAAAAAAATTTACCAAACAAGAAGCGAAAATTGTGCAGAAAGAAATTCGCCAGTCGCCGGATATTACAGGTTACTCGCTTCGTGAGCTTTTGCGATTAAAAACAGTTTTTAAAGCCTTTATATCAAATGAATTTGCTGGTGCTTGTGCTAATTTTGATTTTGGCAAAGATTGGACTGAACTTTCTGCCTTCATAGTCATAGGTCACCATCGTGGTCAAGGAATAGGTGGGAAGTTGTTCCGAACTGCTTTTATCGATGCCATCAAGCGCAAACGAAACATTTACATTGTCAGTCGTAATCCGGCGATGATAAATATTATCAAAAAATACGATTTCAAAATTATCACATCCTTCTGGCAGTTACCGGCGGCAGTTATTATCGACACATTTATTTTTGCCATTAGTTGGTACCGAACCAAAGAATTTCTGCGAAAATTACCAATGAAAAAATCTGGCAAATTTATTTTTGGTACAAAACTTGCGCACTCGTAGTTTCCGCCAAAGGCGGATCAGCCTATGGCTGACAGTTTACCCTGTTAAATATGGCCGCTTGGCTCAGTTGGTTAGAGCGCCTCGTTCACATCGAGGAGGTCACTGGTCCGAGTCCAGTAGCGGCCACCAACCATTTAACAGGGTGAAGCTAGAACGTCCCGATGCGTCGGGAAGGTCGTCAGTTCGAATCTGACCGAGTGCACCATGATATAAAATGGTATAATAAATATATGAAGTTACTCGAGTTTTTTGGTTTTTTAGTTCTTGGTGGCGTGCTGCTATATTTTGCCTATCCACTCTACACAATTACTGGTAGACAAGACTGGATTGAAAAATATTTGGGGCCAGGTGGGACTATTACTTTTTATCGCCTGCTTGGCGCGGCAATTTTCATTTTTGCTTTTATATTTTTGGTCAATTACTAAATAAAAAAATGCTCGGTTAGAACCAGCATTTAATCAATCTCAGACTGACGAAATTGTACTACAGGATGAATCAAATTGTTGTGGTGGACCCGACAGGAGTCGAACCTGCGACCTCCTCAGTGCAAATGAGGCGCTCTACCAACTAAGCTACGGGCCCTAATGAGGAAATTATAGCATTTTTTACCCACTATTGCAATGGTGGATTTTTTTTGATACCTTCCAATCAAGGAGGTGATGCCTGGCAATTGATTGGTCGTTGTGGAATAGTTGTCTGACCGAAGCGTGGAAAACGTTGAGCGACGGGGTATGAAAAGTTTTGGAGGATACAGATGAGCTCTGCGTTTCCGTTCAAGTGTTATCCATTGCCGATGTACTTAGACCTGGTGTTTGCCCGCTGGCAAAATGCACATCAAGGGCAAAGTCTTCAGACGATGGCGAAGCAGTATGGGGTGGCACTGACGACGATCGGACGGATTAGGCAAGGCAAGACCAGGACACCGAAGAAGCCGACGCTCGAGAAGATCGCCGCTCTCCTGGCCGACGGCGATGAGCGGCAAACCCATGAGATAATGGCTGCAATGCAGCGCATGGTAGCCGGGACTTCACCATCGGAGGTGATGTCAGGCAAGTAACGGTGTTTCTGAATGTGGAAATAAGACTCATGTGGGACATAGTGGAATAGACGCATCGTGGGTCTTTCGTGGGAAGTTGTGCTATCAACACGAGGAGAAATCCCATGAAGTCCCTGCAAGACGAACTACGAGTCGGTGCTCTGGTCTACTTCATCCGGATCCTTGTCAAGCGTTGGTGTGAGCGGAACAAGGAAGTGAAGTGGGCGGAGGCCGTTGTCGCTGCCGGGCTGACCGCACCCAGCATTGCTCGGATCGTGTCCGGCGAGGTCAAGTATCCTCAGCCGGCAACGCTCGAGAAGCTGGCGGAAGAGATCGCGGCCAAGGCCCAGGATGTACTGGCTGCACTCTGAAGTTCTGGTGCCGGTCCCACGTTGGGACCGGCACATTTTATATTTTGATATAATCAAAATATGGGTGAACATAACTACCGAACAAATAAGATTTATAAAGGTAATCTTGACGTGCTCATGAACTTGATCGTAAATGATTATCATTTTGGTGAGCTTAAAGTGTATAAGAAAATTGAGATAGGTTACGAAGATAACAATTACGAGTTACAATCGACCAAAGGAAAATTTCTTGTTAAAATATTCGGCAATTTCAGAGATCTCGCCGAGTGCAAGCGATATGTTGAAGTGCTGGAAAGTGTGTCCGCGGCTGGTGTTAGTTTACCAAAATTATATAAATATAACGAGAATGTCTTGTACCAGAAAAATGGCGCAAACCTAGTGGTTTTTGAATTTATTGAAGGACAGTCGTTTTACCAAATGGGTCGCGATTCAAGCAATGAAGAAGCTGAAGAAATTCTCAGGCAGGCATCAATAATTAATCAAGTTCAATTGAAACCTGAGTTTGTCTACGATGACTGGGCAATAATTAATATGCTCGAAGAGTACGAGAAAACTAAAGAATACTTAAATCCTAACGAGTCAGAAAAAATTAAACCTCTAGTTGAAGAGTTCAAAAAAATCGAATTAAATCTTCTTCCCCAGTCATTAGTTCACGGAGACATGATCGCAACAAATATTATGCGTTCAAATGCGGGTAAAATTTATATAGTTGATTTTGCTTGCTCAAATTATTGCCCACGAATTATTGAATTAGCAGTTCTTGGTTGCAATTTGCTTCGGCATATTCATATTGATAAAATTTTGGAAATTTACGACAAATGCAATCCATTGACTGAAACTGAGAAAAAGTTGTTGCCATTATTCGTAAAACTAGCCCATGCGATGCATATTATCTCGGCAGTTAGAGAAAGAGACATTTATGGCAACAAAAGCAAAGAGAATGAATATTGGTTAAAGCAAGGTTTAACTGGGTTAAATATCTATGAATAAAAAAGTTCTAATCTGGATGAACTGTTACGGGGCTTGGGATCCAGAGTCGCGACACAAAGTTGAAACGACTGGTTACGATCAATATTTAAATACTGTTGTTAAAAAAATATCAACATTGAAGAATCGTATTGCCGCTTTTTGGATTTCTGGTGGTATGTATGATTCTCTTCACCGAACTGAATGCGAAACAGTCAAACCTGAACTGAAAAAAAGATTTGATGCGAACAATATCAATCTAGAAATTAGTACCGATGAGGATAGCATTACCAGCGCAATGATTATGAAAAAATTTCTTCAGGTTTGGAAAGACAAGTATTTTGACTGCGAACCGATAATTTTTGTCGATCAGGTGCGCTATGAAATAAACAAATATACTTTTGAACACTACTGCAAAGAGTTGGGAATAAAGAAATTGGAAGCCGAAAAAGTTATTATTCCAGTTGAAAGATTAGACATTCATCCGAATAGCACCCCAGAATTTCAGAGCAGGAAATTAACCTTAATGAAAGAAAAGGGTGTAGAATATGTGGAGGAATTAGAAAAAGAGGTTAGAAAAGAACACTTGAAAAAGTAGAGGAGGGATGTGAATTTAAAAGATAAAACAGTACTAATTACCGGTGCCGGGAGTGGAATCGGCAAAGAGTTGGTTTTGGCATTGTTGAAAAAAAATAATAAAGTTTTGGCAGTTGACTTGCGCCAAGAATCTTTGGACGCGTTGAAGACAGAGGTTGGGGAGAATAAAAATCTCATCACTTATACTTTGGATGTTTCTGACAAAGCTGCCGTTGAAAAACTGGCTAGTGAGCAAAAAGATATTGATTGCTTAATTAACAACGCTGGTATCATTCAACCATTTGTTCGTGTCAACGATTTGGATTGGGACGCCATAGAAAAAGTAATGAACGTGAATTTTTACGGTACTTTGTATATGATTAAAGCTTTTTTGCCGAGTTTATTAAAGCGATCTGAGGCTTACATTGCCAATGTTTCCTCAATGGGCGGATTTCTGCCGGTTCCAGGCCAAAGTGTTTACGGCGCTTCAAAGGCGGCAGTAAAACTTTTGACCGAAGGATTGTACTCAGAGCTGAAAGATACCAAAGTTGGAGTCTCTGTGGTATTTCCAGGAGCAACGGCGACAAACATTACAAAAAACTCGGGCATAGAAGTACCGAAGATTGAAGGTGGGAAAGAATACAAGACCTTACCAGCAAGCGAGGCAGCTAGTTTGATAGTTTCTGGCATTGAGCAAAATAAGCCACAAATATTTCTTGGCAGTGATTGCAAAACAATGAGTTTCTTATATCGCTTGAGCCCGCTATATGCCATCAAACTGATCGCCAAACAAATGAAATCGCTTTTGCCTAAAGAATAGTCATTAGTACTCTCCTAATATTCACATTATGTTATCCCTTACTGCAACACGCTATTGTGTTGCAGTAAGGGATTTAATCTTTTTTATTCCAAATTATTGATTCTCATTGACGGATTTTGATGACATGATTGTCGGTTTTTTTGCTTCGATTGCCGAAACTGCCATTTCTTTCATCATCGCGCTAACCTTTGAAAGTTCCAATTTGAGTCCAGAAATTTCCTCAGTTTGATTTTTAATTGTAGTTTCTAGATTGGCAATTTTTATCTCAGATATTTTTGCGTTGTGTTCTTTGTTTATTGATAATTCTTTAATTTGATTTTGATATTTACTAGTCAAATCTTCTGACAATTTTTCTTCCGCTTCTTTAACCTTTCTCTCAATCAATGCCGGCATTTCAGCTATTTGTTTCTCCATTTCAGCAATTTCTTTTTTTCGGTTAGCAATCATCTCCTCTTGCTCAGCAATTGCTTTTCCTCGAGCAGTTTTTTCGGTCAAATATTCGTCATATTCTTTTTTTCTAATAATATCCAGATTATATTTATATTCTTCTTCCTGCCGTTGATGCCCATTTTCTTGATCAACTTTCTTTTGTTTAAATTCGTCATCAAGTTTTTTCTCTTCAATTGCCCATTTGTTTTTGACTTCTTCCATTTGATACTGAAGATCTTTTTTCTGATTTTCAAAATGTTTAATTAATCCCTCTTTGTTTTGACGGATTTGTTCCGAAGTTTTATAAAGTTCACCAAGATCGCCAAGAAGCGATTTAGTCAGCTCGTCGAATTGACTATTAATGTGAATTTTCGTTTCCGAAAGTTTTTTAATTACATCATTAACCGAATCGTCGCTTTGAATCGCCATGTCTTCATTGGAAACTTGGCCGACCGCTTCATTATAAGCAGTCCAGAGTTCTTGTTTGGTACTTTTTTCGCTAACTTTTTTCTCTTTTTGCACCGGCATAGAGCCCTTTCTTTTTAGTATATTCTAAAGTATTTCCAACTTACCATAATCGAATAATAATGCAATAGCTCTCAGGAGTATAGTTGCTCACTCGTCATTGCGAGAGCCGATGTTTTTCGGCTCGTGGCAATCTTTTCAATTGATTATCCCTTACCTAAACACAATAGAGTGTTGCAGTGAGGAAGCTAATCGTTTTTGTTTGATTGATGTTTTTTGCGTAGTTTTTCTTCCTCACGGAGAAATGAGCGGATGCCAATTTCTGATGTTGTGGATGATTTAGACGGTTGTTGGAGTTTATTGATAATTTTCTCCGGATTGTAGCGATAGCGCTTTATCATTTCATCAAATATATTTTCGAGAGATTTCTCTTTGGATTTTGAATTTACTATTTTCGCAATTGTATTTGTTGCAACTTTCAGTCTTTCCTCAATTTCATTGTAAGTAAATTTTTTTGTAATCATTCGTAATATCGCTAATCGCTGACTAATCACAGCCAACTCGCTTTCAGTCAGAAGAATCTTCAGCAAAGATTCGATTTCCATTAAATTTTTCGCCGAGCCTAAAAAATCCACCAGTACCAAATACTCTTCGCTAGATAGCTCGGCATTCTTAAAATTTCCAACTTTTCTCATGGTGTTCTTCCCTTTTACTTATTATAAAATATTATATCCCTTATCTCAACACTCTATTGTGTTGCAGTGAAGGGATAATCTAATATTTTTTGAAATAGAGAATTGTTGGTATAAATTCTAATTTTATAAATTTTCTTTATAGCCTGAGTCCGCAATTTGCAACAAACTTCATTGCTAAGAAGATGAAATCACTCTTGCCTAAATAATAATTTCAAAAAATTGAATATTCTACGTAAAAATCGGCTTTTGGCCGTTTTTTACGTTTTCAGCATTGACTTTTTTCTATATTAATGTATAATTAACTCCTGGATAGTCTAATTGCACGGAGGTCAGTCCGATGGTATCTTCCTTACTAGGAGTTGTCTTGGTTGTGTTGATGTATGTCTGTGCTGTTTTGGTGGCGAGGCTCATCTCGTCTGACCGGTTCTGCCGACTGTGGCTCGGGTGGATCCCACTTGTCGGTCTGTACACCGCCGGAGTCATCTGGACAACCGCAGGGTTCCTACTCTACCCGCAGAATGCGTGGAAGTGGGGTCTTGGATGTAGGGCCATCATGGGGTAGGAAGAGTTCTGGTCATCTGGTCGGGAATGTTGTGGCGAAGCTTAATGTTTCGCCTTTTTTAATCTCTCTTAATGATCTCCTGAAAAGAATATTTTGCGAATATACTTTTTGAGATCGAAAAGTGTTGACATCCCAACTAGTGTTTGCTAAGATCAATTTACACACAAAACGCAAATATTCCACAAGGATTTCCTTGGGAATTATCCCATTTGTGCAGCTTTGGACCAAACGTCCACTGGACTTCAATGGGTAGGTTGTAGATCACGCTTCGTCTCGCTTGCAGCGGACTACGCGGGATGAGTCAATTACTGTTTTATTGGTAATAAAGACGACTCATGTTAAACTCTCAACAATTAAGAGAGGTGGTGGCAAGATAGTACACTGACACATTTTTTGCTTGTCAGTTGTCCACCTAGGTTTCAAAGGGTGGATTTTTAGTCGGGATGGGTTTTAAGCGGAAGAGACTACACGAATAATTACACAGAATTGACACAGAAGAAATGATCCTGAAACAAGTTCAGGATGACAGAAAAGAAATAAGGATACCAATTGTGAGATAAGGGACTCACAAGTTGAGATTCTTAACTCGAACTTTAACAACTAAATATAGTAAATAAAATGTAATTTCATTTACGGAAGTCCCGCTGTAATCCGCCGAGGATGAAAGTGTGGACTATAAATAATTCTTCCGATTGAAACTCAACTAAATCTGGCGTTACCAGAGGCCACGTGTTTAATACCTAGACACAAAGCAATTTAGAAGAGTAGCAGAAACAAAGTAGTTAAAAGGCCTACTTTGGCGAAGCAAACAACAATTGCTTTCATCCGCGAGGATGCAATCAGTAATTGCTAGTCAAAATTCCACGTTGACCAACGCAAGTTGGGCTCTGTGGAAAAAAAGTTAAATCAGTATAAGGGTATATGGTGGATGCCTTGGGAGAAGTAGCCGAAGAAGGACGTAGTAGGCTGCGAAAAGCCTCGGGGAGCTGCCAAACAAGCTTTGATCCGAGGATGTCCGAATTGAGAAATCTTCCTGGTTTAAAGACCAGGAATCTCCCGACGTGAGTCGGGTTGAAGGGCACCTGCTGAACTGAAACATCTTAGTAAGCAGAGGAAAAGAAATCGTAAGAGATTCCCTTAGTAGTGGCGAGCGAACAGGGAAAAGTCCAAACTTCGCGTCTCACTATCGTTCGACGCAGACACATAAGGACAGCGAATTAAAACTAACAGCGAACAACTAACAAATCCATTCGCCGTTAGCCATTAGTTATATTCGTCGTTCATTTGTGGAGCGGTGAGCGGCAGCGAGACGCGGGGGGTTGTGGGACCCATATAATTGACGCGAAAGGATAGGAGAACGAGCCTGGAAAGGACGACCATAGCGCGTGACAGTCGCGTATCCGAAATCCGAGTAACAGAGAGTTGGTGTTCCCGAGTACCACGAGACACGTGAAACCTCGTGGGAAGCTGGGGTGATCATACTCCAAGACTAAATACTACTTCTCACCGATAGTGAACTAGTACCGTGAGGGAAAGGTTAAAAGAACCCCGCAAGGGGAGTGAAATAGAACCTGAAACCATATACTTACAAGAAGTCAGCGCCGTGCGTTGCACGGAATAGCCAATAACCAAGAAACAATAATCAGTAAATAACCAAATTCCAATAATCAAATATTTGAAAATTGGAAATTGATAATTGAAAATTAACTGGTGATTGTATCTTGTATCTTGGAGCTTCCGCGCAATGCGCGGTCATGGCGTGCCTTTTGTAGAATGAGCCAACGAGTTAGCTATGTGCGGCAAGCTTAAGGGTTAAAACCTGGAGGCGTAGTGAAAGCGAGCCTGAATAGGGCGATTAGTCGTACGTACTAGACCCGAAACCGAGTGATCTATCCATGGCCAGGGTGAGCCCACCTTAACCGGTGTGGGGAGGCCCGAACCAGTTCACGTTACAAAGTGTTTGGATGAGCTGTGGATAGTGGTGAAATGCTAATCGAACTCGGAAATATCTGGTTCTCCTCGAAATATATTTAGGTATAGCCTCTGTCTCAGAGCATGGGAGGTAGAGCACTGGATGGGTTGACCCCAAATAAACTCCGAATTCCCATGTGTGTTGGCAGGGAGTCAGACTGTGGGGGCTAAGCTTCATGGTCGAAAGGGAAACAGCCCGGACCATCGTCTAAGGTCCCTAAATTCTAGCTAAGTGGAAAAGGAAGTGGAATCTCCTAAACAATCAGGAGGTTGGCTTAGAAGCAGCCATCCTTTAAAGAGTGCGTAATAGCTCACTGATCTAACAGAGATTCTGCGCCGAAAATGTAACGGGGCTCAAGCTAGATACCGAAGACATGGATGTCGCGCTCAACTTTCTCAGCAATATTGATAAACATTTGCCGCTTTGCGGCTTAAATGATTAAGATCAAACTAGTTACCAAATTGTTGGAAAAGTTGAGCGCGGCGTGGTAGAGGAGCGTTCTTCGTGCGATGAAGGTGAATCGTGAGGTTTGCTGGAGCGCGGAGAAGTGAGAATGTTGGCATAAGTAACGAATTAGCCAAGCGAGAAACTTGGCCACCGAATATCCGAGGTTTCCTGGGCAACGGTAATCGTCCCAGGGTTAGTCGGCCCTAAGCCGAGGCGCAGCAGCGTAGGCGATGGCCAGCTGGTTCATATTCCAGCACTCCGTGCAACTTGTTTTCTGGTGCGCGCTGTAAAGATTTGCAGAAAATCATGATTTATTTCTGCAAGGAATAACAGTGACAAGAAAAGCCAGATACTTAATGTGCATGGAACCGTACCGCAAACCGACTCAGGTGGATGAGGCGAGAAGCCTCAGGTGATCGGAAGAACCCTCGTTAAGGAACTCGGCAAATAAGCGTCTGTAACTTCGGGATAAAGACTGCCAGCACCACTTTATGGTCATATGACCAGAGAACTTTTGGGGAACGAATGAATAAAGATGACCAACGATCGATCATTACTGCTACCATGGTATAGGTGATGACATTGTTGGATGGAGCGCCATCAGGTTAATCAGCGCGATATAAATTGGACCTGTTCTCCAACTATTTTTCTTAAATTATGTGATCAAAAAGTGGTGCTGGTCGCAGCGAAAGAGCCCAGGCGACTGTTTAACAAAAACACAGGTCTCTGCTAAAGCGAAAGCTGAAGTATAGGGACTGACGCCTGCCCAATGCTGGAAGGTCAAATCCACCGGTGATCTCTGGTGCTTGCATCAGAATGAGCTAGTGGGCTAAGCCCCAGTGAATGGCGGCCGTAACTATAACGGTCCTATGGTAGGATATTAACTGCCTTAGTGAGGTGAAAGACCTCCGTTCGAACCTCTTCGCCAAGAGGATGTAGGATGAAAACTCGACTATATGCTGGAATAACCCGTTGTATCTGGCAGTGCTCGTAATCCGATAGGATTGCAGCGAAAATCTGACCAGCGGGGTCAATCAGCAGGGAAGGAAACAAGCTATGGAAAAGGTGTTGGTAGTCGTACGAACACCGTCGGGTGATGAAATGGCAACTGTCACGACTATGCCTCAGGAAGAAGGAGACGTTTTCGTGGACGGGAGCGGCGTCGCGCATCACGGCAAAGTTCAGGCCTACATAAGTGGCGTTTTGGATGGCCACGGGCTAGATGAAGCCGATCGCATCGTCATCATTTTGACCAAGTGCAAACCCGAGAAGTAGCATTCCACCCCCAACGACTACACGTCGAGAATGAAGAACCAAGGAGCGAAAGGGGCGCTCCAATATTTTCTTTGTTAAGATATAGTCTGAACTGCATGGCGACATGCAGATCTCGACAGAAATGATCGAGACAACTCGATTGTCATTCCGGACTTGATCCGGAATCTATACAAAAGATCCTGAAATGAATTCAGGATGACAAAAGGGTAGTAACAATATCGAGCGAAATTCCTTGTCGGGTAATGTTGTCGGAAAACTTGCCCGAAAGAGATAGTAATATCTCTTTAGTAAACCAGCTAATAACGATGAAACCCTTGGCGATTAGATCGAAGGGTAATATCGTGGGAAGTCTCCAGCCCTTTCGAAAGAAAGAGCGGGATGACCCCGTAACGACTGATCCGAAAGGTGAGGTCCGAGAAATCGGACAATACGCTGGCGCTTGTCGAAAAAAGTATGCAATGGAGTTCTTGGAAAGGAGAAAAATGGATTTTAATTCATTTGTCTCTGGTTTTACGGAAGGTGAAGGATGTTTCTGTGTTTCGTTCAATCAACGAAGTAAGTTGAAAACGAACATTGAAGTCAGACCAAGCTTTTCAATTAGCCAGAACAAGAAAAATCTTGAGCTAATTAAGAAAATTCACCAGAATTTTAAATGTGGTTCAATAAGATTTTCCAAGAGTGATCAGAATTATAAATTCGAAGTTCGGTCAATTTCAGATCTTGTAAAAAAGATAATCCCATTTTTTCAGAATTATCCGCTTGTGGGAACGAAAAAGGCAGACTTTGAAAAATTCTCTCAAGTTTGCGATTTGGTTTATCAAAACCAACATCGTAACCGAGAAAAGTTGTTAGAGATCATCGAAATTTCTTACCAAATTAATTGTGGTAAAAGAAAATATAAAAAAGATGAGCTCCTAAAGCATATGACAAGCTGAAGATATAGTCTAAACCATTAGTAATAATGGCAATTAATTGAAGTTCCGACCCGCACGAATGGCGTAACGATCTGGGCACTGTCTCAACGAGGGATCCGGTGAAATTACAATGCCGGTAAAGATGCCGGCTACCTGCAGCAAGACGGAAAGACCCCGTGGAGCTTTACTATAGTTAGATATTGAATCTAGGATTTAGATGTGTAGAATAGGTGGGAGCTTCGGCGCCAGTGAAATACCACTCTTCTACTTTCTGGCTTCTAACCCCTCGACCTGAATCGATCGAGAGAGACAGTATCTGATGGGTAGTTTAACTGGGGCGGTTGCCTTAAGGGGATATTTATGTTACATCTCGACGGATCACGTTGGGACAAATATCCTGTGGGGCGTTTCGACTAAAATGCTGGAACAGCTCGTGTATCTGGTGATACTCGGCCGAAAGGTCAGTGAAAATTCATCCAGTGGAGCCAATCAGCAGGAAAGGATGCCATGCTTCGCATGGCTTTTCATCCTCAACGACTACACGTCGAACAGTTTTAATTGTTTAAGCGTCATGCCCGATGTTTTTATTCAAAACAATTATTGTCTGAAGATATAGTCTGAACTCATGGGCGACCATGAGATCCTGAAAAAATACCTTACATTTTTCAGGAATCCAAAGAAAGGAAATATGAACACGAAAGAATTAAAAGGCATGAAACAAAAGTTGAAATTATCAAAATTTCAACGGGAAGTGATTGTCGGAATGATTCTTGGTGATGGTCATTTAGAAACCAATAATGATATAACTTATCGATTGAAAATTGAACACTCAATCAAGCAGAGGGAATACACATATTGGCTCTATAAATGTCTCGAAAGTTGGGTTTTGAAAGAACCGTGTGAAAAGAGAAAAGCAGTTTTTGGAAAAGTTTTTACCAATATCTGGTTTAACACTGTTAGCCATGTGGCATTGCGTTATTATGGCAAGGCGTTTTACAAAGATAAAATTAAAACAATTCCAATAAACATCGCAAAACTTTTAACGCCGGTTTCAATGGCAGTTTGGTTTATGGATGATGGCAGCATTAAGTCCAAATTTCATAAAACACTGCTAATTAACACCCAATCATTTCCGAAAGATAAATTAGAGTTTTTGCAAAAAGCGATTTTTCAAAAATTTCAAATCAATTCTAATTTAAGAAAGCAAAAAGAAGGCTTTCAGTTAGAATTTAGAGGTCAAGATGCGACGAGGTTGGCAGAAATCATTGAGCCATATTTGGTTGCATCAATGAATTATAAAATTGACCCAATTGGATTAACAAAATTGCCTAAATTGTAACGGAGGCGTTCAAAGGTACACTTACTCCGGATGGAAATCGGAGTGAAAGTATAAAAGCATAAGTGTGCTTGACTGTGAGACTTACAAGTCGAACAGGTGGGAAACCAGGATTTAGTGATCCGGTCCGTATTTATGATAATCGGACCGCTCATCGGATAAAAGTTACCCCGGGGATAACAGGCTGATCGCATCCAATAGCCCACATAGACGATGCGGTTTGGCACCTCGATGTCGGCTCGTCCTATCCTGGGGCTGAAGAAGGTCCCAAGGGTTTGGCTGTTCGCCAATTAAAAGGGTACGCGAGCTGGGTTCAGAACGTCGTGAGACAGTAGAGTATGTGCTGTCTATAAATTTGGCTATATGCTGGGAACTCCCTCTGTATCTAGGAGTACTAATTCAAAATTTAAATTGCAAATATCAAAATGACAATGCAAAATGAAAAATTGGATAGTAAAAATCTCTCTAGTGGGGACAATCAGCAGGAAAGATTGCTGCTAGTTTTTGGAAGAATAAAGAATATTGATTATCACCGGTTAGCTTAAGCTGCCTAACGGTGGCGAAGCAACTAGCGTTTTTTTGGCGGATTGAACATCTGGCTCTTGCAGTCAGACGAAACCATTAAGATGCTAGTCAGGCCAGAGCACCTGGTCACCTCCATTCAATTGGAGCCGGGCGTGTGTGCAAGTTCGAATCTTGCACCGGTGATCCTGCGAGTGGCGACGATATCAGCCGCCACTCGCGATATTCTTTCAAAAATCTAGCAGCAAAATCCTCAACGACTACACGCCAAATCCAGCCCTTTCGAAAAGAAAGAGCTGGAAAGATATAGTCTAAACTGCATAGCGATATGCAGATCCAGCCCTTTCATTATCAATATATAATTTGAAATGGAAGGGGTCGAGCGCTTTAAGATAATCATCTTAATATTGCCGATTCGAAAGAGCTGGACGCCACAGATAAATTTCAGTAATTGAAGTGGTCATAAAGTAATAGATTGTCGGTCCTAATCTGCTGTAGGCGCAAAAATTTGAGTGGGTCTGTCCCTAGTAATTTTTTGCTACTTCATAAAGTAATTTATGATGACAAATTGGCTAATAACGGTGAAACCTTTAGAATTTTTGGTCCATGGTACAATATACTTGAGGACCAAGATGGATAAAGGCAATATCGTGGGAAGTCGGTCTAAAAATGATTTAGCTTATATCGCCGGTTTTTTAGACGGCGATGGTAGTTTGATGCTTCAAATTAAGCGACGAAGTGATAGTAAGCTGGGTTGGCGCATAATGGCGACCATTTGTTTTTATCAAAATTCGTCACACAAAGAATCACTTGCTTGGATACAAGCCAAATTGCAGGCTGGATATTTATCCAATCGCAATGACGGTATTACAGAGCTTAGAATCAATGGTTTTAGGAAGGTTGCTGAAATTTTAGCAAAACTAATTCCATTTATTCGGTTCAAAAAAATTCAGGCGAATGCATTACACGCAGCATCAAAACTATTAAGTAAAAAATCATTCAAGCATTTATCAATTGATGAAAAATGTTTGTTGGTAAGCGCAATTTTTGCGATTCAGAATAATAACTATAAATCTGCTTCTAAAAAGTGCAAGAACGAACTTATTAAAATTTTAGACTTGACCCCGTAACGACTGAGGCCATAGTGCCGAGACTTCAGGTGAAATCTGAGGTAATACGCCGACTCCGTAATAGGTTAAGCTAACGGAGAAGATATAGTCTGCGCTCTTAGTGATAAGAGAATAAGCGACGAGAGGACCGGGATGGACGAACCTCTGGTGTGCCAGTTGGGTGAATCTCACCCATTGCTGGGTAGCCACGTTCGGTTCGGATAAATGCTGAAAGCATATAAGCATGAAGCCGGCCACAAGATTAGATTTTTGATCCCCAGTAGACCACTGGGTTGATAGGCTCTAGGTGTAAGGACAGCGATGTCTTCAGCCGTGGAGTACTAATTGATCATTCTGACTTTAACTTTGTTCGCGTCTCACTATCGTTCGACGCAGACACATAAGGACAACGAATTAAAACTAACAACGAACAACTAACAAATTCGTCGTTAGCCATTAGTTATATTCGTCGTTCATTTGTGGAGCGGTGAGCGGCAGCGAGGCGCGGATGCTTTGACTAGCAATTACTGATTTACCCTTCCAAAGCGAACATTCGTCTGCGATGTTGTAACCATCGAGGCGAATTAGAGCGGAGGAGGGTTGAAAATATTTACTATAACAAGATCTGATAGTTCGCTTCGAACAAATGTGAGAAGCGGTTCAGTGCGTTAAAATTTGCCTTAGGCCGTCAGACCTATGGCAAATTATATTTAGTTTTAGAGTTTCAAAAGATAGCATTGTGTTGGTGCTTATAGCGAAGTGGGTACACCTCTTCCCATTCCGAACAGAGTCGTTAAGCACTTCAGCCCCGATGGTACTTGAGCCGCAAGGTTCCGGGAGAGTAGGACGGCGCCAACACAATGCTATCTTTTTTTGTTGCTAAACTTCTATCTTTTGCTGTGTTATAATAAATTTATGAAATCTCGAACAACACTAATTTTGCCAGTGGCATTAGCAGCTGCAGGCATCATGACGGTGATATTTGGCAGGACAGCTCAAGTTGGGGCTGACGCAATATCTGTAACAAACAATTCATCACTCTATGTTCTTTTAACTGCGGCTGGGTTCTTACTAATTGCAGTTGCTGCAATTGTTGCTCTGTTCATGATAGCCGCCAGCGAAGACAACAAAAAATAAAAACACTAATTGATGTTTGTTTTTGCCATCAAATAGTGTTTTTTTATTCGAGAAATGATATAAACTAACTGAGGAGGTGATCAAACTGACATTTCAGATCAGGCACGAGACCACGGATCGAGAAGTTGTTGAGATGCTTATTGCTCAAGACAGAGAAGGACTTGGCTACTACCCGCTCTACGTTGGACCCGGAGCGTACAAGTTCATGCTCGAAAAAGGTCTGATTTGGCAAGAAGGTCTATATGCCTGCTCTGGCATCAGAATCTTCAACTATCTTCGCGGTGTGATTGACGAGGTTGGATTCTCCGCCGCTGAAGGCGGCCAGATCCGAGACCCCGAAGGCGTACTTCACTCTCCAGATGACATTTTGTCACTGCAAAATGCTCCGAGCGGCTACGAGCTGCACATGCTGGTGGATGGTTGGCACGAGATCGCATATAGAATTGCAGACGAAATGGGTATCGACCGACCGGATGGCTAGATGTCAACCGGTTTTTTTATAGCATTATTGATTGGCGGAGAACTGGGATTATTTCCCCATAGGCTTTGGCGGCGGCACGGAAAGCCGACCGACCTTTATCCGTTAAGGTGTAAACTTTGCGGACTTTTTTACCGGCTGAAACTTTATCAATTAGAACATAGTCGCCACGAAATAGTTGGTCCAGGGCTGGATAAACTGTTGACTCAGTTGGCCGACACAGTCCATCAGACATCTCTTCTATCCGCTTAACTAAGCCATATCCGTGAGCTTCTTTGTCGGCATAGAGAACTTTCAATAGAAAAAACCTAATCAATCCTTGATTTATTAGCGACTTCCAATATTTTTCATCCTCCATTTTCATAGTAGTGCACTGCCACAAATTTATGTCACAAATTATCACAAATTTCTTTTATTCGTATATTCGATAGATTCGCCCACAGGGTCACCTGTGGAAGATAATTTAGTAGGAGGCGCGAGCCCTAGGTTTTCATTTTATCCCACCTGATCTCAAAATACAATAGATTGTACCATCTGTATCAATCACATATATAAAAGCGGCCGCTGCTATTTATGTGATTATTTTTGCCAAATATCAATCTGTTTTTTTGCTATAATATGACTGTAATTAGATTGGAGGAAAATGAGTGAATTTGAGAAATTTGGAAATGATATTGATCCGACGACCGGGAATTTTATCAAAAAGTCAGAATCTGCTCCACAACCGACAACTCCCGAAACTGAAAGTTCAATCGATTTTGCTCAAATGGAAAAATCTTTTGCCGATGGTACGGCGGGAGAATATTTGGGGAATACTGGCGCTTTGTCGCCAGAAGGCTTGCTTGAGGAGCAAGGAGATAACAGAGCTTTGCCAGAAATATCATCTGGCGAACGAGCAGTTATCGAGCAACAATTTGCAGAAAATGTTGGCAGATATAACTTGCAGCTTGTTAAAGACGAGAATTCGCTTTTGGCCTACGCAGCTTAAATTACTAAGGAGAACCAATGCCAGATTTACCACACCCCGACGATTCAATGATTAGTGATGCAGATAAAAGCACACCTGAGCAACGAGAGGCCGAAAAAGCAGAACGCTTGGCTGAGTTTAGACAACTTACAGATCCAATAATGGATAAGTACTGGCAGGAGGGCGATACCCCATTTGGAATTCCGCGCGATGAAGTAATGGCAAAGATATCAGCAAGAAGGTTTGAGGCAGTTGAGGCTGCAGAAATTCAATATGATGCCGCTTTTTTTGGAGATGTTCAAGCCATTGTGGTTAGAATTAATGAAGTATCAGGACAGAATAATTATTTAGGTACTTATCCTGTGTGGGCGCTTGAAAACCAGATTGCTATTGCTCGTGGCGAAGAACCAAAAATTGATCCTGCGGAAGTTGGATATATTACTAGCCAGATTGAAAAATATTTCAAACAAGCAGTGGGAGTAACTTTACAGGAATGGGCGACTGAGTATGCAAAGACTCATAAAGATTTTGTTTACAATCCCGAAACAGACAAAACTTTTTTCGATACTTTGGAGAAAGATTATAATACCCATATTTTAAATCTAGGCAATCTTATCCGCGTTCTTTCTGAATATGCTAGAGGTCAGGGTATTCAAGAAGTGAATATTGAGGCCGCTATGCAGGTTTTGTCTGACCAAGGTTTTGTTGTTCCTGCACAATGGAGTGAAGAATATGCCGAACTGTCTGAGGGTCAGGATATTCTTAATGCGATACAAAAATTGCCCGAAAGGCTTCTGCAATTAGAGGTGGCTGACGAAATTACTGGAAATCTAGAAGCATTAAGCCCGGAAGATTTGGCCGTGACAGTTATTGATTCCACAGCAGTTCTAAAAGTGATTTCAGAAAATTATCCTGTGCCAGATAACTGGAATGCCTGTGATCGAAAAACGAAGGATTTGGTTATCGGGGTGATAGAAGGCATTAGCGAGCGCTTGGGAGGAAAAGTTACTAAGAAAAAAGGTGAACCAAAATTAAATTTCTCGTAGAGGAGCGCATGCCAGAATTACCAGAAGTTGACTCCACTTCGCTAAAGCTCCGTTGGGGCAAGAACAATTAATCGAAAGGAATATTGTGCCAGAGCTTCCTGAAGTCGAGACAATTAGACTAGGACTGAAAAAAGCTATCGTTGGTAAAACCATAGCTGGTGTTGAAATTCGGGTTCCAAAACTTTTTCATGGTGATAAGACTGATATCATCGACAAAAAAATTGTTGATGTGAATCGCCGAGCAAAACAAATTATCATCGATGTTGAGGGCGACAACGATCTGCTGATCCACCTGAAAATGACAGGACAACTGATATTCAGGCCAAAGCAAGAATTGGGAAGTATCAATCAAGAATTATGGGAAGGCCAAACAGCCGGGGGACACCCGAGCAAAGACTGGACAGCGGTTTTGCCGAATTCAACTACTCACATTATCTTTGATTTTTCTGATGGCTCAAAATTATTCTTTAACGATATGCGCCGGTTTGGCTGGATAAAAGTTTTCAATAGTGGAGAGTTGGCCAGCAAATTATCAGAAGAGCTGGGAATTGAGCCATTTGACAAAGAATTTACCAATGCTGAACTTGCAAAAATTATTAAAAGCAAACCGCGTTGGAATATTAAAAAAGTTTTAACTGACCAAAGTTTAATTTCCGGCATTGGAAATATTTATGTCGACGAATCACTTTATTGGGCGGAAATTTTACCGACTCGGCTGGCGGGAGAAATATCCGACGATGAAATCGCAAAATTACGCGAAGCAATTATTAAATCACTAGAAATTGGTTTGAAATACGGTGGCTCATCAGAAAATACCTACTACAAAATCGACGGCACAAAAGGCCAAGCACAAGAACATTTTCAAGTTTACGCTCAAGAAGGAAAACCTTGCAAGGGATGTGAGGGAGTTGTAAAAAAAATCCGTTTAAACGGCCGCGGGACACATTTTTGTCCCGAATGTCAGAAATAAAAAACGCTAGGCCCGGAGGCCTAGGCGGCAACGACTTGTGTGTCGCGTGATTCGTTCGATGCCAGTCGTTTGAACTGGCTGGTCAACCAGCGCCGCAGTAGCAACGGCCAAAGTATTGGAGTGTGCCATCGGCCGCGCATATCCTCCCTTGGGAATAGGTCGGGATGGTCTTTGACCAGCATACGGAGGTAATCCTCTCTAGCGCCACACTTCTTGCAGTAGTGGACAGTGCGCGAGCCGATAACGATGTCTCCATTGCTTTGGCTACAGTGCCATCTCCGTTCGGGTTGGTTTTCGGATTGCCAGTTGTGATGACAGCCGGCTTGGCCGATCATTCCCAGTGACACCTTAGCCATGACTCGGCCGGGGTCAAACTGGCTTTTCGGATGTCTGACGATGATTCGGTTGGTTAGTTCGCGGTGTGCAAGACGACTCAAGGTGATGCAGGTGGTTTTCATTATTCTCTCCCTGACAAAGCTATAAATAGGATATACTATAATTAATAATTTATCAATAATCAAAAAAAAATTATGAAAGATATTATTGGGATTGTTTTGGCGGCGGGGCAGGGAACGCGGATGGGTTCGGAGGAAAAAAAGTTGCCTAAAGTTATGTTTGAAATTGCGGGCAAGCCAATGATTCGTTATCACTTGGACAATTTAAAAAATGCCGGCGTTTCCGATATTGTATTGGTTGTCGGTTTTGAAAAAGAAAAGATTATTGATTATTTAGGCGATGAAGTAGAATATGTTGAGCAGTTTGAGCGGCTCGGCACCGGGCACGCTACATCAATGGCAAAGGAAAAAGTTGCCAGTAAATCTAAACGGGTAATAGTTTCCTATGGTGACATGCCGTTTTATCAGCCCGAAACTATTAAAGCCTTAATTGAAAAAGTTAAAACCGAAAACCCCAAAATGGGAATGCTAACAGTCAATTTTGACGACCCTGAGTTTTGGGGATACGGCAGAATCATCCGCGATGATAATGGAAAAATTATCAAAAATGTTGAACAAAAAGATTGTACACCAGAGCAGTTGAAAATTAAGGAATCAATGCCGAGCTTTTACATTTTCAACAACGACTGGTTGTGGGCTAATATTTTCAAAATCGGTAGAGGAAATGCTCAAAATGAGTACTATCTACCGGACTTGATTGAGGTAGCGGCCAAGGAAGATGGGTTAGTTACAACTCAGATTGACAATGAGTGGGAAGCTTTTGGTATCAACAGCCCAGAACAGCTCAAAGAAGCCGAAGAAATTCTAAAAAACAAGCTGTAAGCTTTCAGCTGTTGGCTGTTAGGTTTTTTAAAAGCTTGAAGCTAGAAGCTAATAGCTATAAGCTGTTTTTATGAACATAAAAACTCGGGGGATAGTTATCAAGCGGATGAACTACGGTGAAGCCGATAGAATTTTGACTGTGCTGACATCCGACCATGGAAAAATTAAGGCAATAGCCAAGGGTTCTCGCAAAATACTCTCTAAACTTGGCGGCTCGCTTGAGCCGTTTTGTTTGGTTGATTTTATTTTTCATGAAGGCAGAAGTTTTTACATTGTAACGTCGGCATCTGTCATCAAGCATT
Source organism: Candidatus Berkelbacteria bacterium (assembly GCA_026397235.1). Taxonomy (GTDB): domain Bacteria; phylum Patescibacteriota; class UBA1384; order XYA2-FULL-43-10; family CAINNR01; genus CAINNR01. Next base: position 21,598 of record JAPLVG010000020.1, read on the forward strand.
TCGAAAAAATTCACACTGATATTGATAAAACATCAAAAGCTTTCTATATTGGCGAACTACTAGATAAGTTTTTAGAAGAGAAGCAAAGCCACCCGGAGGTTTTTGAATTGTTCTCGAGTTATCTTGAAGGTTTGGAAAATGCTGACGACCCAATTTTAATTCCGGTTTTCTCAGCTAAGATACTGGAGAACTTAGGTTTTAAGCCGGTAACGCAAAATTGTCTTCACTGCGAAAGTAAATTATTGCCTGAACAGAATTTTTGGGATGATGTTGAGGGTGGAGTAATATGCCAACCCTGTCACAACAAATTTGGTCATGGCCGGGAAATTGAAAATGATGTAATCAAAATATTGCGATTAGTTTTTTCGCCAGAATTTGTCGTTGGCTCAAAAATTAACATCAACGATAAATATAAAAATCAAACAGCAATAGTTTTAGAGAACTACATTGAAGGTGTTTTGGAACGGGAACTAAAAAGCAAAAAGTTTATGAAAGACATGGCAAAATAGTTCGCTACCGTACTTCGAAGTATAGAAGTGAAATTTATATAAAAAAAAATGCCGCCTACCAACTATGGCGGCGGCTTGAGATCTTGCGCTTTTCTGGCGGTTTCAGCGGCCTCATTGGCCTCGGATTCAGTTTCGCGGTAGTAGCCATCACAGAGTACGGCAGTGGTCCACTCACCGTTTGGTCCGAGGTACATGTTGCCTTTGCAGATGTACCACCAGCCGTTCCACTTCCCGCTGGTGACCTGGAAAGCCTTGATTTCGCTATCGGCTGCCATTTCCAACGGCTCCTTCGCATCGGATTCGTATACTATAATATAACGTTATTAAATTTTAGTCAACGGCTAGTTCTGTGAATCCGAAAACCTCTCCCAAACACAAAAGCATGCTTCGATCTGATGTATAATTTTAATTGGGTAAACAATTAAAACAAAAACAAAAGAAGGGAAACATGCTTAAGCTACAATCTCATCATATCACTGATTTGTATGTGTTGGTAGATGATCTGCTTCCAAAACAGGATAAAAGTTTGGGAGGTAGACCCTGTAAAATGTCAGATTCAGAATTAATTACCGCACTTGTTTGGAGTTCTCTATCGGCCAAACAAAAAACCATTAAAGATATTCATAATTGTCTTTTGCTCTATCATCAAAATGATTTCAAGAAGATTCCTCACTACTCAGCTTTTGTCGATCACTGTTTGAGATTAATTCCGCTGCTTGCGTTCGTTATCAAATCACTGCTTTTAGACCAAGCGTCAATTCGTTTTATGGACTCTACGATGTTGGAAGTTTGCAAATATCAAAGAGCCAATGAACACAAAGTCTGCAAGGGACTAGCTAAATTTGGCAAGAATTGGCAGGGTTGGCATTTCGGTTTTAAATTACATGCCAGTATCGATTTTAAAGGCAGACTTTGTGGATTTGTCATATCTCCGGCTAATACTCATGATTCCAGAGCAGAACCATATCTGCTAAACAAACATACTAAACTTGCAGTTGGCGATACAACTTATGGCGGCAAAGCAATGAATGATTTTATCTTCGAACGATACGGAACTATTGTCGTTGCTCCACCGCATCCGAAACAAAACAAAAAACTGATGACCAAATGGCAACAGTTCTTTTTGAATATGAGGTCAAAGATAGAAGCGACATTCGACTATCTGAAAAACCACTTGAATTTAGTTAGTTCATTCCCCAGATCACCAAGAGGATATTTGTTCCACTGGTTAAGAACAATTCTCGGTTATCAGATGATTACCAGGTAGTTTTCGGATTCACAGCTAGTTCCCCATATTGAAGGTGGTGGGATAAAATGATAAAGTTAGTTTATGGAAAAAGATAAATTGATGGAAAAGATTGTTTCGCTTTGTAAGCGCAGAGGTTTTATTTTTCAATCCTCAGAAATATACGGTGGAATTGGTGGCATTTACGATTTTGGGCCACTTGGTGCAGAACTAAAACGAAATTTGCGAGAAGAGTGGTGGAAGAAGTTTGTGCTATCGCGCGAAGATATGGTTGGTATGGACTCTGGCATTATCATGAACGCCAAGGTATGGGAAGCATCTGGTCACACAACAGCTTTTACTGATCCATTAGTCGAATGCAAAAAATGCCACTTACGATTTCGTGCAGATCAGCTAGATGATGCCGCAAAATGTAAAGAAGGCGGCGAGCATGAATTAACCGAAGAAAAAACATTTAACATATTAGTAAAAACTCATTTGGGGCCAACAGAGGATTCATCAACTCTGACTTACTTGCGCGGAGAAACCGCTCAAGGAATATTTGTTAATTTCAAAAATGTCTTAGAATCATCTCGCATGAAATTGCCGTTTGGTATTGCACAGATCGGCAAAGCCTTTCGCAATGAAATCACTCCGGGGAATTTCATCTTTAGGACTCGCGAATTTGAACAGGGTGAAATTGAATTTTTCATCAATCCAGACAAAGAAGAATCGGCAAAGTGGTACGACTATTGGATAGATCAATACAAAAACTTCTACATTGATTTAGGCATCAAGTCTGAAAACTTGGAGGTTGTGCCGCATGCAAAGGAGAAGTTGTCACACTATTCAATAGGAACATCTGATATTGAATACAAGTATCCGTTTGGTCAGTCGGAACTTGCGGGAATTGCACAGCGCACTGATTATGATTTAACTCAGCACCAAAAATTCTCTGGAAAAAATCTTGAGTATTTTGATGAGGAATCTGGTAAAAAGTTTGTCCCTTACGTTGTTGAACCATCAATGGGAATTGATAGAGCAGCATTAGCTTTTCTTTGTGATGCCTACGACGAATCTGATGGCACTGACGGGCGGGAAAAGGGGGAAGTCACATTACATCTATCGCCGAAATTAGCGCCGTTCAAATGTGCGGTTTTTCCACTGGTGAAAAAAGATGGAGTCGGCGATAAGGCAAAAGAAGTTTATACAACAGTCAAGGGCTGTTTCCCTGCCTCCTATGATGAATCTGGTTCAATCGGTCGTCGTTATCGTCGCCATGATGAAATTGGCACTCCATTCTGCGTAACCATCGATTATCAAACTTTGGAAGATGAATCCGTTACAATCCGCGAGCGGGACAGTATGAAACAGGAACGGATAAAAATTGATGAAATTAATAGTTATTTATTTGAGAAGATTTCGAAGTAAGCACACGGAAAATTACACGGAACTAACACGGAAAATCACCAGAAATGGTGGTTTTTTTGATTGAAAATTGTTAATTGATTTGATAACTTATTATTGGAGGTGAAATTCCTGATGGTGAAAGTTACTATTATCGGACCGCCGAGATTATCGCGCGGCGCTGTGTCGCGAAAAGTTCCGTCGGTTGAAACTCAGGCGGCACAAAATGCAGTTGCAATTGGAACTGGGGAGTTTGTAGAAAATCATCGACGATGGCTGATGCGGTCCAAAGCAGCCGCTCAAACGAAAATCGCAGGAGGTGATTGAGTTGAGTGTAATCAAAGTCAGACGTAGGCAACAGCTAATTGGTACTGGCGAACCGATTTCGGAAGCGGAAATGATCGCTGCTGCTAAAGCTGTTTCCGTCGCCGTTGGACCTGATCTAGCAGAACAACGCCGTCGCCGTTTGGCATCGATGACAAATGTTCGTCGCCGAATCGGACCGAGATAGGGCTATGACCGTAGCTCCGAAAACTTCGGAGCTTTTTTTTATTGATAAAATACAACACCAGACGGTAATAATCAGTTATAGAATATATTATTCACAGTTTGAGGTATAAAGTTGTTGACCTGACAACAAATAAGCAATAGAATGGGAAATAGTGGGAAGAAGTGGGGTAACACCTAAGAATGACGAATCTGTCCAAATAACCAATAACGAATAAAACCAAATTAGTCATTAGTTATTTAGAAAAATTAGTTATTCATTGGTGGAGATTATGCTGAAACCAAAAAAGAAAAAAATAAAAGTGGTAAACAAAAGTAAGCTGGTCACATTAAAAATTTGTTTTTTAACAACACTGACTTAGAAACACAGAAAATACACAGAATAGAATCAATATTGAGGGAGACAGGAAGCCATGTTCATTGGAGAGTATCGTCATACAATTGATGAAAAAGGGCGAGCATCAATTCCCTCAAAGTTTCGTGGGGAGTTAGCTTCGGGCTGTGTTGTCACTCGTGGGTTGGATAAATGTTTATGGGTTTATCCTACCGATCAGTGGCAAAATTTAGCTGAAAAGATTGCCGAGCTTCCAATTACACAGAAAAATGCCAGAAGTTTTTCCCGGTTAATGTTAGCTGGTGCCTCCGATGTTGAATTAGACCGTGTCGGACGTATCAATTTACCTGGTTATTTAAGAGAGTACGCAGATATTAATAAAGATGTAGTTTTTGTCGGCATCTATAATCGTATTGAAATTTGGCCGACCGATGTTTGGTCGAACTTTAAAAAAGAGATGGAAGAAAACAGTTCGGAAGTAGCTGAGAGTCTTTCAGAAATAGGGTTTTAACAACACAGATTTTTAACACAGATTTGACACAGAAAAATCAGTGTAAATTCAGTGTCCGTAGTCAGTGTTGTTGATTTTGACCAGTAGCCAGTACACGATCGGCAATGAGAAATGTCATTGTCAGCTGGATTGGAGGGGCAAAGGTTTATTACACGTCAGCTTTTTCGGCCATAGGCCGATCCGCCTTTGGCGGACGCTGTTGCATCTGGTGTTCTTTACCGGGTGTTAAAAACAAAAACAA
>JAPLVG010000020.1:26366-64321 GCA_026397235.1 Candidatus Berkelbacteria bacterium
AAACAAAAAGCTGGCTACTGATCAAAAAAATTTAGTTCATGGGCTAGGAAGCCAGTTTGGGCTAAGAAGTTAGAAGTGGAAGTTGGGATAAAACCAACAACAATCTTCAAACTTCCAAACCGGCATCTTAACCTTTTGACCATCATCAAATAACCGGAGGGATAAATGGGTAGAGATTTTGTCGTCACCAATTCGAGTTCAGCAAACATTGGAAGCAAAAAAAGAACTGTTGGCAGAAAGTTTTCAATTGGACCCAAAGCTGCTAGATTTATTGCTATAATAATTTTTGGTGCTCTTGGGCTTTTATATCTCACCCAATCGACTCAAGGCGCAGACAGAAGTTATAAGCTTCGAGATCTTTCAAGCCAAAAATCACAGCTTTCTGAGCAGCGGGACAGGCTGCAGGTTGAATCGTCGCGATTGCAATCACTGAACGAAATTGATAAATCGATAAATCCGGCAGCTGCTGATGCTGCTAAAATGCAACAAACTGGTCAGGTTAATTATTTGCCAGCAAATTAATTATTATTTTTGAGAGTTTAAGTCAAAGATACTGACAGGGATTTATGTTGGATAAATAATGAAAGAGGAAAAAACAATTGCACGTATCAAGTTTGTTGCGGCATTTTTTATGCTGCTTTCTGTCGTTCTGTTGGCAAGGTTATTTCAAAAACAGATAATTGAAGGCAAAAGTTATATTGCAGAGGCAAAAAGCCAGCAACAATTTTCCAAAATTGAACTTCCTGAGCGAGGGAAAATCTATTTTCATGATTCAAACGAAAATCTTTTAGGTAGTTATGCCATGGCATATGACACAAAAAGTTTCGCTCTTTTTGTAATACCAAAGAATTTAAAGGACAAACATTTAGTTGCGTCAAAGTTGGCATCATTCACCGGTACTTCAGAAATGGATGTTTACAATCAAATCAATAACGATAAAAGCTATCTTCCTGCTTTGAAGAAGGGGTTGAATTATGATGACGCCGATAAGATTGAAGCACTGGACCTAACTGGAGTTTATGTACTTCCGGAATATAAACGGTACTACCCTGAATCTGAATTTTCTTCACAACTTTTGGGTTTTGTTGATAATGAAGGTAATGGGAAATATGGTTTTGAAGGTTTTTATGATAAGGAGTTGCAGGGCTCGGCAGGTAAAGTTACCGGTGAACAGGACACACTTGGTAGGATGATTAATCTTTTGTCTGAAGACTCGCCGAAAAATGGTACCAGCTACTTATTATCAGTAGACCGTTCAGTCAACTTTTATATGTATCAACAATTACGCCAGGCGATGCAGGACTATCAAGCTGAATCAGCGATGGCAGTCGCTGTGGACATTAAAACAGGTAAAGTTATTGGAATGGCGTCTCTACCTTCGTTTGATCCAAATAATTTCTCTCAGTATGCAAATAATAATCAAACAGAACTTTTCAAAAATCCAGTCATTTCCACTGCATACGAGCCAGGCAGTATTTTTAAGCCAATAATAGTAGCGTCAGGCCTTGATACTGGGAAAATCACTCCCGATTCGGGGTCTACTTTCGGTGCATCAGTCGATGTCCAGGGTTTTACGATCCATACGGCAGAGAATAAAGCTTTTGGTGCAGAAAAGATCGGCGATATTCTTAAACACTCAGATAATGTTGGCATGGTCTGGGTTGGACAACAAGTTGGCAGCCAGATTATGGATCAATATATTCAAAAATTTGGTTTTAAGGATAAAACTGGGATTGATCTTTCTGGTGAAGGCGTCGGCATAATCCAGCCACTAAAAAACTGGGGGCAAATTGGACAAGCTACAATGAGTTTTGGTCAGGGAATTTCTGTGACACCAATTCAATTGGTAATGGCTTATGCTGCACTTGCGAATAATGGAAACATGATGAAGCCTGAAATTGTTGATAAGATCTTGAAAGATGACGGAACTACTTCCGGTGTTGATCCTGTGCCAGTAGGCAAAATAATTTCAGATCAGACGGCGGATGAGATAAAACAAATGTTGATTGGTGTTGTTGAAGAAGGCTACGGCAAAAAAGCTGGAGTAAAGGGTTTTTGGGTCGCTGGGAAAACAGGTACGGCGCAATTAGTAGACCCAGCAACAGGTAAATACACGGAAGGCATATTTAATCACTCCTTCGCTGGTTATGCCCCAGCTGATGACCCAAAGTTTGCTATGATAGTTGAACTGAACAAGCCGAAAAATGCTAAGTTTGCCGAATCATCCGCTGCCCCAGTTTGGGGAAGTATTGCAAGTTATCTCTTAAACTACTATTATCGAATAGCGCCGAATAGATGATATATAGGAAGAAACTACACAGATTTTAAACACAGAATTAACACAGAAAATAATGAAAGAATCAATTTTAAACTTAATTCAAAAATATCTGCAGTTTTTGGCCAGATGGAAAATTAAACGCGCAAAGCCGAAAATAATTGTAATTACTGGATCTTACGGAAAAACTTCCGCTAAGGAAGCAGTTTATTTTGTATTAAATAAAAAATTTGGCACAGATGTTGGCAAAAATTGGGGCAATATGAACTCAGTTCTAGGTTTGCCCTTAGCAATTCTAGGACTACGAAAATACTCCTTTGGTTTTGGTTTGTTGTGGAATATTATTCAGGCGAAGTGGAATTTTTTCTTTTATAAATTGCCGAAAATATTAGTTTTAGAAATGGGAATTGACAAACCGGGAGAAATGTCACAATTGCTATCGGTCGCTAAACCTGATATTGCCATTATTACCGGAATTTCTGAAACTCATTTGGAAGGTTTAAAAAATCTTGAAGGTGTAAAGAAGGAAAAGAATTTACTTTTTGAAACTCTGGGAAAAAATGGGGTTGCAATTATTAATGCCGGTGATGAAAATTCTGGTGATTTGAAAATTCCCGATGGCGTCAAAAAATTAACTTTTGGTAGCATAGACGCTGATATTTCAGCATCCGACGTTGAAGTTACTACCGGTGGAACTGATTTTGAATTAAATATTCTAGGCAAAAAAGTTTCTATCAAATCAAAACTTATCGGAAAACATTCCATTCAGAATCTATTGATCGCGGCTGTGGTTGCTGATCAATTTGGAATTAATATTGAAGAAATTAAAGTGTTGTTAGAGCAAATTAAACCGCAAAATGGTCGGATGAAAATAATTAAAATTCAAAATCAGATAACGCTAATTGACGACAGTTACAATTCGAATCCAAAATCAGCCGAAGAAGCACTTTTGGCTTTGTCAGCAATCAAACATAGTGGCAGGAAAATAGCGATTTTAGGGAATATGAATGAACTCGGCAGTTACAGCGAGGAAGCTCACATTAGAGTTGGTAAGGCTGCTGGAAAATCTGTTGATTTATTCATTGCTACTGGTGATAATGCTGATTATCTGGCTAGCGGGGCCAAAGAGTCGGGAATGGATCAAGACAAAATTATTAAGTTTGGGTCAACCGAAGAATTAATTAAAAAAATTGATAGTGTCATCAAACCAGAGGACTTAATTTTAATAAAAGGTTCTCAGAATCGTGTTCGGCTTGAACGATTGGTAAAATATTTAGTAAATGATGATGAATCAGCGAAAAAAATTCTTGTACGACAAGAGAAAAAGTGGCAAGATAAATGATAACTAACAAATATTAAATAAATTTGAAAATCCAAGGAGTTTTATGGACAAAATTGAGATGATTGTACTGTATAAGAACGATTTTATTCGTTTTTTCTGGTTGACGGGGTTATCATTTTTAATTGCCATGATTTGGACGCCGTTTTTTACTAATTTTCTCTATAAATATAAATTAGGCAAGCGGATTCGTGTTGATAAAAACACGCCAATTTATTCAAAGTTGCATGCTCACAAGGCTGGCACTCCAGCAATTGGTGGCATATTAATTTGGGTAACTACCGCGGTGTTAACTATTATCTTTAATTTATCGCGCCAGGCAACTTGGCTGCCGCTTTTTTCACTTATCAGTGCGTCAATAATTGGTTTAATTGACGATTTAATGAATGTTTATGGTATCGGTGTCCACGGTGGAGGTCTTAGATTTCGAGAAAAGCTTCCGTTATATATTGCTATTGCCGCTGTTGGCGGTTGGTGGTTTTATTCCAAGCTTGGCTGGAACTCTATCCACATACCAGGTGGAGGCGATCATATTATTGGCGGCTGGTATATTCCACTGTTCATTATTGCTCTTGTCTGGGCTGCGTTCGCATCGAATGCCACAGACGGCCTTGACGGCCTTGCTGGCGGAGTATTTGCCACTTCATACGGCGCTTATGCAATAATTTGTTTGGTTCAAGGGAAAACTGGCCTAGCACTTTTTTGTGGTACCGTTATGGGTGCTCTACTAGCATTTCTATGGTTTAATATTCAACCGGCTAGATTTTTTATGGGTGACACCGGTTCAATGGGTTTAGGAATTACTTTGGGTGTCATTGCTTTTCTAACTAATTCGATTATTGTATTTCCTATTATCACCTTAATATTTACGATTGAAGGTCTGTCTTTTCTGGTCCAGCGGTTCTGGAGAATTACCTTTAAAAGAAAATTGTTTTTGTCGTCACCAATTCATCATCACCTAGAAGCAATCGGTTGGCCTGAGCAGAAAATTGTAATGCGCTTCTGGGTCATTAGTGCAGTTTCAGCTTTTATTGGCTTGGCGATTGCACTTTTTGGCCACGGATTCTAATTATTTAATAATTGATTATGGGAATTGCGGTGGAATTTAATCCTGATTTAGCACTTCGTGATTATAGTCATTACAAATCAGGCAAAAGAAAAAAAGAGGAGTGCTTACCTTTGAAATTAGAAAAAGGTAAAATTTATAATTTTTTGAAATCCGGACAGAGAAATTATTGGCTGGAGGGTGAATTGCCGCTGTTGGAAACAAAAGGAAACCAAAAATTATCCCGCCCGTTTGCTAGTATTAAAATTTTAGAGACGATTCATTTTCTCTATAATAATCAGCCATATACAAAAGGAAAATATAAAGTTATCGAAATTTTTGACATCGATTCGCCAAAAATTAATTTCGAGAGTTATAAAAGAATAAAATAATTGAAATCTTAAGTTTAGTAAAAAACGAGCTCAAAAGAGAACCGTCCCCTTATGTCCTTTTAAAAAATCTTATTCTGCTGGATTATAGGTCGTAACAATTTGATGGACTAAGTCGGTAGCAGCTGCTTTTGTTATGGTGCCGTATTTTTCATTAACCGAAATACCGTATTCAATTTTATTGACACCATCAAGTAAATTTATCAAAAAGAAATCGTTGTAATACCCAGCGGAAGCGGCTTCATTATGCATACCAGTAATGGTGTAATTTGCGCCTGCGGGAGCTACTGTTTCAGTCGGACCAGTGGACCAGTCATCGCCAACACCTGTGCGAAAACAAGTATTTGAAGTGTCGGCACTACCAACTAAAACATAATAATTATCTGTTGAAATCTTGATGCATTTTGAATGAGCAATGTCGGCAGCTTTTGGATTACTTAAGTCTTCAATTTTGGCATCTGCGGGGTAACTAATCATATAACTAGTTAAAAAATTGGCATATGTTAACCAATCGGCATGAGTATTGCCCGGGTTTGACCGCTCTGAAACCACGCCAGTGCTTGATGTTCCAGCCGTTGTGGAATTATTGGTCACCGTTGACGTCGGAGAAGAGGTTTTTGCTTCATCGGTTTTCTTTTGATCCTGTTTTTTGTGATAGTACTTAACTCCGGCGTAGATCCCAGCGCCAAGAATTATTGCAACTAAAATACAAGCCACCACGATCCAAATTGCTTTTTTAGACATTTATCCTCCTGTTATTTGCATTGTTTAGTATTATTATACAATTTTGGGCATTGGAAATAAAGTATATTTAAGATAGAATAAAGATATGGTTTTAGACAAATTTAGGGGCAAAAAAGTCGCGCTTCTTGGTTTTGGCATTGAAAACATCTCAGTTGCCAAGTTTTTGTATAAAAATGGAATTAATTTTACTGTTCTTGATCGGGCTCCGGTGGGAAAAATGACCGAGGAAGCGCAAAAATTGGTTGCCAGTTGCCAGTTGCCAGTTGCCAGTGGGGAAAAATACCTGGAAAATCTCGATCAGTTTAATGTCATCGTTCGTTCTCCGGGCGTTCCGTATTTAACAGCGGAAATTCAAGCGGCTAAATCATCTGGCTCAGAAATTACATCTTCGACTAAACTATTTTTTGACTTATGTCCAGCGGAAATAATTGGTGTTACTGGCACCAAAGGCAAAGGAACAACCGCTTCAATAATTAAAGAGATTATTGAGCGGAATTTTCAATTTTCAATTTTTAATTTTCAAAAAAATACTCCATCAGCAAAAGTTTATTTGGTTGGGAATATTGGAGTGCCATCATTTGATATTATCGAAGAAGTTAAAATCGATGATTTTGTAGTTTTTGAACTTTCCAGTTTTCAGCTTCAGGACATGGAAATGTCTCCACATATTGCGGTTGTTGTTAACTTGGCTGATGACCACCTGGATTATCATCAGACAATTGAAGAGTATAGAGCAACAAAACAAAACATTTTGAAATATCAAAATAAAAATGATTTCGCAATAATAAATTGGGATTATCCTGAATCAAGAAAGCTAGACAAGTTTGGTGCAGCGAAAAAATACTATTTTTCTTCAAAAGAGAAAGTTGTTGGTGCTTACGTTAATCAGGGAGGGGATGTTTTTCTAACTAATGGCCGTGAAGAGAAAGTCTGTAATCAAAGAGAATTAAAGCTTATCGGTCGACATAATTTAGAAAATATAGCCTCAGCTGCGATTGTTGGGCATGTTTTGGGAATTAAAACAGGGGAAATCTCCAAAGCGGTTAAAGATTTTGATGGATTACCGCATCGGCTTGAATTTATTCGCCAGGTTGACGGTGTGAAATTTTATAATGATTCGTTCTCAACCAATCCAACACCAACGATTGCTGCAATAAAGTCTTTTAGTACTCCAATTACAATTATCCTTGGTGGGTCAGAAAAGGGTGCCGATTTTTCCCAACTTGCCGAGGTAATAAAATCGTCAAGTGTCAAAAATATCATAGTTATAGGCATTGAAGGACCAAGAATTCGTCAAGCCATTATTGATACTAAGGCCAAAGTGAATATAATTAATGGTGGAAAAAGCATTGATGAAATTGTTAATATTGCGATGAAAAATACTCAAAATGGTGGGGTTGTCTTATTTTCTCCTGCCTGCGCGTCATTTGACATGTTTAAGAATTACAAAGATCGTGGTGAAAAGTTTATCAATGCTGTAAATCAGCTATAAGGACGTAAGCCCACAGATCTTCAGCACAAATAAAGCACAGATAAAGCATTTGTGTAAATCTGTGGTAAAAATCGGTGGCAGGACACTACAATTATGAATTATTCATACAAAAAGAGGAAAACAGCTGATTACCTTTTAATGGTCTTGGTTTTTGGTTTGATCGCTTTTGGTTTGATAATGATTTATTCCGTTTCCAAATATTTATCGTTGCAAATTACAAACCAGGCTAGCGACAAATATTATCTTGTGCGTCAGCTGGTTTCTTTGGGTATCGGAGTTATTGTTTGGGCGGTTTTTCAAGCGATTGATTACAAGTTTTGGCATAAATATACCGGAACAATGCTCTGGATCACAATAGTTTTACTGGCTTCAGTTTTTTTGTTTCGTACCGGCAATGGTTCTCGTTGGATAAATCTCTTTGGTTTGGGATTTCAACCATCAGAATTTGCAAAACTTTCCATGATAATATATCTTTCTGGCTGGCTCTCAAGTAAAAAGAAATCTGGAGACATTAACGATTCGTTTGTGCCATTTCTGCTTTTTGTTGGCGGTGTTTCGCTGATGATGCTAATTCAAAAAGATTTGGGGACTTTGAGCGTAATACTAATTATTGCGGCCTCAATCTTTTTTGCTGCTGGGGCAAAATTACAAAATCTAGCGATTGGTGGTTCACTCGGAGTTTTTCTTGTCTGGCTGGCGATTAAAATTGAGCCGTATCGGATGCAACGGTTGACCGCCTTTTTTAATCCAAACTCAGGTTCGCTTTCGACCAGCTATCATATTCGTAATGCCTTGATTGCCATCGGCTCTGGTGGCCTTTGGGGATTAGGTTTTGGGCAGAGTCGGCAAAAATATTTATATCTACCGGAAGCGCAGACTGACTCAATTTTTCCAATTATCGCAGAGGAGTTAGGTTTTTTACGTGCTTCGGCGGTGATTATTGTTTACGGCCTGATAGCTTACCGAGGTTACTCAATTGCTAGAAGAGCGCCAGACGATTTTTCGCAGCTAATGGCGGTCGGAATTACTACTTGGATTATTTGGCAGACCTTTGTCAATTTGGGTGCTATGATGGCACTTTTGCCCCTAACTGGTGTTCCGCTACCGTTTATTAGTTACGGTGGAACGTCTCTTATTGCTTTTTTGGCTGCAATTGGTATACTTCTTAATATTTCTAAACAAACAGTGGATTGATGAATAAAAAAACCATCTTTCTGGTTGGGGCGGATACGGGCGGTCATGTCGTGCCAGTTTTTGCATTGGCGCAAGAGTTATCAAAGCAAGATAATATCCGAGTTGTTGTTATTGGCGTTGGTTCGGCAATTGAAAAAAAGTTCTATTCTAAATTATCCAATGTTGAATATAAAATTATTACCGCCGGCAAGTTCCAATTCAAAAATGTTTGGAATAATTTTGTTGCAGTCTTAAAATCGGGGATTGGTTTTTTTCAATCAATCGGCTTAATCATAAAATATCAGCCCAAAGTAATATTTCTTAAGGGAAATTATGCCACCGTACCGGTGGCATATACCGCCAGACTTTTTGGAGTCCCGATTCTTGCTCACGAGTCTGATGCGATCATTGGTAAGAGCAATAGATTAATTACCAAATTTGCCAAGAAACTTTTCGTTAGTTATCCGATTGAAATCTTTAATCATCCAAGCAAAAATTTAGTATATTCTGGACCGATCTTGCGACCAGAATATACTGAAAAAATCATACAAAATCATAAAAAGTATGACAAACCAGCAATTTTAGTTCTCGGTGGTAGCCAGGGTGCTCATGCAATTAATGAAATTATTTTCACTACATTGAAAGAATTAGCATCAAGTTTTCGGGTTATTCATCAAACCGGTATAATTGACATTGCGGCAGCAGAATCAAAGAAAAAAGAATTGCCGAAAGAAATCGCTGAAAATTATTTACCATCAGCATTTATTGAAAATGATTTTCAAAAAATTTCTGAAGCTGATTTAATAATTTCCCGAGCTTCATCATCAATTTTTGAATTTGCTGCTTTCGCAAAACCTGTCATTTTGATACCATATCCTTACGCTAGCTTGGATCATCAGTTGGCCAATGCAAAATATTTTTCTAATCATAATGCTGCTACCGTTTTAGTGGAAAATGATTTATCACCAGCAATTATTTATAGCACGATTTCAAAAATTTTATTCTCAGATAAAAGGAAGAAAGAGTTGGGAGAAAATCTAGCCAAATCAATTAAACTTGGCGGCGAAAAAATAATTATAAACGAATTATCTAAATATATGAGGAAATAATGTGGTATCACTTGGTTGGAATTTCCGGTATTTCGATGCGGGCAATAGCCCAGATTTTAGAAAGCCAAGGCCATAAAGTTACTGGTTCAGATTTAAAACTATCGGGACATTCGGCAGCAAATATTGTTGACGGCATCGATGCCGTGATATATACCTCGGCAGTTACACCTAATTCGGCTGGCTGGGTTGAAATTCAGGCGGCCAAAGATAAAAAAATCAAACTGATTAAGCGCGGCGAAATGCTGGCAGAATTAGTTAAAGATTATAAAGTTATTGCAGTTTCCGGAACTCACGGAAAAACCACGACAACCTCAATGATCGGCTTAACACTGATTGAAGCTGGACTTGATCCGTTGGTTATTGTTGGTGAAGAAGTTGCCGATTTGGGTGGAACCGTTAGGTTTGGAAAAGGCGAGTGGGCAGTTGTTGAAGCCTGTGAATACGATAGGAATTTTCTTAATTTTTATCCGCAAATTGCCGTAATTACCAACGTCGAAGAAGAGCACTTGGATCATTACCCTGGCGGATTACCTGATTTGGAGGCGACATTTGCCAAGTTTGCCGGTCAAGTAGCTGGCGACGGAACAATTATTATTTGCGGAGACGATCAGAATACTTTAGAAACGGCGAAACAAATTAAAAATACCAAGGCAAAAATAATCTCTTACGGTTTAGACAAAAGTAATAATATCAATGACCTGCCATTTGAATTATCAATTCCCGGTGATCATAACCGGCGCAATGCTTTGGCCACAATCGCTATCGCTAAGGTATTGGGCATCAACGAAAAAGTTGTTGAGTCTGCAATAGAGGATTTTCATGGTGCCGACCGTCGTTTTCAGATTAAAGGTGAGAAAAACGGCGTTGTTGTAATTGATGACTATGGCCATCACCCAACTGAAATCGCCGCTCTGCTCTCAGGTGTTAAAGAAAAATATCCTGATAAAAAAATTTACACAGTCTTTTGGCCTCACCAATACAAACGAACAAAAGTCTTTTTAAAAAAATTTCCACCAGCGCTAGAAATCGCTGACAAGATTATTGTAAAAGAGATATTTTTTGTACCGGGTCGCGATAGTAAAGAGGACGTTTCTGGTCAAGATATTGTTGATCTGATCAATCAAGATGAATCCAATAAGGCGGAATTTATTGACGACGATGCTAAGATACTAGACAAGTTAGTAGAAGATCTGTCTCCGGACTGGGTGCTGGTAACTGTTGGAATTCCACCAGTATATAAAATCGCCGACGCATATTTAGGAGAAAAAAATGATAAATGTTGATGAACTAAGGGAAAATCTTGGAGATAAATTGGAAGAAAATGTACTTCTTAGAGATTTTACATCAATGGGAGTTGGTGGTGTAGCCGACTATTTTTTCCGGGCTGGGAAGGTTGATGATTTAGTTGGCGCAGTTTCATATTTATCCAAAAATGGCATCCCATACTTTATATTAAAAATGAAGTAAAAGATATTGTTTTTTCTGGTGATAGCACTGAAGTGATAGTCGGTTCTGGAGTTGAAATTGGTCGGCTATTAATGGATAGTGCCTCCCGTGATTTTGGCGGACTTGAATTTTTATTTGGAATTCCAGGGACTATTGGCGGTGCTGTTTATGGCAACGCTGGTGCCTTCGGCCACTGCGTTGGAGATTTTATAAAATCAGCAACTTTATTAATTCCTGGAGATGAAAATCACGAGACAAGAATTGTTCGTCACACTGCAAAATGGTTTGAATTTGGAAACCGCACTTCTAAATTAAAAGAATTTGTTAAACTTCATTCTCTTGCAAATAGACCAGTAATTCTTTCTGTTAAACTTCAGTTGGCTCAGGGCAGAAAGGATGTTATTCTGCGCAAGATGCAGGAAAATCTAAAAACTAAAAAAACATCCCAGCCACTTGGTGTAAAGAGTGCTGGCTGTTTTTTCAAAAATCCTGGCATCAGCAGAGAGCAATCAGCCGGGTTTCTTTTAGATCGATCGGGCGCCAAGAGATTTCAGGTTGGCGACGCTGTTGTATCGAAAACTCACGCAAACTTTGTTGTTAATAAAAATAAAGCAACAGCTGATGATATCAGAAGACTCGCTGGTCAGATGAAAGATGCGGTTAGGGCCGAATTTCGGACTGTTCTCGAAGAAGAAGTTGAATACGTCGGCAAGTGGTAAATTACTACTAATATACGAATATAGCTAATATACTAATAATGCATTAAATTAATCAGATTTATTCGTATATTCGAGAAATTAGCCCACAGGGTCAGCTTCGCAAGATATATTAGTAGTTGCTGGAGGGTTATGCGGTCGAGCGAAAAATATTCATATTCCAAATACCGCAATAAAGAATCTGTGCCAACAGGCAGCGGAAAAGTTTTTGTTGGGTCTAAAATAGAATACACTCATAACCCAATAGTTAATTTGCCGGCAAAATTTTGGGGCAACATTTTCCTCATTTTATTAATTCTCGTGGCGCTATGGCTGATATACTATTCAAGTTTTTTTAAGATCAAAGAAATCATTATAGAAGGGAATACTTTAGTACCTTCACAACAGATACTTAATAATGTCACAACTGGACAAAACATTTTCCGTTTTAGTATTTCTTCAGCTCAAGAAAGAATTATGGAGTCCAGTCCGATGATCGCTGACGTGGCAATTTATCGCGGGATTCCAAATGCTTTAAAAATTGTTGTTTTAGAGAGAAAGCCGCAAATGGTTTGGTTATCTGCTGGTAATTATTATTTGGTTGACGATGCAGGGGTGGTTGATAAACAAATTTCCAGCGATGAGTTTGTAAACTTAATCCACGTATCCGATCAGAAAAATATGCCGGTGAAAATTGGCGAGCAATTAATCTCAGCTGGATTTATTAGTTTCGCTGAGAACATCAGTAATAAATTTTTTATCATTACCAACATTCATCCAACTGGGTATTATATTACGGAAACAACTTTTGATATATACGTTCAGACAGATGCAGGTTTTTATGTTAAGTTTGATACAATAAGGAATGTGGATAAACAACTGGAGAATTTAAAAAATATTATCATAGCTTATCGCCCGAACATTCATGAGTACATTGATGTCAGAATTAACGGTTGGGCTTACTATAAATAATAATTTTCAATTTAAAAAATGGAGGAATTATGGTGACGGAGACGATTAATCCAGCCGAAATTGGCAATGAAATTGACAAAATTGATAAAGCGGCTCATGTGCTTTATCGATATGCTCAAATGCCTACTGGATCTAGTGATCTTGAGGACATCGGCGCCAAATTAAAAATATTAGTTGGAGAGGTTGATTCTGGAAATCATGACCAGGCACTGGAGTTAGAAACGGAGATTTATGAATATTTTAATCAGCATGTAAATTTACCTCCTGACCCCGAAAAGGATTCAGCTAATAAGCTAGAAGAGAGGGAAAAAGTTAGAAATTTAATCGATCAACTTGGAGCATTAGCACTTAAATACTCAGAGTTTGAGTCTGAAAATGATGAATCACAAAATATTGCTGCGGCTTAAATATTTCTTATAATTTTTTTATGAAAAAGATTTGGGAACTGAAAGAAAAGAAGTATGATGATATCATACAACAACTTTTATATAATCGTGGAATAATTGGTGATCAGGTTGAAGCAAAAGATCTAGATAAGTTTTTAGATCCTGATTTTGAACAGGATTTTTTTTATCCGGAACTATTGCCTGATTTTACACGTGCTGCCCAGCGAATAAAATTGGCGATAAAAGATAATGAAAAAATAGGTATATATGCTGATTATGATGCTGATGGAATTCCTGGAGCTGCATTTTTGCAAAAAGCTTTAACTGCTCTTGGGTTGGAGACAGAAGTATATATTCCAGCTAGAGTAAACGGCTACGGATTTAATCAGAAGGGGATTGATTATTTGATTAATCTCGGCTGCAAATTAATTATCAGTGTTGATTTGGGAATCAGGGAGTTAAAATTCGCTAAATATATATCCGACAAGAAAGTCGATCTCATTATTACCGACCATCATGAACCAGATGACGAATTGCCGAAAGCGGTTGCTGTTGTTAATCCCAAAAGAGCTGATTCAAAATATCCATTTCGTGAGTTATGCGGTGCTGGCGTAGTCTTTAAGATTATTCAAGGTCTAGCCAAGTCATATCCAAAAATAATTAATGAAAAATTTCTAAAATGGAACCTCGACCTGGTGGCAATTTCAACAATCTCAGATGTTGTTCCACTTATTTCTGAGAATCGGATTATCGCCAAATTTGGCTTAAAAGTTTTGTCCAAGACAAAGAATATTGGTTTGCAAGAACTTTATAAAATTTCAAACATCGATCAAAATAAAATTGACGCTTACACTGTTGGATTCCAAATCGGGCCACGGATAAATGCTCCAGGCCGCTTGGATCACGCCACGGAATCATTTAAGTTGTTGATTACGTCAGATCAAAATGATGCCTATAACAGTGCAGTTCATTTGCAAACAAAAAATGAAAAACGCCAAATTGAAATGGACAAGATTTTTGATTCGGCATCTAAAATTATCGAGCGGGAGAATTTAATATCTAACAAAATAATTATTGTCAGACATACCGGCTGGCAGAAAGGCGTCATTGGCCCAGTCGCTAGTCGACTAGTAGAAAAATATTCTCGACCAGTAATAATACTATCTGAATCGGATGGAGTTCTTGATGGTAGTTGCCGAAGTATTTCGAACTTTGATATTACCAAAGCGCTCACATCAACTGATAAATACTTGATTGGGTTTGGTGGCCACGCAGGTGCTGCCGGTCTTCATTTGGAGTGCAAAAAGTATGATGAATTCCTAAATAGTATGATTTCTTATGCGGAGAAAAATATTTCAGATGACGACTTGGTACCGAAATTAAAAATTGATTTAGAGCTTCATAAGAACAAAATCAAAATTAATCTTTTTAAAGAACTGGAAAAGCTAGAACCTTTTGGTTTGGGCAATCCGCGACCGGTTTTTATCACCTCAAACATCAAATTAATTTCCCATCGGCTTGTTGGTAGGGAAAATAAACACTTGCAGTTGCGTTTTTCCGACGGATTAAATGAAATAAAAGGGATTATATTTAATCATGACATTGATACGAAAAATTTATTGTCTAACTCAAACTATGATATTGTTTATCAGCCAGGTGTAAATTTCTGGAACGGCAAAAACTGGATTGATTTAAGAATTATTGATTTAAAAATTTCGGAGTAAAAATGGTAAAAAAATCTGAACGGACTATTTTTGTTTGTGATAACTGCGGCAATGAATTTTCAAATTGGGCCGGTCGTTGTAGCGCTTGTGGCGAGTGGAATACTTTGAAGGAATTTAAATCGGAAACTTTATCATCAAAATCGGTTGAAATAATTTCAGCAAAAAAACTTAACGATTTTTCTGTTACTTCCAAAACTAGAATCCAGACTGGTTTCTCGGAGGTTGACCGGGTATTTGGTGGTGGAATTGTAGACGGGTCAGTAATTCTTCTTGGCGGTGAGCCGGGGATAGGGAAATCAACTCTTCTACTACAAATCGTCGATAATTTGCCAAGAACTTTATACATTTCTGGCGAAGAATCTGGTCAGCAATTAAAACTTCGAGCCGAGAGGTTAAAATTATCAGGAAAAAATATTGAGGTTTCTAGCGCTGTTGATATTGCTGCTTTGGAAGCGGCAATAATTGAAATTGAACCAAAAATTATTGTTGTCGATTCAATTCAAACAGTTTATGATTCCCATGTTTCAGGGACTGCTGGTAGCCAAATTCAAATTAAAGAATCTGGTTTAGTTTTGCAGCAATTGGCAAAAAAATATAGTGTTGCGATTATTATTGTCGGCCATGTGACCAAAGAAGGAACTGTTGCCGGGCCGAGAATGTTGGAGCATTTAGTTGATGTCGTGGTATATCTGGAAGGGGAACGAAGTCATGATGCCAGAATTTTACGAACGGTCAAAAATCGTTTTGGAAATACAGATGAAATTGCGGTGTTGAAAATGGGAGAATCAGGGCTAGTGGAAATAAAAAATCCCGGAGCATTTTTTCTGTCTGAAGCTGATAATTTGCCCGGTAGTGCGACAACAGTTTTACTTGAAGGATCGCGGCCGCTGTTGGTTGAAATTCAAGCTTTAGTGACGCCGACGACTTTTGGCTATCCGCGACGAACAGCTTCTGGTTTTGATTTAAATCGCTTAAACATTATTATCGGTGTTTTAACCAAGCGCGCCGGATTGAATTTAGGCAATCAGGATGTTTATATCTCGGTTGCCGGTGGACTCTCAGCCCGCGAGCCATCAGCTGATTTAGCGGTAGCCTTGGCGATTGCCTCATCATACAAAAATAAATCTTTGCCGGAAAAATCTGTCTATTTTGCTGAAATTGGTTTAACAGGAGAATTAAAAAAAGTTATGGCTGCCGACAAACGCAAAAAAGAAGCCGAAACACTAGGTTATAAAGTATATTCGAGTTATAAAAACATAAGTATAGCGCTTGAGAGAACTTTGTTATAGTTTGCTTTGGTATCAATCATTTAATTTTTAATTTGTTCTTAATAATTAGATTTGCTAATATTATCGATTTGGCGCGATCGCGCCAAATCGATAATATTATTTCTTTAAATCCGCCTTAAATAATTGGACTAAATGATCATCAATGTCAGTCTTGTCTACCCGCAGGCAAGCAACATATTTTCGTAGTGCAAGTTCTTCGATGATTAAATCAACTTCATCAGCTTTTACGAATGGACAAGCCCACAAACTTTTTTGCACTTGCTTATAACCAATCCGCCGAATTGACCGCGACAGATGCCGTCTTTTTGTCTTTAAGCTTTCGGGAATATCCCATGACACCATCCTCCATTTTCCATCAACCATTTTCTCAGAGGAATTTTCGATAAGTTTTATCCTTCCTTTTCTGGTTAGTTCCACGCTGCCATAATTTCGATCAATTTTAATATATCCGCGGTGCTCGATACTTTTAAGGTTGTTGTAATACCACTTAGTGTGTCTCCGCGGATCGCCTTGTTGGTAATAAACACTTCTTTTGTAAGCCTCATAACTGAACAATTCGTGTCCTTCTTCCAAAATGTCAGAAATTGTTTGTAAAATAGTAATGGTAGTATTTTTGATTTTTTCCAGATCTATTTTGATCATAAATCAATTATAGCAAAATTATCGATTTGGCGCGATCGCGCCAAATCGATAATTTAATCAGCCTGATTGTTTTTTGATAAAGAGTATTTACCAGAGAGTGTTTACCGGTTTGATGAATAATAATTTATCGCAAAATTTCCCTATAGCACTTAACTACTACTGCAATCTAAGATGGAAACAGAAAAGTTTTTTATTATTAAATGTATTTAGCCTAATAATTAAGTTGAGAGGAAAAAATGAGTGAAAAAATCGGCAGTTTTGATACTGATTCACAACCAGCTGATCACGAAATTGAAGTAAACCCTGAAAAACTAGAAGCATCCAGAGAAGTTTCGTCTCAAGAATATGTTGTAGTGTTAGAGAGAGTATTGACAAGACCAAAAAGAGAACAATGTCTGGATCGAATGAGAGATCTGCTCGGAAACTATTTGTGGATTCCCGCCGGAGTTTACCCTGTGGGCGGGAATAACAAGATCAAAATAACTCTACACTTCCCATCGCACACTTCGGAAGTGGAATGGGGGAAGTGGTGATATTATAGCGAAGTTTTGAATGAGTAATCGTCTGAGTTAATGATGTCGCCGGTTGAGTTTACAGAAACAACACGGAAATGGTAGGTTGTATTTGGCGTCAGACCCGAAAGTCCAACTGAATGGTTAGTAGCAAGCGAACTGTTTTTTGAACTTGAGGAAATATAGTCGTTGTGATTTCCGTGGGAAATTGTGTCGTAAAAAACTTGTGAAGTTCCGCTAGCAGAAGTCGTCCAGAAGATTTGTGCAGTGATGTTGTCGTGACTACTACTGACACCGGAGATTGTAAAGCTGCTATCAAGCGAAAAAAACGAAACTTCTTTGATATCGGTTGTGCCATTGTTGCCAGTGGCAATAACTTTAAGAACATGACGACCGGCAGTTAGAGCATTAAAATTATATGACATTGAATATGGCGAGCTGCTATCAGAACCAATTGAAGCACCATCGATAAAGAATTCAACCTTTTGCGTGTCACCAGATGTTGATGCGTTTAATGTGGCGTTACCGCTTAGAGTTTGGTCGGCTGTTGGTGAATTAATTAAAACCGAAATACCAGGGCCAATATCGCAAGTGCCAGCTGGTTGCGGGTTAAATAGTCCTGCGGCAACTGCCCAGTCGTGTACCGGTCCCTCCCAGTTCGGGTTGTTTGGCATCTCAGAGTGGATATTGGAAAAAACTATTGAATTTATCAAATTATCCGGC
The DNA here is from genome assembly GCA_026397235.1 of Candidatus Berkelbacteria bacterium. GTDB lineage: Bacteria > Patescibacteriota > UBA1384 > XYA2-FULL-43-10 > CAINNR01 > CAINNR01. The sequence continues at coordinate 44,322 of JAPLVG010000020.1, forward strand.
GTGCCATCCGGAGCTTTTAACCCGTTGGATTTACAGACTCTAATTGCAACATTAACATCATCTTTGTCGGTCGGTACCTGCCAGGAGGCAAAAATATCTGTTGTTGTCTCTTTGGAGAACTCTGTTGGTAATTTATTTGACCACTTTTCAACTGTTAGAGTTTGAATTTCTTTTGGAGCAACAAACTGTTCGACTGGTTTGCCGGACATTTCTGCCGCCATAAATTGATGAAAAATCGGTGCGGCAACGACAACGCCGTCTGCGCCGGAAGACATTTGATGGTTATTATTATTGCCGACCCAAACGCCAATAGCCAGTGACGGAGTATAGCCGACTGTCCAGGCGTCACGGAAGTCAGAAGTCGTACCGGTTTTAGCTGCGACCGGTCGATCGGTAAATTTAAGCGGAGTATTGGTGCCAAAAACCATAGCTCGGGCACTATTGTCGCTCATGATATTTTGCATTTCGTAAGCGATTTGCGGATCAAGGGCTTGTTTGCCCTTATCTTCTTCTGGTTTATATTCGTAAAGAGTTTTACCGCCATTATCAACGACTTTTAGCATTGGATGGATATCGTGGTGAACGCCATTGTTAGCGAAAGTTGCAAAACCATTAGTATGCTCCAGTGGTGAAATTTCGCCAACACCTAACCCAAGAGAGAGTCCATAGCGATCCTTTTGTGTCAGTGATGTAATTCCCATGTCGGAGGCTGTTGTTAAAACATTATCAATTCCATCAATTGCCGTGGTTTTGACTGCCGGAATATTCAGGGAATTATCAAGTGCAAAACGAGCGGTTAATGGTCCATGAGTTTTGCCGTCATAATTGCGGGGAATATAACCGCCACCAAAGTCGGTGGTAAAATCAAATAATATTTTACTCGGTGAAAAATCCTTTCTTTTGAATGCGGTGGCGTAAACATATGGTTTAAAAGATGATCCCGGCTGGCGAAGCGACGTTGTAACATTAACATTGCCATCAATTCCGATATCAAAAAAATCTTTACTTCCAACCATGGCCAAAACTTCACCGGTTTTTGGATCAATAGCTACCAGAGCACCATTGGAACCACCATATTTGGAGACTTTTGCCATACCATCATCAACAGCTTTTTCTGCCAACTGCTGTTGGGTGTAATCAAGTGAGGTATAAATTGATAAGCCCTCTTTTTCAACCCGTTGCTCACCAAACTCTGTTGCAGCTTGCTCTAAAACATACATTGAAAAGTGTGGCGCCAGCATTGACATTTTTCTTGGTTTTATAACTGTCCCGACTGTTGTCGTATCTTCTTTTTTGGCAGCATCGGCTTGGTCTTTGGTGATATATTTCATTTTGACCATTTGATCCAATACATAGTTTCGACGATAAACTAATTTGTCTGTGTGGGTGCCATATGGAGAATAGTAAGTCGGGGCCTGTGGAATCGCAGCTAGTGTCGCTGCTTGAGCCAAATCTAAATCTTTTGCCGGTTTTCCATAATACATAACCGATGCTGCTTCAATGCCAGCGCTTTGTCCGCCATAGGGAATTTCATTCAAATACATGGTCATAATTTGATCCTTTGAATACATAAACTCTAACTCGATTGAAAGAATTACTTCTTTAATTTTTCTGGAAATTGTTTGATTCGAATAAAGCAGGGCATTTTTAACATACTGCTGGGTAATTGTTGATCCGCCTTGTGTTCCGGAGCCAATATGAAAAATGTCGCGAAAAGCTGCGCGGGCAATTCCTTTAAAATTGAGTCCGTGATTTTGGTAAAATGATTGATCCTCAACAGAAACAGTTGCATCTTTAATATTTTGTGGAATTTGATCTGAGGTAACCAGAGTCCGTTTCAAGTCTCCGGTTTCGTAGAGCAAAACCCCGTTTCGGTCAAAAATTTTTGTAGATTGACTCGGTTGCATTTTGGCAATTTTGTCAGGTGTTGGCAGATCCTTTGAATACCAAGCAAAAACTATCGAAACCGACAACAAAACAGCTAACAGTGAATAGCCAATTATAATTAATAACCGCTTTTTGTTTATCGGTTTACGTTTTTTTGAGTTCGATCGTAACTTGAGCGGATTTAGCAGTCCAAAATTAAATGCCATATTTTCCTTCTATTTACCCAACTGTCTTGTCATCGCGAGGAACGAAGCAATCTTTTCAATCCAGATTGCCACGAGCCGAAGAATCTTGGCTCTCGCAATGACGAGCGAGCAAATATTTTCCTTCTATTTACATTATAATGCTTTGTCGGTACTATGTAAAATAGTTAATCGTAATTTAGTAAAACTCTAGTAGTCTATGATAAACTCTAGCCAACTGTCAAGCACAAATGGAAGAATTGAAACAAAAAATTGAGACTGCCATTAAAGTAGCCGGATATGAGGTTCCGACGAGTTTTGATTTCACAATTCCACCAAGTGATAAGATGGGGGATTATTCGACTTCTGTTGCACTGGCAATAGCTTCGAAAAATAAGGTAAATCCCAAAGAAATTGCTGAGAAAATTGTTGCCGGTTTAAAATCATCAGACATCACAAGTGCAGAAATTGCTGGGCTAGGATTTATTAATATTAAATTATCGGATGATTTTTTTCACAAATATCTTAAATCAGTTTTACAGGCTGGAACTGACTTTGGTAAAAGCCAAGTTGGTAAAGATCAGAAAGTTTTAGTTGAATTCATCTCGGCCAACCCGACTGGCCCACTTCACATAGGCAATGCTCGTGGCGGTCCAATCGGTGAGGTATTAGCAAATGTTCTGTCCTGGCAAGGCTATCATGTCGAGAAAGAATTTTATGTTAATGACACCGGCAATCAAATTAAAAAGTTTGCTGACACACTGGCATACTATTATACCGTCAAATCCGATCCTAAATTTAATTTTCCTGAAGGCGGATATCCGGGCGAATTTTTGCGACAAGTGTCAGAAGAAATTCAAATTGAACATAAAACTGAAATCTCTGAGCTGAAAGATAGTGAGCTGTCGGACTTTTTTGCTAAAGTTGGGTTGGAAAAAACTATCCGACGAATCAAAGAGGACATTGCAGCGCTGGGAATTTCTTTCGACCGTTTTGTTTATGAAAGCGATTTTCTTAACTCTGGTAAAAGCATAAAGATCGTTGAAAAGCTAAAAGCCGATGGTCATACTAATTCCCGTGAAGGCGCGTTGTGGTTTACATCAAATGACTTGGATCCGAATGATCGGGAAACCGTTTTGCTCCGATCTGATGCTGACAAAACTCCGACGTATTTTGCAACGGACATTGCTTACCACAAGGATAAATTTGAGCGTGGTAATGACCGCCTCATCGACGTTTGGGGCGCTAACCACCACGGCCATATTGCCAGGTTAAAAAGCGCAATGAAAGCTATTGGTTGTGACGAAAGTAAATTATCGATTATTCTTTACCAAAATGTTCGGCTTAAAAAAGATGGCGAAACTAAGCAAATGGGGAAGCGACTGGGAAATTTCATTAATTTTGCCGACTTAATTACCAAGCTAAAAGTTCCAGCCGATGTTTTTAAATACATGATAATTTCCCAGGCAACGTCGTCAATTATTGATTTTGATCTAGATGTAGCGCTGGAGCAATCAGAAAAAAATCCGGTTTATTATCTACAATATGCTTACGCTCGAATCTGCAGTATTCTGCGTAATGCCGATGCCGAGCTTTTAGTCGAGGCAGAAAAAATTGCCAATGGGCAGGGGACGATCAAACCGCAAGACTTGGAAAAACTGACAGATAAAAAAGAGATTGTGCTGATAAAAACTCTGGCTGGATTATCCGACGTGCTGGAAAAAGTCAGTGGCGAATTTCAAATTCAGGCGCTCCCCCATTTTGCCACCGAAATTGCCAGAGCATATCATAACTTCTATTCATCCTGTCAGGTATTATCCGAAGACAAAGAGCTTACTCGCTCTCGCCTACTTTTAGTTTTGGCAACTAGAAATGTACTTAAAATCTCTTTAATGTTAATGGGGATCTCGGCCCCAGAGAAGATGTAGAACTTTGAATAAAAAAACTGATCGCCGTACTCGTGACAACCAGTTAGTTGGATCAGCTTGTGTATTCGCTGATCAGGACGTGTGAAAACGCGTGTTTTCCATCAAAACATCGTTGTTTCCCGTCGATGGTGACGACGAAGCTGAAGTTTCCGGGCGCTGTCCAGAAATTCTCCAGCATTGGAACAGCTGCTTCAAAAATCTGTTTAGCGACTTCGGGGTTGTCGGTTAGTAAATGTGGGATGTACAGACTGACTCGATTGTACGTGGCGCAAAAGCACGGCTTGTCACCGTCAACATTTCCGAAACCAGCAGGGGTAACTCCGTCATCTCTGATCTCAGGGTACTGAGGTATGGTTCCGTCAAGTTCCAGTGTGGGCATTTACTGCCTCCATATTCTCCAGTGATAACCGCATTTTATCGATAATATTTTGTTTTGTCAATCAATCAAAAAAATCGGAGTAATCCGATAACTATAAAATTGCTATTTAAAGATTTAGGTGTCGAGTTCGAAGACTTTGGTGTCGGAAATCAGCCAGAGTTTTTGCAGTGATGTTTATTTGTTTTGCGTTGTTCACTGAGTGTTTATTCAGATTTATACCGAACGGGACAAATCTGAATGAGAATGAATCAAACAATATAAATCAAATCGCGAAACGATAGTTCAATTAGACAACAATTTATTGATATGCGGTTCGGCGTTTGATTTTGAACAAACAAAATAGGCGATGTAATCACGTAGTTTTAATTCATCAATTATCAAATCGATTTCATCGGCCTTTATCAACTTGCAAATCCACAAACTCTTTTGCATTTTTTTGAAACCAATTCTCCGAATTGAGCGACAAAATTGTCGGCGTTTACTCGCCATTGTTTCCGGAATATCGTAAGAAATGATTCTGATTTTTCCATCTTCTCGATCGTCGCGAGACGTTTCTAGATCTTTAATTTTACCCTTAGTTGTAAGTTTGATGTCGTATGAGCCGTCAGTTTTTTTGTTCAACTCAATATAGCCGCTGCGTTTTAGATTTTTTAAATGATCGATTAATTTATCAGCCAGAAATTCATTGCCATTCAAATTATTATCGAGCGACTTGGAATTTAAAAAAGAGCCAAGTAGTGCTTTTGGCACCCGTGCGATTATATTGATGAGTGTCCAGGTAATTTCCCCAAACTCTATATTTCTCATTTCACCTCCATTCAGATTTGTACCGAACGGACTATATCTGAATAAATGTTATCATAATATTTAGAATAAGAAATTGATAATTTAGTAGAAGTTCTAGGTGTCGAGTTCGAAGACTTTGGTGTCGGAGATGAGCCAAAGTTTTTTTAGTTTTTCGTTAACGGCGAAACCTGTTAGCGGCAAAGAACTATCGAGAACATATTGTTTTTGATAAACACCAGTTTTAGTAAATTGCAAAACACGGTTGGCTGATTTGTCTAGAACATACAAAGAATTCGAACTTTGGTCGGTGAAGAAATTGACCGGGGCCGTGATTTTTGTATCAGGTGTTGGAATTCCGGAAAGCGTAAAATTTGTATCCTCAACCGATTTAGCAATTTTTACCAACACGCCATCGGATTTCAAATCCCAGACATTGCCGTCAACGGCTATTTTGACGCTGCCCTTAAGCGGGATCGGTTGTTTAGTAATATATGACACACCTTTTGAATAGCTACCAGAAGAGAGAGTGTGTTTCCAGATTTGGCCAGCGTCTCCATCCAGCAAATAAATGTTAGACGAATAAACTGCTATTGCGGCTGATTTTTCCCAAGTTGCATCGGTTACCAGTTTGATCTCTGCAATTGATTTCGAACTAATGTCTAATTTAGCCACAGTTGGCTTATCAGTCAGGAGAAGTATGGAATTATCACTGTCATTGTAAATGGCATCGACAACCTTTCCAAAATTGTTGTCAATTTGACCAAAACTTTCGGCAGTTTTTGCCCGGGTATCGTACTCGGCAATTTTGCCATCGGCTGATATTGAGAAAAGATTAGCGCCAACGGCATAAGTTCTAATTCCGTTGTCCGAAAAGGAAAAAGTTGGGCTAGTGGCGGCGGAAATCCGGGTAGCAACATTCAAAGTATCCAACTTGGCCTGGATTTGTGCCAGTAAATTTTTAGCTTCATCAGCAATTGCCGGCGTTGATGTTGCTTTAGAAGCCGCATCACGTGCAGCAATCAATTCATCTTTAGCACCAGTTTTCTTTAATCCCAAATCATCCAGCGCTTTGGAATATAAACTTCTGGCGGAATCTAAATTGGCGATATTTTGATTGGAGGTGTTAATGTTTTGGTTCTTTTTGCTATTCATTTGGATTTTAATGAATCCGATGGCCAAAAGAACAACTAAAATTGTAATATAAAGATATTTGCGATTTTCCGGTTTTGCAAGTGCTTTTGACCATAAAATCAAGTTGGCAAAAAAATAATTGGTTCCAGACAGAAAACCTGATTTCTTATTTGATTTACGGTTGAAATAATTGACACGGGGAACGCTGCCAAGCCGTTCTGTGATTGGCTGCAAAGTTTTTCCGGAGGAATCTTTAATTCGGCTACCAATATTTTTAGTGCCAGAAGAAACCTTTGGTTGGATTTGTTTTGACCAAAATTCACCAAATTTCTTGGCGCCACGACCAGTAGCTTTTGCCCCGCGACCCAAGCCTTTAAAAAACATCTTAGTATAATGCATTGGCGCCGAATCGGGAATATCATCCAAGAAAATAATGTCAGGTTTTTCGTCTTCTTCTAGTTGGTTTTCCTCATCGAGTAAATCGAAGACCATTAAATTAACGTCGCGAATTTTAGACCGGCGCAAATTTTTTGTAATCTCGGCAATCGCATCTTTATAAGACAGTGTGGCGAAAATTTGGCGCAATCGATCAAGCGATAGGTGTGCGTAGAACTCAGTGTTGGCAATTATCACTTTATCAAGCGCGGCAACGCTGCCGTCAATAATTGAAACAAAGGTTTTGAGTGGGTGAGCTTCTTCATTTTCGACTGGTTTCTCGGTAATATGAGAGATTTTGTTACCGCGGAAAAGATAGCCAGAAATTTTACCGGTTTGAGAAAAAATTAACTCGCCACCAGAAATAAGCCCAACAATAGCGTTTAATTTTCCAATCCACTCATGTTCACCAGCCTGTGAAACATCGCCAAGCGCGGCATTGATTTTTTTTATTACAGTCTCAAAACTGTCGGCATTATCACTGCCATCATGCCAGTCGTCACCCAAAGTTCCAACAATAGCTTTTTTTATTTTTTCGCCATCAACCCAAGGAGTATCTATCTCAATCAAATAAAAAAACCGATCCAAAGAATCCTTTGGCTCTATTGTTCCAACGAAGAGAAATCTTTCCTTGTGCTTTCCCTTGGTCGCTATTTGCCCAATTCTAGCTACAAGATTTTTGTCTGACATATTGATATGTATTTATTCTAGCAGATTTTTTAGAAGTCAATCAAGCCAAGGCCGAAGCTATCGACAAATTAGTAATTTATTGATAATATATGCGACGAGCGATTACATCAAGATTGAAGGGTTGTGAGAAAGCATGAATCTCAGTGGTATCATTGTCAGGCTTGCCGAAGGCAATAGGCTGGTGCTGATGACACGAGACGGCAATTTGCGTGCCGCTGGGCTATGCCACCGGCTCTGCGAACTGGACTTCGATCCCGCTTCCCGAGGCACTTGGGCTGAGGCCGGCTCGGTCTGGGATGCGCTGGCTCAGCTCAATCTCAGTCTCGTGTTCGGACCGTGGAATTACGAACAGATGTACGGCCCGAACGGCTACTTCCCGACGAGGCATGGAGCGGAGACGTATGGACCGCTGGACGAGTTGGTCCGCGCTGGTCGCAAGGTGGACATTCGGCAGAGCGCGTCTTACAAGATCGAACTGACCTGCGGCGCACTGGAGATCGTGGCCGACAGCCTCGATGAGGCGATCATGGCGGTCAGAACATGAACAAACGGGGGGGGGAGGTGCTTGAACGGTGGTCAACATGACGCCGTTTTTTTTATTTCTTTTTCCTCAAATCACCCTCGTGACCATGGCCGGGCTTGACGATTTTTTTAGCATGAGTGCGATAATCCTCGTGAATTGAGTCGCCAATATTAACGATCTCCTCAAACTTACCATCTTTGTCGCGAACGGCATAAAAGTTCTTTTTGCCACCAACTTTGACGATGTCTCTTTTTGACATAACACCTCCATGCTTAATTTCTATTAATTTTATCACAAAAATATGATACGATGGTTTGGCAATTAAAGATAAAAGGAGACAAATGGAAATTTTGCGAAATATGTGGCGGAGAAAATTTAGAACGTTCTTAACCATTTTTGGCATTGTTATTGGCATCTTTGCTTTCACTGTTATGGGTTCAATGGCCTTGAAATTAAACAAGATGATCTCAGGGGGGAAGAAATACGTTACTGGTCAAATTACAGTTTCGCCCAAGGGGTCATCATATGATTCTACTGGTGGTACATTGCCGCTTGATACAATCAACAAAATTGCCAAGGTGGATGGTGTGCAAAATGTTGCAGCCATGGTTTCACTTTTGGTCACCGACCCGGACCCAGACAACGCATCAGTTAGCATGGGCCAGTCGCCAACAATTTATGGAGCTGACAACAGTTCCGATTTCAAAAATCGCAACTGGGAAACGATGGATATGCGCGAAGGTAAGATGCTGGATAAAAACAGCACAGACGACGAAATTGTTGTTGGCATCAATATCGCGACTGACCAGAAATTGCATACTGGCGATACTTACAAAATTCGAGGCCGAGATTTTAAGGTAGTCGGAGTTGTGGCGAAAACAATGACTGGACCGGACTCATACGTTTTTATGAATATTAAACCGGCGAGAGAACTGTTGATTGCCTCGAATCCATTTATGAAATCGTTAAATGATAGTGGAAAATTAAAAACTGAAGATGTGAATTCCTCGGTGGCAGTTGCCTGGAAAGATGGTGCTGATTCGGAAAAAGTTGCAGCAGCGATTAAAGATCAATTTGGCAAGGACGTTACAGTTATGTCACCAGTTAAAATGGGCGAGTTGATTGATAAAGCTTCAGCAACATTTAACGCAATTATATTAGGCAGCGCAATGTTGGCCTTGATTGTTGGACTTTTCTCGATCGTCAATACCATGGTAATGTCGATTTCCGAGCGGACAAAAGAAATCGGAATTAAAAAGGCTATAGGCGCATCGCCCTCATCGATTGCTTGGGAATATACACTGGAAGCTGGATTTATCGGTCTTGTTGGTGGCGCAATTGGTATGGGGCTTGGAGTTTTAGCTGCAACCTTGGTCAACAATAAAATGGCCGCTAAAGGTGCGGAGATATTTCTGATCCAAACCAACTTTTTGCTTGGAGTTATTATTTTCTCGTTTATTGTTGGAATTATTGCCGGGGTGATTCCGGCAATTCGGGCATCTCGCCTTAAAGTTGTTGAAGCAATAAGAGAATTATAAGGAATAACATGAATAAAATAGTTGTTGAAGCCAAGGGAATTGAAAAGACTTACAAAATGTCTAAGACAAATATTGTCAAAGCACTTTGTGGAGTTAATATTGAAGTTCGGGAAGGGGATTTCTCTGCAATCATTGGCCCATCTGGTTGTGGCAAGTCAACGCTGATGCATATTTTGGGTCTGCTGGATCGTCCAGATGCTGGTACACTGGAAATCGACGGCATTGATATGACTAAATTACCGGAGAAAAAAGCCTTCAGGATGCGAGCGAAAAAGATCGGCTTTATTTTTCAAGGATTTAATTTAATCCCAACATTAACGGCATTGGAAAATGTTGTTTTGGCCGGGCGATATGGTGGGATGAAAAAATCAGTTAGAATAAATCAGGCAAAAGAACTTTTGAAAATGTTGGGCCTTGGTGACCGAATGAATCATAAGCCATCAGAACTTTCCGGCGGTCAACAGCAGAGAGTGGCAATCGCTCGGGCTCTGATGAATGACCCGGCGATAATTTTAGCTGATGAGCCAACAGGGGAGCTGGACTCAAAAACATCTATGGAGATTATGGATATTCTTAAAAAGTTAAATCGCAATGAAAATAAGACTTTTCTAATAGTTACTCACAATATGGAAGTCGCGCAGGCTTGTAAAAAGATCATTAAGTTGCGTGATGGCAAAAATGCTTAGTATTTTTATAACAAGATAACGAAAACCACGGCCGTAAGACTGTGGACAAGGTAAAGAATATCGCCGAAGGTGAGAACAAGGCGTCAATAAATAGTATTGGCTGCAAAGACGTGGTATTTTATTTACCAAAACCGCTTTTTTCCGCCACAAGTTTTGCCTCAATTTTGAATTTGCGAATTTGTCCATCAGCATCGACAATCTCTTCCTTTTTTGACTTTTGAAAGTAGTCGAAAAGTTCGGCCGAAAGAATATCTTTTAGTACTGCTAAATCCTGCGTATTGTTTTTGATCGTTTCCGCCAATTTCTGATTTTCCGGCAGCTGCATAATTTGGTCTTTAATTGCTTTCTTTTTCAGATTTGCTTTCTTTGCTTCATCACGGGCCTGGACATATTCCAAATCATTCTCAAGCTGATCCTTAATCGCTTTTTTAGCGGTTTTGACCTCCTGCTCTTCTTTGGTAATTTCTGCAATACGTTTTTGAATTTGCTCTGTCTCCATAAAAATAATCCTAATTAATAATATTTCTTGGTCGGAGAGATCCAGCCCTTTTTGAGAAAAGAGCTGGACGATCTCCGGACCCCCAGCCCGGCGCTCTACCAGCTGAGCCAATCCCCGGAAAGTTTTATTGGATAGAACTTTTTTATCGTATCAAAAAATATTAGACATTATAAGATATAAGAACAAAAATATTAGTGATTTGAACCGATCGGACCGAATCGCTAATATGTTTAATCAAAAAATCGCCCACTTCACTGCGTTCAGTGTAAACTAGGCGATTTTACTATCACACTAATTTTTACTTGTCTTCTTTTACGGCAGTACGCGAACAACGGGTACAGAGAACTGCGCCGTTAACTTTTTGTAGATTTGGTCGGAAAAATCGTTTTGTGTGGCGCTGCGATTTGGAAACGTTTGAGCCGACAGTTTTTGATTTTCCGCAAATTGTGCAAATTGCCATGATATCTAGTTTAAAACTAATAACTAATAACCGCAACTCATAACGATTCAACTTTCAAAATTGAGTCAAATTTGTTACAATACTTAAGAATTCTAACATAAATGTTTTAAAAATTCAACTTTCCATAGCTATTCGTTATTCACTATTAGTTATTAGTTAAAATTATGTTTCTACTGAACCTACTATCTCAACCTGTTTTTGCCATTGCTGCTCTTGTTGGGTTGATTTTGGCAATCACTGTTCACGAATTCGCCCACGCTTGGGCGGCCAATAGATTGGGTGATCCGACAGCTAAACATTTGGGTCGGCTAACATTAAATCCGTTCAAACATTTGGATCCGCTGGGAACTCTGTTTTTGTTGGTAGCCGGATTTGGCTGGGGAAAACCGGTACCATATAATCCATCAAACCTAAAATCTGATGCTGACGAAGTTAAGGTTGCATTAGCAGGAGTTTCGGCAAACCTAATATTTGCATTAATTCTTGGAATTCCACTGCGAATTGCTACCATGAATCATGTCGCAATCGATTCAAACCTCTGGTTGACGGCAATCGAACTGGTTCTGGAAATGAATTTGGTTTTAATTGCTTTCAATATTATCCCGATCCCACCGCTTGACGGTTCGAAAGTAATTTTTCAGTTCATTAGTTTTGATGCCAGAATTGCTTATGAGAGATATGGCCCGATCATTCTTTTTGCCTTAATTATCGCTAGCAATGTTTTTGGTTTTCCATTTTTAGTTCGATTTATGGAGCCAATAATTCGTGTGCTCTCGTTCGTGACCAAAGGAACCTACACAGCCATTTTCTGACGAAAATGGAGTTTCTAATATTTAATTCCTAATTTCTAAACAAATTCTAAATAATGATGATAAAAAATATTACCGATTTGGTTCGATCGAGTAAAATCGGTAATATAAATTTCATAAAAAAAGCCTGACATGGACGGCAGGCGGTAGTCTATTGAAAGCTGGTGGATTATCCGCTGTCATCAGTCTGAGCGACGGAATCAAAGAGTTTGGTCAGCGCTGTCTTTACATCAAAGCCGAGTTCTTCGCTTAAGGCATTGGCCATTTCAGATTGAAGTTCCGAGATCTTTGACTCAAGTCGGATTGCCAGAGCCTTGGCTGCATCTGGATTGTTCATTAGCCAAACCAGCTGTATGGCGTCCATGATGATTGCCATTTTTTTCAGCACCGAGCCGAAAATCGGAATCATCACATCCTTTTCCGATTCTGGGCAGAGCCGGTAAAACCGTGCGTTTAGAGTGTATCGAACTTCGCCCTCTGGTTCGCCAACCGGACGCTCGCAGGTCAGTACAAATTGGCAATTGTTGCCTTCGTCGTTGTTGCCCGAGTGATCGGCAACAGAAATCATTCTTCCGTACATCATTGCCATAGCATTTTCTCCTGTCAGATTTTTTCTGTCTGGGAGTAGTTTATAAAATTTTTACATTTTTGTCAAACAAAAAAATGGCCGCTTGGCCATAAAATTCTTATTTAGATTGCCACGAGCCGAAGAACATCGGCTCTCGCAATGACAAAACAAAAACTATTCCGGGAGTTTTAGGCCTTTTTCGATTATTTTTTCATTTCGTTTTGCGATTTCTTTGTTGAAACAATCCTCACAGAGAATATCTTCTGACTTTGGTTCGAAGGGGACTTCAGCCTTCTTTTTGCATTTCTTACATTTAATCCACTGCATTGGGTGTTTTTCCCGCAGTTGTGATTTAAACTTTTCGGCGCAAGGTTTGCAGCGCTTTGGAACATTTTGCAGACCTTTGTCATAAAAAAACTGCTGCTCGCCGACGGTCCAAATAAATTTGTCACCGCAATCTTTGCAGACAAGAACTTGATCAGCAAATTGTGATGAATCGTTCATAAATAGAAATTAGGTTAAGGCTAGGATGCCAGTTTGGAAGTTTGAAATTGGAAGTGGATGTTTGACATCTAACTTCTACCTCTAATTTCTGTTTTCTAAACTGGCTTCTTAACCCATTAACTAACTTCTTATATTATCTCGTAGTCGCAATTTATTGTCAATCAAAGCGAAATCTGTTAGATTTGACAGTAGGATGAATAAAAATTCGCAGGCACAAAACTTGAAGGATAAAAAAGTTTCATCTTTTATTTATTATGGATCGAATACAGAGGTTTCATACGCCGCGGCCAAAGATTTTGCCAAAAATGCCGGCATTTCCGACTTTGATACGGTAGAAATTGGACCAGAAGTTGGGGAAAAAAATTCGAAGGGTGAAATTGGTGTTAAAGCTGTTCGAGAAATGATTCGGCAAATAAACTTGACTCCTGGTCACGGCAGCGGTAAACTGGCGATAATCAAAGACGCCGATAAATTGGGTTTGGAAGCGGCCAATACGTTGCTAAAAACTTTGGAGGAACCAGCAAAAACTGCAACTATTATATTACTATCGAATGATTTGAAATTGTTGCCGACTATCCGTTCACGCTGTCAAATTGTCCGCTTTGATGATAGAGAAACTACTGCTGACAAAGAAGTTCTGGACGAATTTAGGAAAATTATAAAAGGCAACTTAAAAAAATCTTTCAAAGATGCGGAAAAGTGGAGCAATGATATTGGTTTAGATCAGAAATTAAACACTATACTTTCCTCACTGAGAAATCAGCTGCCGGAGGACCCAAAAATAGACAAAGTTCGAATTATCAAGTCAATTTTGGCGGCCAAAAGGAATTTAAAAATTACGACAAGTAAGCGATTAATTCTAGAAAATTTATTTTTGGACATTAAATATGGCAAAAGTAACAGTTAAAATAAAAAGTAGCGGACAAACTATTGAAGTCGATAGTGGAAAGTTTGAATTTGTCGCCGGCGATTGGCTTTTGGTTGAAACAAGAGAGTGTAAAGAGGTGGCGATTGTTGTTGATCCACCTGCTGGCGGAGATCATCTGAAAGAATCGAAGTCAGATGACCAAGAAGGTGGTGAGCCAGAAATTGAAATTATCCGTAAGTTATCCGGCAAAGATTTAGAGCAGTACAATGAATATAAAAAAATGGCTCAAGGATTGATTCCGGAGTGTCAAAAGAAAATTGAATTTCACAATTTGCCGATGGAATTAATGGATGCCGAATTATCGTTTGATGAAAAGAAATTAACTTTCTATTTTGCTGCCGAAGGACGGGTGGACTTCCGCTCACTGGTATCGGACTTGGCATCAACATTCAAAAAGTTAATCCGTTTGCAACAGATTGGCGCTCGCGACGAAGCCAGATTTATCGGCGGTTGTGGCCGTTGCGGTCAAGTGCTTTGTTGTAGGAGATTTTTAAAAGGCGATTTGGATTCTGTGACGCTTGATATGGCACAAATTCAGGGATTAGCGGTGATGGGATCAAATAGAGTCACAGGTTGTTGCGGAAAGTTAATGTGCTGTCTGAAATATGAATTGGAAGAATATAAGGAAGCAGCAAAAAACTTGCCAAAAATTGGCGAAAAAATCAAAACTGAAAAAGGCCCAGGATTCGTCATCTCGCAAAATGTCTTAGCTAAAAAGGTTTTAGTCGAAGTTGAAGATGGGACGAAATTGGAGGTAGAGTGTTAGAGATAGCTATAATAGTATGCGTTGCGGCAGTATTTGTCATTATCGCCGTTAGATTTCCAAAAACGGCGAGTTTAACTTTGGGAAGACGCGAGCAGAAATCATTTGATGACGATGCGGCAATTTTAGAAGCGAAAAAAATCTTAAACGAGAAAACTCCGGAGGAATTACCGGAAGTTTTACTGGCAGGAACTGAACCGACCGATGAACTTGATGCTTATGACGAGGAGTTATCAGAGCTGTTAAAATCGGCCAGAGAAAAAATTGAAAGCGGAAAGTATGCTTCAGCGGAAAATATCTTAATTGATGCCATATGTAAAAATAACAAATGTGCCTGGGCGTATGAGCGGCTTGGATTTATCTATTTGGTTATGGGGAAAAATTTATCTGATGCCGCTGAATCATTTTTAATGGCGACAAAATTAGACCACGATAATGACCGGGCCTGGTTCGGTCTTGGACAAATTTATTTTTCGCAGTCGCAGTTCAATAAAGCAATCGACGCATTTTCCAAAGCTGTTAATATCTCCCGAACTGATGCCGAATATCAGGCATTTTTGGGCAAAGCCTATATGGAAGTACGGCAATATGGCAAGGCATCAAAAGCATTGAAGCGGGCTGCGTCGTTGGACATTTCAAACCAAGAATATAAAAAATTGGCATCAGTTGCCGAGGATAAACATCGCGAGCACTCAAGGGCGTCAAAACTAAGCTAACCCCCCGTTGAAATTATCTGGAAATTCTGATAGAATATTGAGCGAAAGGGGCAGTTTTTGTTTCGCCGATGTAGCTCAGTTGGTAGAGCACATTCTTGGTAAGAATGAGGTCACCGGTTCAAGCCCGGTCATCGGCTCCACGTAAAATCGTGGCAAGCCACGATCACGTGGCGCCGCCAGGATTTGGAGTGTAGCGTGATGAGCGAAGCGAATTTTACGCTACAAACAATATTTGCTGGGATAGCGAAGTGGTCAAACGCATTGGACTGTAAATCCAACGGCTTACGCCTTCGTAGGTTCGAGTCCTACTCCCAGCACCACGTAAAAAGCGAGCTTGTGCGAGCTTTTGGAGTGTAGCGTGATGAGCGAAGCGAATTTTACGCTACGGTAATAATTAATTGCTCGCTTCACGTGGCACTGCCAGGGTTTGGAGTGTCTTGTGATCCGAGTTTTCAATTATGGGATTTTGCGCGACTGAATTTGTTTGTAACCAATGACCTAGCATGTATTACGTTTACATTATAGAAAATATTATTGATAAATCTTGGTATATCGGATTTTCGACTGATGTTGATCGAAGATTATTGGAACACAATACAAAATCTGGTGGCAAATTTACAAGACAGAAATCTGGCCAATGGCGTCTGATATACACGGAAGGCTATCAAAATAAAATGGATGCACTGGGCAGAGAAAAGTTTTTAAAAAGCGGCAGCGGCAGAAGGTTTATTAGAAAACAGATAAAAAACTATCTTTCAAAATAATTATTAGTCAAGTCGGTTTTCAGTGCGGATAAAAAAACAAAAAGTGAGAGGCGTTGCTTAGGGCACGTAGCCATAAGTTCGTTTCTCTCTCATAATGTTTAGATCTTATCAAAATATTGCATATCTTGTCAAGCAAAATTTCACTGGAGATTTCAAAACCTTTTTTTGTTCTGATCGAAATATGATACGAATCAAATGTTCCCGTTTTGGGAACATTTGAGATTGTCAATCAATAAATTATTGCCAAATTACGCTCAATAGGGTATGATGAGTAGGGTGTAAGTTACTAGACTAGTGCAGGGCACCAATCCGAATTGCTAAATTTTAGCGATTCGGATTGGTGAGGCTTTATCATACTAATTGTTAACCAATAGATTGGTATGATATAATCGGTTTATGAAAAAAACTGAGAAAAAAATATCCCAATTGTATAATTCTGGTTTATCAGTTAACCAGATTTCTGAAAAATTAGGAATAACTGCTTCGAGAATTCGGTATTTTATGAAAAAGAGTTTGATCATATGCAGAAACCACAGTGATGCTAGTAAATTACTTCATATGACGAAGTTTGGAAAAAAACAATTCCAGATTAAAAAAAATTTGACTGTGGAAGAAGAAAATTTGCGTGTTGCTGGGATTATGCTTTACTGGGGAGAGGGAACAAAGATGGGTAATAGCGTAGTTTTTAGCAACAGTGATCCACAGATGATTGTATTATTTCTAGCATTTTTAAGAACAGTTTGCGGAATTGATGAAAATAGATTACATCTTTTGCTTCATGTATACGACGATCAGAATGAAATGCAGTTAAAATCTTTTTGGTCACGAATTACAAATATTCCCATTAACCAGTTTAGTAAGACGTTTGTTCACCATGGAAAAACTGGTTCGTACAAAAAAGTCTCTAAATTCGGGACAATCTCCCTAAGATATTCTGACAAAGAGTTATTGAGAGTAATTAATGATTGGATTGATAAATTTTGTTTGCCGATGTAGCTCAATGGTAGAGCAACACTTTTGTAAAGTGAAGGTTATGGGTTCAAGTCCCTTCATCGGCTCCATCTCGACAAAATTGTCTCGAGTGGCACCAACACCTGGAAATTACTGTGACAAAATTGTCTCGGGGACACTATTTTAGAAGGAAGAAAACTAGGAAAAATAAATCTGAAAGGATTGTATGGCAAAAGATGCACGAAATGTTGTAACTTTAGAATGCGAAGTTTGCAAAGAAAGAAATTACCAGACTGAAAAAAATACCAAGTTGCAAAAAGAACGATTGCAATTGAAAAAATATTGCAAAAAAGATAAAAAACAGACTTTGCACAAAGAGGCCAAGTAGTATTTTATTAAAAAGTCATCCTAGACCTCTGATAGGGGTATAGTTCAATGGTAGAACGACGGTCTCCAAAACCGTTAATCGGGGTTCGAGCCCTCGTACCCCTGCCAGAGAATCGGGATGATTTTTTGATATAATAAAATTATGATTAATTATCCAATCATCGATTTGCATTGTCACTTGCGGAATGATATTGCCGGCCAAACGAAAACTGCCAAAGAGTCGGGAATTTCGACAGTGGTTTATATGGCCAATTCCGAGCCACCGCTGGATAACATCTCCGCGATCAAAAAGTCACTGGCAGCGAAAAGAAATTGTACGGCTTTGCCGGTTTCGGCAATAACTAAGAATTTAGAAGGGAAAGAATTGGTTGATGTTGACGCGATTAAAGATTTTGTTATTGGATTCTCGGACGATGGAAAATATCTTAGCGATTTGAAATTGTTGGCGGAAATTTTGGCAAAAAATGTTTTAGTGATGGCACATTGCAGTCCAGACTATGAAACCAGTATCAAGCATCCAGAACTTGAAACGCAGTATGTCAACAATTATCTCAAAGTTCTGAAAAAAGTCGGTGGCAGATTACATATTCAGCATGTGAATAAAAAATCATCAGTAGATTTAATTCGTCGTGCAAAAAAATCTGGCTTAAAATTCAGTTGTGAAACTTGCCCACATTATTTTACTTATACCGCCGCCGATTTATCAACAAAAACCAATCCACCGCTGGGAAATCGCGATGACATCATTGCGATCAAAAAAGGTTTAGCTGATGGTACCATTGATGTCATTGCCAGCGATCACGAGCCGGAACCGAGAGTCAGCGGCATCGCCGGTTTTTCATCGTTTATTCCATTATCGTACGGACTAATATTATCGAAAGTTCTGTCAGAAAAACAGCTAAAAGAAAAGTTATATCTAAATCCAATGAGGATTATCGGCCCTCCTTCGCTCAAATTCGTCTCGAGGACTGCGACCCTCGCCGACGAAGGTTCGCTTCGGAAGGGCGCAACAAACTATTAGATTATTAATGAGTTGCGGAGAAAATATGAAACTTACTTCGACTGATTTTGAAGATGGGGGGCAGATTCCAGTTAAGTTTACCTGTGCAGGCGAGGGGATTCGACCGAATTTGTCTTGGTCGGAAATTCCTGATGGCGCCAAGAGTTTGGCTATTACTTTGATAGACCCAGACGCACCTGGTGGTGATTTTATCCATTGGTTGGTAATAAATATTCCAGCAGCCACAATCAGTATTGCATCGGATGAAGTTGTCGGCGAGGAGATTCCAAATTCAGCCGGCAAGTCGGAATACATCCCGCCTTGTCCACCAAGCGGAAAACATCGGTATATTTTTACACTATTTGCTCTTGATGCCGACTGTTTAGCAGCATCATCATTCGAAAGTTTCACCCAGACAGCCGAACCTCACATTATCGATAAAGCAGTTTTGACAGGTCTTTATCAGAAGATTTAGTTGTTAGATTTTTGCTCAGTTGGTATAATAAAAGTAATTAATGATTCATAAAGTTGAGGGGATATGAAGCCAATCAAAGTTTTTAAGGTTTTGGCACGACGTCGAATTATCATCGTTTGTCTGGTTTTTGTCCTAGTTTTGGGTATTGGCATCGGGCTAGGTGCCAATCTGTTGCAGAAAGCAAAGAAAGCCAAAGCAGTAACTTTTCTTGCCAATTCGGATTCTTTAGTCATTCCCGAAAACTCAATTGTTTATATTGGCGCTGGAGGCTATATCAGCCAAAAGTTTTATACTCAAACAGCCGAATCATACAATCCGGCCCATTTCATTTCTTCTGCCGGATTAACGATGCCGGCCGACAGAATTTGGCAAACAAATTACAACGGTTGCAGTTCTGTGCCGACCCCAACAGTTTGGGCTGATACTTCATATTCGAATGGCTGTTACAGTTTTATCAGCGATGGTGCCGGTATGATATTGAAATATAATAAATCAATTGATATCTACGGGACTGTGGTTATCGGTGATCGCGTGGTCTTTGATGCTCCAAATATTACCTTACATAGCGGATCAAAAATTTTTGCCAACGGACAACGGATACAACGGCAGCAGTTTGGATGGCTGGCAACCGGGTGGTATTCCGGCCGACCTCTATGTTTTGCACTGTAATGACAATCAGCCTGGCGGCGGTGCTCCGGCAGATGTGTCTGTCGGCGGACTATCTTACAGTCTTCAATCAGCAAGCACTCCTGTAACTAACTATTTTACTGTCAATGGAGCACAAATTTTGGGCGGCAGAGGACAGAATGGCGGCAAAGCTTTTCAGGGAAGTAAATTTGGCGGATCAGCAGGAAGTGGAATTCTCGGCATTGGCGGCGGCGGCGGCGCCGGCGCAACCGGTAATAGCACTAGTCTTGATCACGGAAATGCCAGCGGGGCCGGTGGTGGATTTGGTCTTGTTTTCCAATCATCAAAATTAAATGTTTTTTCTAATGCTGATGTTAATGCTAA
>JAPLVG010000020.1:64369-65131 GCA_026397235.1 Candidatus Berkelbacteria bacterium
CCCGGTCATGTCCTGACAGCAACCGGTGGTCTTGGTGGTCCCGGCGGCGGCGGCGTTATCATTGTTAATTCGTTGGCGGTAAATTTCTTCTCCAATGAAACTACTCCCGTTGCTGCACCGACAAATTTCAATTTATTTGCTGTTAACAGCGGTGTCTTTGATCCGGTTTCGATTGATCCGACTTTTGACAATAGTCTAGCCCCGGGTTATTCAATAACAACTGGCGCTATCAATAAAGCTGCAGATGGGAAGTTAATATTAAATATCGGTAATGGTATTATCAGTGTCAAAAAAACGCTGGTTAATATCACTGCCGGTGCCAGCGGCCGGCCGAACTATGTTTTTCGCTCCGGTGATACTGTTCAAATTACGCTCGATGTTTCAAATTTAACCATTGATCAGCCGGTTACGATTGCTGACGACATTTTTTCTGACAGTAAAAATTTGGCAACAGTTGATCAGAATTCGATTAGTGATCGGCTCTACGGCAAACTGGCCGGTCCGCAAGTAGTTTGGTCTTTTTCTGCCAACGTAATTAAAACTTCAGGAAAAACATTAACATACACACTGACGGTAAATTAATGGCAAAGTTGAATAAAATATTAATTATATTATTTGCCTTTCTGTTAATCGGGTTTTCCGCCCGACCGGTTTTTGCTCTCGATGAGAGTGGTGAGTATCCATCATTGATGTGGGGCCCGACAACGGTGATTGAAAACCCCGGCACCTCCTGGCAAATGATTTTCTATTCGCAGACTGAAG
>JAPLVG010000001.1 GCA_026397235.1 Candidatus Berkelbacteria bacterium
AATTGCTTGTACCGGTGCCAGCCAAGTTGGAAAAACACCGGCAACATTTTCAATATAGATGCCAAAAAATCTTTCGATTGAGCCGAAAATTACACGGTGAATCATAACTGGTCGGGTTTTTTCGCCATTATCATCAACATAAAATAAATCGAAATTTTCCGGCTGGGCAAAATCCAGTTGAATTGTACCACACTGCCAGGTTCTACCGATTGTATCTTTTAGGTGAAAATCAAATTTCGGTCCGTAAAATGCGCCGTCGCCTGGGTTAATTTTATGTTCAATTTTATTTTCGACCAAAATATCTTTCATTGTTTGTTCAGCCGCACCCCAAGCTTCATTTGACCCGGTAGATTTTTCTGGTCGTGTAGAAAGCTCAATGTGATCAATTTCCAAACCGAATTTTTTATAGACTTCGAAACACAAATCAAAAACTTTTAAGATTTCTTCTTTAATTTGATCGGTCCGGCAGAAAATGTGTGCATCGTCTTGAGTAAATTGTCGTACTCGCATTAGCCCATGAACTTCACCAGAACTCTCGTTGCGGTGAACCAAGCCAATTTCTCCCATTTTGATTGGCAAATCACGATATGAATGAATTTTCTCTTTGAAAATCAAAATTCCACCCATACAATTCATTGGTTTGACGCCGAGTGTAAAATCTTTATCATCGGCGGTTTTGGCTACGAACATTTTTTCTCGATAATTATCCCAATGCCCTGACTGCTTCCAGAGATCAGCAGAAAGTAATACTGGGGTGTTAACTTCAAGATAACCTTCGCGACGATGAATTTGCCGCCAGTATTCCAGAAGTTTTTGGAAAATAAACCAGCCTTTGTCGTGCCAGAAAACAAAACCAGGACCTTCGTCGTGGAACGAGAATAGATCTAATTCTTGGCCAATTTTTCGGTGATCGCGTTTCTCGGCTTCTTCACGATTTTGTATAAACTCTGCCAATTTATCCTGGCCTTCAAAAGCTAGTGCATAAATTCGCTGCAACATTTTGTTTTTTTCTGAGCCTTTCCAATAAGCACCGGCGATTTTATCTAGTTTCCAGCCGGTAGATTTTAGATCAACTGTCGAATCGACGTGCGGGCCTTTGCATAGGTCACTTTGCATAGGTCAATGAAATTGACAGCCTCGCTGTCATCCTGAGCTGAGTCGAAGGATCTATTCAATTGATAAATAGAGATTTTTTCATCGCCCAACTCTTTTATCAGCTCATGTTTGTAATGTTGGCCAGCCAACTGTTTTATCGCTTCATCACCAGCAATTTCAACTCGAACAAATTTCTCATCTCTTGCAATAATCTGGCGCATTTTTTCTTCCAAAAGTGGCAAGTCTTCGGGAATTAAAGTTCGCGGTAAGTCGAAATCGTAGTAAAAACCATTATCAATTGCAGGCCCAATTCCCAGCTTAGCCTCAGGGAACATCTCCATTACTGCTGCTGCCAAAACATGGCTCAAACTGTGGCGAATCACATCAATTTCGAATTTTTTTTCAGTCATTTTATCTCCTCATGTCATTCCTGGCTTGACCAGGAATCTTAATATTTTTTAATCTCTTCGTACAAGTCCTTCCACTCTGGATTTTCTTTTTCAATTAATTCTATTTTCCAGTCTCTTTTCCATTTCTTCAATTGTTTCTCTCTTTTAATTGCAGACAAAGGATCATTTAACTGTTCGAAGTACACTAACCGTCGAATGAAATACTTTTGAGTAAAACTTTCTTTGTATCGTCCTTTGTGGTAATAAACTCGGCGGATCAAGTTATTAGTAATGCCGATATATAACACGCCATCTTTTTTGCTTGCCAGAATATAAACATAATATGACTTCATGACTCCTCGTCATCCTCGGACGGCGAAGCCAGATCCGGGGATCTTAAGATTCCGTATCAGGTACGAAATGACAGCCAAGATCCCTTGTCGTAGCAAGGAATGACATTAAAAAAGACCAGTAGCTGTGGGATCCAGCTCTTTCCGCAGAAAGGGCTGGAGGTTCCATCCCAAAAAGGTCTTAATTTACTCGTTCTCCCTCACCCAGAAAATCAAGACCCGCTCGAATTTTTAAAGCTGTCCACGCTTGACTGAATCTCTTGAGTTGACGCTCTCTTTCACGCGCAAATTTCTCAAGTTTATATGCTTCAAGATACACTATTTCCCATGGTTTGTCATGTTTTGTAAAGCGGGACAGCCCTGCATTATGTTGCGCAAGTCGTTTATCAACATCAATAGTATAACCGACGTAGTATCTTCCGGTTAATAGGCTTTTTAGTACATAAACATAATGCATATAATTTTCTGGGTGAGGGATTCGCTGCGATTTGCGCTTTTTCTAGATGGCTGGTTAGACCATGTTTGCGAAAAAGATAAATATTTATCCAATAAGGTTGGCCTGCCCCGCACCGAACTTGTTCTGGTGCTGGGGTTGCCGAGTTAACGGATTAGATTAATTAAATACTATCACAACTTTTAAAGATTAACAATAATTTTTTGACCAAAGGCTAGATATTTAAATTGATTTTTCTGACATATTTTGCTATAACTTTTGTAGCCAGAAAAAAGGAGCGTGAAACTGTGACTTATGCCGAAATCACAGAGCTTTTTCTTCATCCGAGGATTAGCACTATTATATTTGATGTGAATCTCAACTTCTGGTGTTTGGTCTCATTGAGGCCATTTGCTAAAGGCGGTTACTTGATCACACTTCTGCGATGGGATCCGGAACCAATCGAGCGGATCTTTCTGGTTCGTGAAGGCTATGAAGGTCGGGCAGACTTCATCAATGCAGAAAAAACTCACCGGTGCGGTGTTCATATTCCAGAACTTGAGACTGCCAACGCGTTGTTAAGCAGAACAGCAACATTGATTTCCTGAAAGGAACATTTCCGTGGAACGATTTCACGGATTTTTTATTTAGATTGGAAACTTCTTGCACATTTCGCGGACTTCCTCTTTGATATCTGCCAATTTTTCCTCATCGTCCATATTTTCTGCCACCATATTCATCATTTCGGCAATTCGTTGCATTTCCGCTGGGCCCATACCTCTGGTTGTCAGCGCAGCCGTGCCAATGCGAATACCGGAAGTAATAGTTGGCGGCTTGTCATCGCCGGGCACAGAATTTTTATTAACTGTAATGCCAGCCGCCTCTAGTGCAGATTCAAAATCAGCCCCAGTAATATCTTTATTTCGCAAATCTATCAGTGCTAGGTGATTGTCAGAGCCATCAGTTACCAAATCAAAATCCAGGTGATGAAGTGTGTCAGAAAGCACTCGCATGTTGCCAATTACTTGGCCAATGTATTCTTTGAATTTTGGTTCCAGCGCTTCCTTGAAGCAAACGGCTTTGGCAGCAATGATGTGCTCCAGTGGCCCGCCTTGAATTCCAGGGAAAACCGCTTTGTCGATTTTCGCCGCCAGTTCTTCATTGTCTGTCATAATTACGCCGCCACGAGGTCCACGCAAAGTTTTGTGGGTTGTGGTTGTAACAATGTCAGCAACGCCGATGGGTGATGGGTGAAATCCAGTGGCTATCAAGCCGGCGATGTGCGCAATGTCAGCGATTAGATATGCGCCAACCTCATCGGCGATTTTGCGAAAATTTAAGAAATCAATTTGCCTCGGATAAGCGGAAAAGCCACACATGATTACTTTTGGTCTGACTTCTTTGGCAATCTTCATCACATCATCATAATCAATTAAGCCGGTTTTTTCGTTGATGCCGTAAGTATGCGATTCAAATAATTGTCCTGAAAATGAAACTTTAGCGCCATGAGTTAAATGTCCGCCAGAATTCATGGCTTGACCTAAAATTTTGTCGCCTGGTTTTAAAATTGCAAAATACGCCGCCATATTAGCGCTTGACCCGGAGTGTGGTTGAACGTTGGCAAATTTGCAGCCGAAAAGTTTTTTCAATCTTTCAATTGCCAGTGTTTCAATTTCATCAATATTTTTGCAGCCGCCATAATAGCGATGGCCGGAATAACCCTCGGCATATTTATTGGTTAAAATTGATCCGGCAGCTTCCAAAACCGCTTCCGAAACGTAATTTTCTGATGCAATCATTTCCAATCCTTCGGCTTGGCGTTTTTTTTCTGCCTCAATTGCGTCGTAAATTTCTTTATCTTCAGTTTTTAGATTCATAAAAATTCTCCTGTCATGCTGAACTTGATTCAGCATCTATCTAATAAATACTGGATTCCGGATCAAGTCCGGAATGACAGAAAAGACGGATCATTAAAATCTTTCCCGCAGTTCAATACTTTTATTTCGCGCTGGCTTGCCGCAATTTAATTTTCCTTGCCAACAAATTTTTTCCGTCACGCAAGTTGGCCCGGCATATTTGAAAATATCCGGCGCAATTTTTTTACATTCAACTAACATTAAAGTCGCCATTTGGCGGATCTCCCACTGCGCTCTCATGCACAATCTTTCGGCAAAAAAATTAAAAAGCGACCGGCAATTCATGGTGACGACAATTTTTGTTTCACAGCCATTTGGCAAAATCATTCTGGCGTCCTCGGCTGGAATCTCAAGCGCCAGCAGTTTTCCATAATTTTCCTGAATATTTTTTAGTCCATTCAAATAGATTTTTTTGGCTTCGGAATTTTTATTGATCGTTGGTGGCAAAATAAATTCGAACCCGCCATCCTTAACATAGCGTTGAGATTTTTGTGAATATGACGCAATGCGATGGCGAACGAGTTGATGGGTCAACGCTCGCGACACGCCTTCAATGGCGAAAGTAAAACTTGCGTGTTCGATTGTTGATGTATGGCCGGAGGCGACTACCTGCTTGATCAGTCGTTTTTTTTGATCATCTGTAACCTTTTCCCAAAGTTCAGCGCCTGATTCTTGGCTGTAGCATTGGCGAATTGCCGCAACAATTGTTCGTTCCGGATCCTTAGTGTGCGAAAGTAGTGTGACTTTCAATTTAGCTTGCTTCATATTTCCTTATTTATTAATCACTATAATTGCGTCATCCTGAATTTATTTCAGGATCCCGAAACAAGTTCGGGATGACAAAGAAAAATATTATTTAAATATTTTTCTACAATGTTCGAAAATATCAGCGCTGACTTTTTCGATTTTCTGCTCACCATCAATTATAACAGTCTTGTATTTTTTATTCTTTGCTTTTTATTCTTTGCCAACGCTAGATAATTTTCTCTAACTTCGGCTAAAACTTTTTCTCTTTCAAACAGCTCAAACTGATTTCTGGTATTTTTTATTCTTTTGATACATTTACTGGCTGGAACATCGATGAAAAAAGTGATGTCAGGCAAAAGAAATCTCCGATTTATTTCCTCCAGCCAAATTTTATCGCACTGCACCGAACCAAAGGCGATTGTTGAAAAAATGTAGCGGTCGGTAACAATTGTTTTGTCTTTGAGCAACGCTGGGATTATCATCCGATCTAAGTGATGCGCTCTGTCCGCGGCGAACAGCAATTGTAAACATTCCGGCGAAGCTTGCCAATCTTTCGTTAGGGTTCCACGGATCAACCCACCAATCAAATTGTTCGTTGGTTCTTTGGTTAGAAATGCTGTCCGTTTCAATTTGTTCAAATTATTTACCAGCAAATCCGCCTGGGTTGAAGTGCCAGACCCATCCAAACCTTCAATTGCAATAAACATTCCTTGCGATTTTGTCATAATAAAAAAAAGAAAGCCCAATTTTTTTATGGTGCGCCCAAGAGGGCTCGAACCTCTGACCTCTACAATGTCAATGTAGCGCTCTAACCAACTGAGCTATGGGCGCAAATGCAATAAAATGATAACATTTTTCATCATGAATTTCAAACTGATTGAGTTATATAGCAAATATATTAACTACTTTGCTATAATAAAGTAGACCACAAATCGGCCAGTTTTTTGCGTATAGAACTTCACAGATTTTTCGCACAGAATCGACACAGAATAAGAATCAATCAAGAAAATATTTGAGGGGAAATGGCAAGGATCAGAGATATCATTGC
>JAPLVG010000023.1:0-61050 GCA_026397235.1 Candidatus Berkelbacteria bacterium
TTATATTCGGGCCGACGAAGTTGATTTGATAATTAAAGAATATGGAATTAGCAAATATGTAGCCTATTTGCGGGTTGATAAAACTGATATTGAATCTCATCTTAAACGATTATTTAATCTGACCTAATCTGGGCTGATATACTGATTTGAGTCGATCGACTCAAATCAGTATAAATACATCACTAGTAAGCCAGTAAGATTGTTTTTTAAGCGTAAGAGTGATACAATTGAATTCACGGCATTTAAAAAACGAAAACTTTCAAAGAAGTTCAACTACACGGATTTTTGACACGGATAAAACACGGATAAAATAGAATGGCTTTTAAGAAGAGAAAATTTTCAAAGAAGGAAATTAAGGCTGCGGCAAAACTGCCGGCTTTTGTTGAACGCGATACAACAGATATTGCCGATGCCACGCCAAAAGCTAAAAAGAAAGTTTTGTTGTCGGAAATCGTTTCTGTCAAGGATTTTGCTGAAATTTCCGGGCTTCCTGTTACTGAAATTATTGGCCAGCTAATCAAAAACGGTGTCCTGGCAAATATCAATGAGAATATTGATTTTGAAACTGCTCAGATTGTTGGCGATGATTTGGGATTAGAAATTTTGCCAAAAGACGCTCAGGCCGAAGAGTTTTCTGAAAAGGCGCAAGTAACGGATTCTAAATCTCTTGAAACTCGACCGCCAGTAGTTTCGATTATGGGTCATGTTGATCACGGAAAAACTTCACTTTTGGATAAAATCCGCGAAACCCATGTAGCGGCGGGGGAGTCGGGTGGAATTACTCAGCATATTTCGGCCTACAATATTGAAGTATCTGATCCTGAAGACAAAAAGAAAACTCGAGCTATTACTTTTATAGATACACCTGGTCACTCTGCCTTTTCGGCTATGCGATCGCACGGAGCAACCATTGCTGATATTGTTGTTCTAATAGTAGCCGCAGATGATGGAGTGATGCCGCAAACAAAAGAGGTAATTGAAAGTGCAAAAGCCCAAAACGTCCCTATTATAGTAGCGATCAATAAAGTTGATCTGCCGGATTCCGATATTATGAAAATTCGTCAGCAGCTCTCTGAATATCAACTTATTGGTGAAGATTGGGGCGGCAAAACTATTATTGTCGAAGTTTCGGCCAAAACCGGTAAAAACATTGATCAACTCTTAGAAATGATACTTTTGCAGGCTGATTCGATGGATTTAAAAGCTGACCCCGAGGTTCCTGCTACTGGCATTGTGATAGAATCCCATTATCACAAAGGCGCTGGTGCATTAGCTATTATTCTGATAGAAAATGGAACCTTGAAATTAGGTGACGCAATGGCAATTGGCCCGGTTTATGGCAAAGTGCGAATTCTTCAGGACTGGACTGGGGAAAACATTGTCTTGGCTGGTCCAAGCATGCCGGTTCGTGTTGCGGGCTTAAAGTCGCTGCCAAACTTTGCCGAGAGATTGGTAACTTTTGAATCAGAAAAAGAAGCCAAAAATGCCGCAAAGAGATTTCTTGAGCGTAACACCACTCGTCGCTACATTGCTAAATCTGTCAGCAAAACCGATTCTGATATCGTTGAACTCAACTTAATTATCAAATCTGATGTTGCCGGATCACTCGAAGCGATCAAAAAATCACTGGGCGAAATATCAAATCCAGGGCTTAAAATTAAAATTGTTTCCGACGGTGTCGGAGCAATTTCCGAATCAGATGCCGCAATGGCAAATGCCACTAAGGCAGTAATTTTAGCTTTTCGCGTTTCAATCTCGCTACCTGCTAAAAAAATAATTGATAAAGAAAAAATTAACGCCGTTGAATATCAAGTAATTTATGAACTAGTTGATGATGTCAAAAAGATTTTAGAAGAAATGTTGCCGCCAATCGTTACTGAAATTGAAACAGGAAGCGGTGAAATTCTAGCCGAATTTAGAAATGACAAAAAAGGTGTTGTCGTCGGTTTCCGCTCGAACGATGGAGAATTCAAAACCGGTGAAATGCTGAAAATTATCTCTGCTGGAGAAGAAATTTGGCGCGGTAAAATTGAGTCACTCCGTCGAGAAAAGGATCAAGTTTCATCAATTTCGGCTGGAAGCGAGGCTGGCGTTGGGCTTGCTGCCGGTGCCAAATATACAATTGGTGACAAAGTCGTAGCTTTTCGTATCGAAGAAACTAAACAAACATTATAGTTAAAAGTTCATAAAGTTCATAAAGTAAAAACCAAAAAAGCCTTGACAAGATTTTCAATGGCTGATAAACTTGATGATGTGTTTCCAAAAAACAGGCCAACCCGGATAGAGATTAATAATTAGTAAGCATAGGGTTGGTGAGGATTAAGGAGATCATTATAGCTTTGCTTCCGTCTGATGAACCTCCGCTTAGTACGGAGTCGATAAAAATAAAAGTTCAAGGGGAAAACGTTTTGCGGGATAAGCTAACAAAACTCGCGAAGCTGGTCAAAAGCAAAAACCATTTCAAACTTTCAAATCAATTCTTGGCTTTCTGGTCACGGCTTTCTGATAAAGAAGCCTTGTCTGCTACCACTTTTAAAGCGGTAGAAAGAATTAAATCGGCCAAGAATTTTATAGTTGAACAAAAACTTGTTCCACACTTCGTTATCGTGATTCTTGGTTTGGGTGTCGCGCTCTGTAACGTCATTGTTGCTCGCGGAGCTGATAATTTGTATAATCTGATTCCTGCCGATCCACAAAGCCAAATTGCGATTGCAACATCGATTTCAAAGTACACGCCAATTATTCAAAATAGCGGTACTGCAGTTGCGCAAATTGTATCAGCTCCAACTGATCCAAACAGTGGTGTTTTTTCTGTTGCCGCAAAAACTACTGCGACTCAACTTACGGTGTCAGATACAACTGCAACCGCTATTGACACAACTGCTGGCCCGCGAACTAAAAATATCTCCTACACTGTTCAGGCCGGTGACACACTAACTGGCCTGGCAATGAGATTCAATATTAAAGCTTCATCTGTTAAATTTGCCAACAATATGACAAATATAGATTTAATTAAGCCTGGTGATACCTTAAAAATTCCGCCTGACGGTTGGGAGCCAACGGCTGCACAAATCGCCGCAGCAAATAAAACTGCTGCTAAAACTATTGCCGGGACGACTAAAAACTCTAAAGGCATTGTTGTTAATCTAAAAGCTGGGACCAAGCTCAATGGATATCCTTACGGTTATTGCACTTATTATGTTGCAACTCGCCGCGCAGTTCCTGCCAGTTGGGGCAATGCTGGACAGTGGCTTGGAAGCGCTCAACGCGCAGGCTATGCAACTGGATCTACTCCGGTTCCAGGCGCTATTATGGTCACCCGTGAGTCATGGTGGGGCCATGTTGCCTACATTGAATCTGTCGATGGCGACTCATTTACTGTCTCGGAAATGAATTACGCTGGTTGGGGAGTAACCTCCCGCCGAGTGGTTTCTACTCATGATTCAGTGATAAAAGGCTTCGTTTATTAAACAAAAGATTTTTGTAATATCTAGAAATGGTTTCCAATTGACTGGAGACCATTTTTAGTTTATAATCATATAAATGACAGATGAAGTAACAATTCGAATAAAAGCAGGCAGGGGTGGAGATGGATCCGTCTCTTTTTTGCGTGAGAAATTTCGTCCAAATGGTGGTCCAGATGGTGGAGACGGCGGAAATGGTGGTAGCATAATTTTCGTTGCCGATAATAATGTTAACACACTAACTTTTTTTGATAGTCGCAAATCATTCAAAGCCGCGGATGGCGAAAATGGTACAGGCAAAAACATGCACGGCAAAGAGGCAGAAGATTTAACTCTTTTGGTTCCGCAAGGGACAACAATTTCTGAAAATGGAAAAATCGTCATCGATATGACCAAAGTCGGTCAAACCTTTATTGCCGCACGCGGAGGCAATGGGGGTTGGGGAAACCAGCACTTTGCGTCATCAATCAAGCAAAAGCCAGAGTGGTCCAAACAGGGTTTGCCAGGCGAAGAGAAAGAGATTAAATTGGAGCTTAAACTTATAGCCGATGTTGGACTTGTTGGATTTCCAAATGCTGGTAAATCCACTTTACTTTCCGTTGTCTCAAATGCTCGGCCAAAAATTGCCGATTATCCATTTACAACTCTGGAGCCGAATTTAGGCGTGGTAACTATTTATGATAAGGAATTTATTTTTGCTGATATTCCAGGGCTAATTGAAGGCGCATCTGTTGGCCGCGGTTTAGGGGACAAATTCTTAAAACATGTCGAGAGAACAAAAGAACTATTGCTAATGATTTCAGCTGAATCAGAAAATCCAGCAGGGGACTATAAAATTTTGCTTAAAGAGCTAAATGATTATTCTAAAGTTTTAGCCAAAAAACGAATATTAGTCACAATCTCAAAATCAGAAATCTTGGATGAAAAAAGCAAGATAAAAATTGCAAAAGATTTTAAAAAAATTAAAATAATTCCAATATTTTTCTCCGCTGCGATCAGAGAAAATTTAGATAGCTTACTTGGCAAAATTTTTGACTTTATAAAATAAGAGTTTAGTCAAAAGCGTGCTCAAAAGACCTGTGGTGAGTCGGTCGAATCCAGAACCGTCCCCCTTACTTGGTTGACAATATTTTTAATCGCACTATACTATTATATGTACTATCAAATAAGTGCAGGAATAACTGCATGCACACAAGGTTAATAAAAGGAGGGGTTTTCCGTTGCCAGCCGGAGGGGTTGACAAAGTTTTTTGTGTCTGATAATATTAATTTGTAAGAAATAATTGAGCGGTTAATGAGTTCTATCACAGCATAAAAGGGATAGGTTTTTCAGTGCCCCAACATTGGGTAAGTTTTTTGTTTAAAAAATACCATCTTAAGTCACTTAAATCTCTTGAGTCACTTGAGAATAAAATAAGGAGAGAGTAATGGCAGTGAAAACTCAACTTGTGAATAAGCGTCTTCTAGAAAAGAAAAAAGCTCATGAAGTTCCACTACCGAACTTAATTGAGGTACAAACCGAGTCATATAACTGGTTTTTTGCCGAGGGAATGCGAGAACTCTTTGATGAAATCTCTCCAATCGAGGATTTTACTGGCGAAGTGATGTCATTATCCTTTGGAGATTATTTTCTTGGCGAGCCAAAAGTGCCAGAAGCGGTGGCCAGAGAAAAAAATTTAACCTATAAAGCGCCTCTTAAAGTACGCGTGTCGTTGCTTAACAAGAGAACTGAAGAAATTAAAGAAGCTGACGTGTTTATGGGCGATTTTCCAATTATGACTCACCGAGGAACTTTTATCATCAATGGAGTTGAGCGCGTCATTGTTTCTCAAATTGTTCGCTCCTATGGAGTACTTTTTGCTAATAATGAAGTTGCCGGCAGAAAACTTTTTGGTGCAAAAATTATTCCATCACGTGGCGCTTGGCTGGAAGTTGAAACAGATCTTAAAAATGTCATTTCAGTTAAAATTGATCGAAAACGCAGAATCCCGGTCACCACATTTTTACGTGCTCTTGGTGTTGGCAATGACGAAGAAATTAAAGCCTTGTTCGCCGATGTCGATGTCAATGACGAAAATCATTACATTGAAGCCACTCTTAAAAAAGATCCAGCCAAAAATTATGAAGAAGGCTTGGTTGAAACATACAAAAAAATTCGTCCAGGAGACTTAGCAACAGTTGAAAGCGCAAAATCTTTTATTGAAGCGATGTTTTCCAATATCAAACGCTATGATATTGGTCGCGTCGGCCGATATAAAATTAATGCCAGACTTAAGGTTGATACTAAAAATGTTCCGGAAAACCGCGTTCTATTAAAAGAAGACTTTGTAAATATTATCCGAGAAGTGATCGAATTAAATAACAATCCAGCAGCTTTGCCTGATGATGTTGATAGCTTGAAAAATCGCCGAATTCGTGCCGTTGGTGAGCTAATTCAGGGCCGCGTTCGCGTTGGTTTGCTCCGTGTTGAGAGAATTGTCAAAGACCGAATGAGCATATCCGAACCAGATGAGACGACTCCGGCGCAATTAATTAACTCCCGTCCGATTGTTGCAGCTCTTCAAGAATTTTTTGCTTCCTCGCAAATGTCACAATTTATGAATCAGACTAATCCCCTTTCCGAACTTGAACACAAGCGAACACTTTCTGCTACCGGTCCAGGCGGACTTTCAAGAGAAAGGGCCGGTTTCGAAGTTCGAGATGTTCACGTTACTCACTATGGCAGAATTTGCCCGATTGAAACCCCTGAAGGACCAAACATCGGTTTGGTCGGATATCTTGCATCATATGCAAAAATTAACGATTATGGATTTATTGAAACACCTTATAGAAAAGTTATTCTCGAAAACGGCAAGCCAAGAGTTACAGACGAAATCGTTTATTTAGATGCTTCAAAAGAGGAAGACACGATTATTGCCCCTGCTTCAGTTGAAGTTAATGAGCAAGGATATATTAAAGACAAAAAAGTCATCGTCCGACATGGCGGTGAGCCAACGATTGCCGATGCAACCTCGGTTGTCTTTATGGATGTTTCACCAAAACAAATTATTTCTGTTACGGCGGCGCTTATTCCGTTCATCGAACACGATGATGCTGCAAGGGCTTTGATGGGTGCTAATATGCAACGGCAGGCTGTTCCTTTGGTTGAACCGCAATCAGCAATTATCGGTACTGGTATGGAGAGTGCTGCAGCCAAAGACTCGGGTCAAATTATCTTGGCGATTACACCAGGTACAGTTAGTCATGTGTCATCAAATTTAATTAGAGTTAAAGAGGCAAAGGGTAATCAACGTGAATATTTCTTGTCAAAATTTGTTCGTTCAAATCAGGGCACTGTAATTAATCACAAACCACGCATTAATGTTGGTGATATTGTTAAATCCGGGGATTTATTGGCTGACGGTTCAGCAACCCAAGACGGTGAAATTGCCCTGGGTCGTAACTTAAAAGTAGCCTTTATGTCTTGGGGTGGTGGAAACTATGAAGACGCTATTATTATCTCGTCAAAATTAGTAAAAGACCATGTTTTGTCATCTATTCATATTGAAAAATATACTTTGGAAGTTCGTGACACCAAACTAGGTCCAGAAATTCTAACTCGCGATATTCCAAATGTTTCAGAGGAAGCGTTGTCAAACTTGGATGAAAATGGAATTATTCGTGTCGGTGCCGAAATTACCGCTGGTGATATTCTGGTTGGGAAAATTTCGCCAAAAGGTGAGACTGAACTTTCTGCTGAAGAAAAACTGCTCCGGGCAATTTTTGGTGAAAAAGCTAAAGATGTCCGTGATTCCAGTTTGCGTTTGCCTCACGGTGAACGTGGAAAAATTGTTGAAGTTAAAATTTTCTCTCGGGAATCCGGAGATGAGCTTCCTGCAGGAGTTTATCAAATGGTGGAGGTCTCGGTTGCGCAACTGCGAAAAATTTCTGTCGGTGATAAACTTGCCGGTCGTCACGGTAATAAAGGTGTTATTTCAACAATATTGCCAGAAGAAGATATGCCTTTTATGCCAGATGGCACCCCGGTTGATATTATTTTGAACCCGCTTGGTGTTCCGTCCCGTATGAATATCGGCCAACTTTTTGAAACTCATTTGGGCTGGGCAATGGAAGCACAAGGTATTAAAGTTGCGTCGCATGCTCTAGATGGTATTAAGCTTGAAGAAATTCGCCAAGAATTAAAGAAAGCTGATTTACCGGAAGACGGTAAAATTCAGCTCTATGACGGAAAAACCGGCGAACCATTTGATCATCGAACTGTTGTGGGTATTATTTATATTATGAAACTTTTTCACTTGGTTGACGATAAAATGCATGCAAGGTCTATTGGACCATATTCAATGATTACCCAGCAGCCGCTTGGGGGTAAGGCTCAATTTGGCGGTCAACGTTTTGGTGAAATGGAAGTTTGGGCGATTGAGGCCTATGGCGCTGCCCACACCTTACAAGAGCTTCTGACTATTAAGTCTGACGATGTTATCGGTCGAAGCCGAGCTTACGAATCTATCATCAAAGGTGAACCAATTCAAAGTCCAACAATACCACAAGCTTTTAACCTTGCCCGACTTGAACCGCCTATCGACGAGAAATTAGTTGAGCCGTTGCCAGATGAAAAAAGTGAGCTTGACGAAGAAATAGATGAAAAATTAACCGAGCTCGCAGCCGAGCAGGTTTCGGAAGACGAAGATATCGTC
The DNA here is from genome assembly GCA_026397235.1 of Candidatus Berkelbacteria bacterium. Classification (GTDB taxonomy): domain Bacteria; phylum Patescibacteriota; class UBA1384; order XYA2-FULL-43-10; family CAINNR01; genus CAINNR01. The sequence goes on from JAPLVG010000023.1 coordinate 8,158, forward strand.
TCGGAGGAAGTCGTGGAAATTTAACTTAAGTATCTTAAGTAACTTAAGTTGCTTAAGTTTAAAGGAGAATAATGCCAAAATTAGAAGTTAAGGATGCGGTCAATGTTACCGACTTCAAATCGATGAGGATTTCTGTTGCCTCACCAGATGACATCCTTTCTTGGTCTCATGGTGAAGTTATGAAACCAGAAACGATTAATTACCGAACTCAGAAACCAGAGCGCGATGGTCTTTTTGCTGAGAATATTTTTGGTCCGACTCGGGACTGGGAGTGTTATTGTGGAAAATATCGCAAAGTTCGTTATTCCGGAGTCGTTTGCGATAAATGCGGTGTCGAAGTTACCAAATCATCTGTTCGCCGTATCCGCATGGGCCACATCGACTTAGTTGTTCCAATCGCTCATATTTGGTATGTACGAAGCGTCCCTTGTATTATGGGTCAAATTCTTGATCTCTCTTCGTCTGATCTGGAAAAAATTATTTATTTTGCCAGTTTTGTAATAGTTGATGTTAATGAAGAATTGCGCCAGGAAATTTTAACTAGAGTTGAGAGTGAATTTACCAATATGAAAGATGAGAAAACCTCTTCGGCAGATCCAACAATTTCATCTGCTTCAAAAGATATTACTGCTGAAGAAATTAATCAGGCTTATAAGACCGCTAAATCACAACTTGAGTCACTCAAAATTGGAAAAATCATCTCTGAGCGTGATTATTATAGTTTGTCGCATAGTTATGGCAATGTTGTTCGAGTTGGCATTGGTGCTGAAGCGATTTTGGAACTTTTGGAAAAAATTGATGCTGACTCAGAAATTAAAAAACTTGAAGAACAAGCTGCATCATCAATCGGATTACAAAAACGCAAAATTGTTAAACGCATCAGAACCTTGCAAGGGTTAAAAGCTGCCAGCTTAAAACCGGATTGGCTTGTTCTTCGACGATTACCAGTTATACCGCCGGATCTTCGACCGATGGTTCAATTAGACGGTGGTCGATTTGCCGCTTCAGATTTGAACGATTTATACCGTCGTGTTATCAACCGAAATAATCGCCTAAAACGACTTATTAACCAGGGTGCACCTGAAGTTATTTGTCGAAACGAAAAACGCATGTTGCAGGAAGCTGTTGATGCTTTAATTGATAATTCAGCCAGGCGTGGTCGGGCAACTACTACCGCCAATAATCGTCGAAAGCTGAAATCACTCTCAGACATGCTTCGAGGCAAGCAGGGCCGCTTCCGCCAAAATCTACTTGGAAAACGTGTCGATTACTCCGGCCGATCGGTAATTGTCGTCGGTCCGGAACTTAAACTTCATCAATGCGGTTTGCCGAAGGTGATGGCTATGGAACTTTATAAACCGTTTGTTATTGGTCGGCTAATTTCTGAAGGCTATGTTCATAATGTTAAGAATGCTACCAGATTGATTGAAAAAAATGAACCTTTCGTCTGGGATATTCTTGAAGATATTACCAAAGATTCGCATGTACTTTTAAACCGTGCCCCAACGCTTCATAGATTGGGAATTCAAGCATTTCAGCCGATTCTGATTGAGGGCAAAGCAATAAAAATTCATCCGCTTGTTTGTCCAGCTTTTAATGCTGATTTTGATGGTGACCAAATGGCTGTTCATTTACCACTGTCGGCTGAAGCTCAAAGAGAAGCCAGAGAAATTATGCTTTCAAGGAAGAATCTTCTAAAACCATCATCTGGTGAGCCGGTTATTTCTCCAACACTTGATATGATTTTGGGCTGCTACTTCTTGACCACAATTGGAGAAGGCAGAACGGGTGAAGGCAAAGTTTTTGCTTGCAAAGAAGATGCGCTTTTGGCTTATGATTCAAAAATCATCGACCTTAAGGCCAAAATCAAAGTTAGAATCGATGGTGAGATGCAAGAAACTACTGTCGGCAGAATTATCTTTAGTGCCATTATTCCCGTGGAACTTGGATATCGAAATCAGGATTTTGACAAACCAAGTATCTCTAAATTAATTGCAGAGTCGTTCAAAAAATCTGGACTTGATTCTACCGCATCCTTCGTTGATCATATTAAGGAGTTAGGTTTCCGCTATGCTCAAATGTCCGGAATTACTTTTTCAGCTTTCGATATTCAAGTTCCACCGCAAAAGAAAGCAATTTTGACAAAAGCTGAGAATCAACTTGAGATTATCAATCAACAATATAGACGCGGTTTAATTACTGAAGAAGAAAGATACGCCAAAACGGTTGAAATCTGGATGAATGCTCAAGGTGAACTACAAGAGGCAATGTTGGCAAACTTTGACAAAGACAATGATATCAATATCATCCGAGTCTCTGGCGCACAGGGAAAGGTTTCCCAGCTCAATCAGTTGGCCGGCATGAAGGGTTTGGTTGCTGATCCAACCGGTAATATTATTGAATTGCCGATTAAATCAAACTTTAAGGAAGGTTTATCTGTGTTTGAATATTTCGTTTCGTCTCACGGTTCGCGAAAAGGACGAGCTGATACAGCTCTCCGAACCTCTGAAGCAGGATACTTGACTCGCCGATTAGTTGATGTTTCACAGGATACTGTAATTACTTCGCCTGATTGTGGTACCAAGAGAGGTGTTATTATCAGTAAAGATTTTTATCAATCACTAAATGATGATTGGGCCAAACACTTGATTGGTCGAAATTTAAATAAAGAAGTTGCCGGTTTTCCAAAAAATACTTTAATTGACGCCGCGGCTTTGGAGAAGATTTTGGCGACTGGCGTCAAAGAAGTTGAAATTCGATCACTTTTAGTTTGTGAACAATCATGGGGAGTTTGCCAACATTGCTACGGAGAAGATCTTTCAACCGGCAGATTAGTTGAAATTGGCTCGGCTGTTGGTATTGTTGCCGCTCAAGCTATTGGAGAACCAGGGACTCAGCTTACTATGAGAACCTTTCATACTGGTGGTGCGGCTGGAGTTGATATTACTGCTGGTTTGCCGCGAGTCGGTGAGCTTTTTGAGGCTAGAACTCCGCGCTTGGTTGCTGTAATGTCTGAAATTGACGGCAAGGCCAACATCCGAAAGGAAAAGAACAAAAATATCATCACCGTTCTTGGTCGTGGCCAATTGGAGACTGAATATCAAATTCCGGAAGGTTATAATATTGCCGTTAAGAACGGCGAAATGGCTAAATCGAAGCAAATTATTGCTGTTTCTACGGATGAGACTATTGATCCGGTTAGAGCTAAGTCTGCCGGTACAATTAAGGTTTCCGATAACTCTATTATCATTGTTGCCAAAGGTAAAGCGGTTAAAGAATATGTTGTTTCCGAAATGGTTGGTTTAAAAATTATGGACGGCGATGAAGTAAAACGTGGGCAGGTTTTAACAGATGGTCACATTGACCTTCAAGTTGCACGCGAACTTGCCGGACGTGATTTCACAGAGCGTTATGTCATGACTGAGGTTCAAAAAATTTATGCTTCACAAGGTCAGGAAATAAATGATAAGCATTTGGAAGTCATTGTCCGACAAATGAATTCAAAAGCCCGAATTGTCGAACCTGGTGATTCCGAATATCTCGAGGGTTCAATCCATGACGTCACCGCTATTAAAATCCAGAATCTGGCTCTCAAAGCCAAGGGCAAAAAAGAAATTGATTATGTTGAAGTCGTAATGGGAATTACCCGCGTGGCTTTGAAAACCGAAAGCTTCCTTTCCGCTGCATCTTTCATGGAAACAACCTCAATTCTGATCAATGCTGCGATTACTGGCGCAACCGATAACCTTCGCGGATTGAAGGAAAATGTTATCATTGGTCGCCTAATTCCAGCCGGAACTGGATATCGTAAAGTTTAGGTATTTACTTTTAAAGAAATTTCTGCAATAATCAATTAGTTACATAATAAAGGAAGTGTATAGCCACAGATCTACGTCACAGATAGTCACAGATAAGGAAATAATCGGTTTAAATCTGTGGTAATAATCAGTGGCAGGACACATCAATTAGAACATGCCAACAATAAATCAATTAATTAGACACGGGCGCCGCAAGCCAGTTAACAAGTCCAAAACAACGGCCCTAAAACGCGGTTTCAACTTTTTGAAAAACCGCCCTGTTGATATTCGCAAAGGTTGCCCGCAGAAACGCGGAGTTTGTATTAAAGTTTCAACCATGACTCCGAAAAAACCAAACTCTGCCTTGCGTAAATTTGCGCGTGTCAGACTAACAAATGGTATGGAAGTCAATGCTTATATCGGTGGAGAAGGCCATACTTTACAGGAGCACTCAGTTGTAGTCATTCGTGGTGGTCGTGTCAAAGATTTACCTGGTATGCGATATCACATTGTTCGCGGAAAACTTGATCTTGCCGGTGTTAAAGACCGTAAGCAAGGCCGGAGTAAATATGGCGTTAAAAGAGGAAAAGAGTAAAACCAGGTTAGGGTTAAGAAGCCGGTTTAGAAATAGAAGTTGGAAATTGAGGTAGGATTAATCCAACTTCTCCATCAAATTTCTACTTCCAAACTGGCATCCTAACCCAAAACCTAACTTCTAAAAAATTATGTCACGAGGTCATCAAAAAATTAAAAAACACCGATTGTTGCCGGACCGAAAATACGGCAGTATTTTGGTGACTAAATTTACCAACTATGTTATGGATAACGGCAAAAAATCTGTTGCTGAAAATATTATCTACTCTGCACTGGAAAACTCATCCAAAAGATTAAACGCACGTCCACTTGATGTTTTGGAGCGAATGATAAAGAATGTAGGGCCACTGTTGGAAGTAAAATCCAAACGAATCGGCGGAGCCAATTATCAAGTTCCAATGGAAGTAAATAGCGCCCGCAAGGAAACTTTGACACTTCGCTGGATTATTACCGCTGCTAAAGCCAGAAAAGGTGCTCCAATGGCACAAAAACTAGCATCAGAGTTAGTCGATGCCTGCAACAATACCGGTGCTGCGATTAAAAAGAAAGAAGATACTCATCGCATGGCCGAAGCCAACAAGGCCTTCGCCCACTTCGCCAGACTGTAAAATACTGTTTTGATAAAACAAAAGCCACGATCTCTCGGGGTTTTTGTTTTGCTGAAATGATAAAATTGTGCTATAAATTAGTAATCCTAAGCATTCGAGGTGCTCTAGTGAGCTTGCTATTTTCCGCCTTAGAAGAACAGGGTGTCCGGAACGGTTGGTTAGTCGAGTCGCACAGGAATGGTTTTCCATGTGTCAAGATGGGGAAGGATTGTCGCAGTGGGGAGGAGAAATGGATTTCTCTTCATCCAGCGTACAGGAACATCGCATCCGGGAGCCGGATCGAGCGAGGCGTAGTTTACCTGAATGGTAATGGCAAATGGGTGCTTCGTCCCGAGTCCAAGAGGAGTGAACAGACTGATGGTACCGCTTCAGTGATAGTTCGGGGTTATTTCTATCCCTTTCCAACGTCAACTCACTATCGCTTGGTGCCATGCCCGCAGCGTGGTATGACGAAGGTGGCTTGGGGTGAGCCGATCTGCAATGTTTGTTTTGAAGGCTATCATGACTGGGTTCACCCGATGTCGGGCGAAAAGAAGCTGTTTCTGCGCGAATCTGTTCCCGAGACTTTCTGCGCAGATGGTTGGTTCCAACTGGCTACGGAGTCCGTGGTCATCGCTCCAGGAGAGAAGGTGGCAATCAAGCAGTTGCTGCTCACACTTGTGCCAGGTGGAGCATTCCGTTTGCCAACACTGTCTGAGTATCTGATTGGCACTGATCACATATTGTCGCTATCCCGCGAAGGACGGCAGCTGACATTTGAACGACACTGGGAATGGAATCGTGTCGAGTAACCGCATCGCCGTGTGTATTCCGGCGATTTTTTTGTCACATCGTCCGACTGATTTGCGCCGATCGGTCACAATCGGTCGGAAGTTTTAAGGTTCAGCTTTTTTGTCTTGTTTGACAAGAGTTGAATATTTATGATATAAATGTAAGTGCTAAGGAGGGAGTTTTTTATTTTGGCCGAAAGCCAAAATTCCCTACTAAATTACTAATTTAGCCAATATACTAATAATTTCTTATTTCTTATTTGTATATTAGGGGGATTAGTATATTAGTAGTTAATGATTAAGGAGAATATGCCCCGGGATTATTCACTGGAAAAAACTAGAAACATTGGAATCGCCGCTCACATTGATGCCGGAAAAACTACCGTCACCGAGCGTATTCTTTACTATACTGGCAAAAAACACAAAATCGGTGAAGTTCATGAAGGCGCTGCCGAAATGGACTGGATGGAACAAGAAAAAGAGCGCGGCATTACCATCACTTCTGCTGCGACGACCTGTTTTTGGAAAGATAATCGAATAAACATTATTGATACTCCGGGTCACGTTGACTTTACAGTTGAAGTTGAGCGCTCTATGCGTGTTCTCGACGGTGCCGTTGTGGTTTTTGATGGTAAAAACGGTGTTGAACCACAATCAGAAACGGTTTGGCGCCAAGCTGACAAATATAATGTTCCGCGTATTTGTTTCATTAACAAGCTAGATGCTATTGCCGGTGATTTTTATATGAGCTTTAATTCCATAATCGATCGCTTGAAAGCTAATGCTGTTGCTATGCAACTTCCGGTTGGCAAAGAAAGTGATTTGCGCGGCGTTGTTGACTTAATAGAGCAAAAAGCATACATCTACACTTCTGAGGATTTGGGAAAAACCTACAAAGTTCAGGATATTCCTGCCGAGATGAAAGCCGACGTTGAAAAATGGCGCGCTGACATGATCGAAAGAATTTCCGAAACTGATGACCTACTTTTGGATAAATATCTTGCAGGCAAGGAGCCAACAATTCCTGAGCTTAAAGCAGCTGTTCGAGCTGCTACCATTAAAGGCGAAATGTACCCGGTTTTTGCCGGTACTGCACTCAAAAATAAAGGTGTCCAGCCACTACTTGATGCTGTCGTTGATTATTTGCCTTCGCCAATGGATGTTCCACCACTAAAAGCCAAGGTTTTAGGTTCTGACGAAGAGGTTGAAATTAAAATTGATGACGATGGTCCATTTGTTGCTCTAGCTTTCAAAATCGCTGCCGACCCATTTGTTGGGAAATTAACATTTTTCCGTGTTTATTCTGGCAAACTAACGTCTGGTAGTTACGTACTAAATACCAGGTCGGGTGAGAAGGAACGAATTGGCCGTATTCTACGAATGCATGCCAATCACCGAGAAGATGTTTCCGAAGTTTTCTCCGGTGAAATCGCTGCTGCCGTTGGGATGAAAGCGACTGTTACTGGTGATACATTATGTGATGTAGGTCAGAAGTATATACTAGAACAAATTATTTTCCCTGAACCAGTTATCTCTATTGCAATTGAGCCAAAAACTAAGGCTGATCAAGAAAAAATGGGTATTGCTTTGCAAAGACTTTCAGAAGAAGATCCAACCTTCCGTGTTCATACCGACCTAGATTCTGGTCAAACGATTATTGAAGGTATGGGTGAACTACACTTGGAAATTATTGTCGATCGAATGAAGCGAGAATTTAAAGTCGAAGCCAATGTTGGAAATCCACAAGTTGCCTACAAAGAAGCAATCCGCAAATCTGTTGAGCAAGAAGGTAAATATGTTCGTCAGTCTGGTGGCCGTGGTCAATACGGCCATGTATACTTGAAAATCGAGCCAAATGAAGAAGGCGCCGGATTTGAGTTTGTCAACAAAATTGTTGGTGGCGCAATTCCAAAAGAATTCATCAGTCCGGTTGAGGCCGGTGTCAAGGAGGCAATGGCCAAAGGAGTTATTGCCGGCTACCCGGTTGTTGATACCAAAGTTACGCTTTACGATGGAACTTTCCACGATGTTGACTCTTCAGAAATGGCTTTCAAAATTGCCGGTTCCTATGCTTTTCAAGAAGGTTTTAAGAAAGCCGATCCAATTATTCTCGAGCCTATTATGAAAGTTGAGGTAACAATTCCTGAAGAGTATACTGGAGATGTTGTCGGCGACTTAAACGCAAAACGTGGTCAAATTGAAGAAATGATTGATCGCGCCGGAGCCAAGATCATCGACTCTAAAGTTCCGCTATCATCCATGTTCGGCTATGCCACTTCACTAAGGTCAATGACTCAAGGCCGCGGAAATTACACCATGGAATTTGATCATTATTCCGAGGTTCCAGGCAATATCGCAGTTCAAATTATAGAGGGGAAGAAGTAAGCTTAATGATAGCACTACCACAGATCTATTTCACGGATTAGCACAGACAAATGAAAAATCAGTGAAAATCAGTGAACAAAATCTGTGGGTGTGTAATCAGTCTTGAATATTGTTGACTTTCAGAAAAATTTAGGTTAGTATAATAAAGAAATAATAATGAAGAAACAACACTGACAATTACACAGAATAGACACAGAAAAAATCCGTGTTTGTTCAGTGTGTAATATCAGTGTAGTTAAGGAGAAAAAATGGCTGCAGAAAAATTTGAAAGAAACAAGCCTCATGTAAATGTTGGCACAATTGGACACGTTGACCACGGTAAAACCACACTAACCGCGGCAATTTTGAAAGTCCAAGGCGACAAAGGTATGGCTCGAATTGAGAAATTCGATGAAATCGACAACGCTCCAGAAGAAAAAGAGCGTGGCATTACTATCGCCACTCATCACTCTGAATATGAAACTGAAAAGCGTCACTACGCTCACGTTGACTGCCCAGGTCATGCTGACTACGTCAAAAACATGATCACCGGGGCTGCTCAAATGGATGGTGCTATCCTTGTGGTTTCTGCCGCAGACGGTCCAATGCCACAAACCAGAGAGCACATTCTTTTGGCCAAGCAAGTTGGTGTTCCAAAAATTGTTATTTTCTTGAATAAAGTTGATATGGTTGACGATTCTGAGCTAATCGACCTTGTTGAAATGGAAATTCGCGAACTTTTGACCAAATATGAGTTCGATGGTGATAACACTCCAATCATTCGTGGTTCCGCTCTTAAAGCTCTTAACGGCGATGCTGATTCCGTCAAAGCCATCGGCGATCTTATGGATGCTATCGATTCTTGGATCCCAGAGCCAACTCGCGATATCGACAAACCATTTATGATGCCTGTTGAAGACGTTTTCTCAATCAAAGGACGCGGGACAGTTGCTACCGGTAGAATTACTCGCGGTATTGTCAAAGTTAACGACGAAGTTGAAATCGTTGGTATTAAAAAGACATCAAAAACTGTTGTTACCGGTGTAGAAATGTTTAGAAAAATGCTTGATCAAGGTCAAGCTGGCGACAATGTCGGAGTGTTGCTTCGTGGTGTTGAGCGAGAAGATATTGAGCGCGGTCAAGTTTTGGCCAAACCAGGTTCCGTTACTCCACACACAGAATTCGAAGCTACCATTTATGTTTTGACCAAAGAAGAGGGTGGCCGACATACCCCATTTACCAAAGGATACAAACCACAATTTTACATTGGCACGACCGATGTAACGGGTGAGGTTGAGTTCGAAGGTGAAATGGTTATGCCTGGAGACGAAGTTAAAATTACCGTTAAGCTTATCGTTCCAATTGCACTTGAAGAAAATCTACGATTCGCAATCCGCGAAGGTGGAAAAACTGTTGGTGCCGGTGTTGTAACAAAGATTGTTAAGTAAAATCATTAAATTGTAATTCTAACACAGATTGATTACGCAGATCAGCGCAGATGGAAAGAAATCAGCGAAAATCAGCGAGAAAAATCAGTGTAAGAATATCCGCAAAAAATATGCCAGTTGCTAAAGAAACAATTAAACAGAAAATTCGCATTAAGCTCAAGGCTTATGATTATCGGATAATCGATAAATCAGCAGCTGAAATTATTGAAACTGCAAACCGCACAGGCGCTAAGGTAATCGGCCCGATTCCGCTTCCAACCGAAATATCAAAGTTGACTGTGATCAAGTCGCCAAATGTTTTCAAGAATAGCCGAGAGCAGTTTGAAATGCGAGTCCACAAGCGGCTAATCGACGTTATTAATCCGACATCGAAAACAATTGATTCGCTGATGTCGCTCGATTTGCCTGCAGGTGTGGACATTGAGATCAAAATGTGATAACTTACCTATAGTCTGCTGGCCACCATCGGTGGCTAGTGACTAGGGGTAAAAATCAAATAATCCAAACCGAGGATAACAGTCGCCACGGCGACAGGTTCCTGGTTGATTTATTTTTTAAAAAGGTTGCTTTGTGAAAATCTTAATTGGCAAAAAATTAAAGATGACTAGAATCTTCACAGATGAAGGTCTGGTTCGTGCCGTTACCGCTGTGGAAGCAAAGCCATGCGAGGTTTCTGAAATCAAATCAGTTAAAAAGGTTGGTTACGACGCAATCAAAGTCAAAACCCAAAATCGAAAAAAGACCAAATATTCTGAATTTCGAGTAAAACCTGCCTCGCCGGCAGGCAGGGATGGTGAGGTCGAAGCTAAAATTGGCGACAAAATCACTGTGGAAGCTTTCAATGTTGGTGATATGATTACTGTTATCGGAACCAGCAAAGGAAAAGGTTTCGCTGGTACAGTTAAGCGATATCACTTTGTCAAAGGCCCAGCATCACATGGCTCAAATCAGCAACGCCGAGTCGGTTCAATTGGGGCAGGTTACCCACAGCGAGTTATTAAGGGTCAGAGAATGCCAGGCCATATGGGTGCCGAGCGAGTTACAGTCAAAAATCTTCAAGTTGTTGATATCGATGCGAAAAACAACATTATGCTGATTGCCGGTCCAGTTCCAGGTGCTACCGGATCAGAAGTAAGAATAATAGGCTAATATGAAAATCGAATTTTACAAAAAAAACGGCGAGGTTGACGTGCCAGTAGAATATCCCAAGAATCTAGTCTCCGAGGTTTCGGACGCTAGATTGTTGGAATATGTGCGAATGATTCGTGCCAACATGCGGGCAAACAACGCTCAGACAAAAGACCGAAGTGAAGTTTCCGGCGGTGGTAAGAAACCATGGAAGCAAAAAGGTACTGGCCGTGCGCGTGTCGGCTCGTCCCGCTCGCCAATTTGGAGTGGTGGTGGCGTAACTTTTGGTCCAACCAATGATCGCAATTATACAATCAAATTAAACAAAAAAGAAAAACGTGCTGCGCTTTTGGCTGCAATTTATGCTAAAGTTTCTGCTAAAAAAGCAATTGGCATTTCTGATTTGAAATTTTCGGCGCCAAAAACCGCTGATGCCGCCAAGGCGCTAGAAAAACTTCCAATTAACGGTAAAGTTATGGTTTTCGTTCCAGCTGCAGATGAAAACGCCAAAAAGTCATTTCGCAATATTCCAATTGTCACACTAGCTGTTGCTAATACCATCGATATCATTTCTATTATTTCTGCTGATAGCATTTTGTTCACCAAGGAATCATTGACCGAGCTTGGAGATCATTTTACAACCACAGATCGAAAATCACAGATCAGCACTGATAAATCAAAGAAATTGAAAGAGGTAGTAAGTGAATAATTTAGTAATAAAAAGCCCAGTAATATCCGAAAAAAGCTTTGCTCTTGCTAGCACTGGTGTTTATGTATTTTTGGTTACACCGGAAGCTAACAAGAAAATTGTTGCTACCCAAGTGCACGAAATGTATAAAGTCGATGTCGAAGAGGTCAGAATTATTAATATTCCTGGTAAAATTAAAAGAGCTGGTAAGAAAATGGGCCGTCGCTCTGACATCAAAAAGGCTTTAGTAAAAGTTAAAAAAGGTCAAAAAATTGCAATCTTCGAAGAAGAAAAATCGGACAAGAAAAAGGAAGAAACCACACAGATTGTTGACACAGAAAAAACACAGAAAAAACCAAAGGCTGAAGTCAGTGAAAAGTCAGTGAAATGAAGTCAGAGTTAGAATTACAATAAAAAACATTATGGCAATTAGAAAATTAAAACCAAATATGAATTCACAGCGTGGCACAAGCTACTCAGATTTTTCGACTCTTTCAAAAGTCGCCGGTCCAAAGTCACTTCGAGCAATTTTAACCAAAAAAGCAGGTAGAAATAATACTGGTAGAATCACTGTGGCCCACCGTGGTGGCGGATCAAAGCGATTCTATCGAATCGTTAATTTTGGCACAATTTTAGAAGAATCTGCCAAAATTGTTGCAATCGAATATGACCCAAACCGCTCTGCTAATATTGCGCTTATCGAATACAGCAATGGCTCACAGGATTATATTCTTGCCCCAGAAAAGGCTATCGTTGGTACAAAAATCGAAAACAAGGAATTAACAGCTGTAAAACCTGGCAACCGAATGATTTTAAAGAACATTCCAGTTGGAACCGCCGTTCACAATATTGAACTGCTTCCGGGCCAAGGTGGAAAACTTTGTCGCAGTGCTGGAAATTCCGCGACACTGCTTTCCATCGATGGCGACATTGCCCAGATTAAACTCCCTTCATCTGAGGTTCGCCGAATTTCATCGTTTTGCTTTGGTTCAATTGGAACTGTCGGAAACTCTGATACAATGAATAAAGCAGTAGGACGTGCTGGAAGAACCCGTCACATGGGAATTCGTCCGACTGTTCGCGGTAAAGCCAAAAACCCTTGCGATCATCCACATGGTGGTGGTGAAGGAAATACTTCAATCGGTTTAACACATCCAAAAACACCATGGGGTATGCCAGCATTGGGTTACAGAACTAGAAATAAAAAAAAGAAATCAAAGTTGATGATAATTAAACGCAGGAGCAAATAATGTCGAGGTCACTTAAAAAAGGTCCATACATTGACGAGCGACTTTTGAAAAAAGTTGTCGAATCGAAAAAAGCTTCTGGCCGCATTATTGTTAAAACCTGGTCAAGAGCATGCGCAATTTCACCAGAAATGGTTGGCGCCACAATCGGGGTTCACAATGGTCGCGAACATACACCGGTTTTAATTGTCGAAGATATGATAGGTCACAAACTCGGTGAATTTTCTCCGACCAGAAAATTCCGCCGACATGGTGGCAAAATGGCTAAGGATCAAGCGGTTGAGGAGAAAAAATAGCATAAGGAAGTGTCCAGCCACAGATTTATGTCACAAATTGACACAAATAATACCAAATCTGTGAAAATCTGTGGTAAAGATTTGTGGCTATACACTACAAAAATAATATGGAAATTAAAGTTAAAAGTAAATATTTGCGGATTTCTCCCCGAAAACTTCGGCCGGTTGTTAACTTTGTACGTGGAATGAACGCAATCGAGGCTAAATCAAAATTAAAGTTTCAGCCAAACAAGGGCGCAAATATGATTGTTAGCTTAATCGACAACGCCATGTCAGTAGTAAAAAGCGGAGATATGGCATCAGAGTCATTTTATGTAGCAGCTATTGCTTGCGGCGACGGCCCAAGACTAAAACGTGGCACACCGGTATCGAAAGGCAGAATGGCGCCGATTGTCAAAAGACAATCTCACATGACTTTGACACTTTCAGATCAAGCACCTAAGTTACCAAAGAAACTTAAGGCACCTAAGGAGACCCCAAATGGGACAAAAAGTTAATCCAACAAGCTGGAGAATCAAAATAAACGAGACCTGGAAGTCCCGCTGGTTTGGTGGCGCAAAATATGCTGAAATGCTGCACGAGGATTTGGCAATTCGAAAATATATTATGACCGAGTATAAATCTGCTGCCATTTCTCGCGTTGAAATTGACCGAGATGCCAATAAAATCACTGTTGCCATCAAAACTGCCCGTCCTGGTGTTATTATCGGCAAAGGTGGAGCTGGAGCCAGTAAAATTAAAGAAGGAATTGAAAAATTGCTTCGTGGTAGCAAAGTTAAAATCAATATTGAAGAAATCAGAAATCCAGACGCAGATGCCAATGTTGTTGCTCAGAACATCGCCAATCAATTGGAAAAGCGAATGCCTTATCGCCGGGCAATGAAACAAGCAATCGAAAAAGCCGGTCAATCAAACGTCAAAGGTATTAAAGTTCAAATTTCAGGTCGCTTGAACGGTGCCGAAATCGCTCGGAGTGAAAAAGCCATTTCCGGACTTGTCCCACTTTCAACCCTAAAAAGCCAAATCGATTATGCCTATGTGCCAGCACAAACAACTTTCGGCGTTATTGGTATTAAGGTTTGGATTTATAAAGGCGATACACAGAAATTCGATATGCACACCGGTTACGAAAGTAAATAAAATAATAAAAGGAAAACACCACCACAGATTTTATTCACAGATTGACACAGAAAAATGAATCGGTGAATATCAGTGAAATAGATCAGTGGAAGTGAAATCAATATTATGTTGTTACCAAAGAAAATGAAACATCGCAAACAACATCGGGGAAAACTACCTGGCAATGCCACGCGAGGTTTTGAAATTAACTTTGGTTCATATGCCATTAAAACACTGGAACGCGGTTGGATTTCTGCCCGTCAAATCGAAGCCGCGCGTCGTGCCATGACCCGCTATATCAAACGCGGTGGCCAAATTTGGATTCGAATCTTTCCAGACAAACCAGTTACACTGACATCAGCTGAGACTCCAATGGGTTCAGGCAAAGGCGCAGTTGATCACTTTGTTGCAACAGTAAAACCCGGGACCATTCTATTTGAAATGGATGGAGTCGCACCGGAAGTTGCTAAGGAAGCTATGCGGTTGGCGGCATATAAACTTAGTGTCAAAACTAAATTCTTGGTTAAAGAATAAGGAATCCAGCTCTTTCATGGGCTGTAATAAAAATAACATCAAAATTATGAACATCATCAAATTCAATATAGTAAATTCAACCGAAAGGGCTGGATGAGCAGAGAAAGAATTGAAAAACTAAAAAACATGAAACCAGCGGAGCTTGAAAAAGAGCGCGGAGTTTTAGTAGCCCATATTCTTGCTTTGCGTGTCGATATTGCTAATCACAAAACCAAGGGAATCCACAAAATTAAGCAAATGAAACGCGATATTGCTCGAATCAATACTATTGCCACAATGCGAAAGGAAATCAATGACTAATGAAAAAGCAAAATCTGGGAAAACGCTTAACGGAACAGTTGTTTCAATTGCAATGAACAAAACAGTGGTTCTTGATGTTGAGAGATCGAAAACCCATCGTCTTTATGGCAAGAGTTTTACAGTTAATACAAAGATAAAGGCCCACAACGAATTTGAAAACGTAGCAATTGGTGACACAGTTACAATTACCGAAACCAGACCAATTTCCAAAGAAGTAGCATTCAAAGTTATTAAAGTGGGTGAGAAATGATCCAGCCAGGAACACGACTAATCGTAGCTGACAATAGTGGCGCAAAGGTTGTCGAATGCATCACCACACTTTTTAATTCCAGCCGTGATAAAGCTCACATTGGCCAGGTAATTTCTGCATCAGTCAAATCAGCAACACCACGAGCTGGCGTAAAGAAAAAAGAGATTGTTCGTGCCGTTATTGTCCGACAAGCCGCACCTTTTGGTCGCCCAGATGGCTCGACAATCAAATTCTCTGAAAATGCTGTTGTGATTGTCGATAAAGATGGAAATCCACGTGGAACGCGCGTATTTGGCCCAATCCCACGGGAACTTCGAGATGGTTTTATGAAAATAATTTCCTTAGCACCAGAGGTAGTATAACCACACAGATTTATTACACAGAATTAACACAGAAAAAATAAAATATTATGAAGATAAGAAAAAATGACAATGTATCAGTAATAGCAGGCAAAGACCGTGGCAAAACCGGTGTAGTTGAGCGTGTTTTCCTAGCCGATGACAAAATTGTTGTTACCGGTATTGCTGTTTACAAAAAAAGTGTCAAACCTACCCGCAGAGCCCCAAAAGGTGGAATTATTGAAGTAAATGCCAAAATTCCTGTTAGTAATGTTGCCATCATCTGCCCCAGCTGTTCAAAAATCACAAAAATTGGTTATTCCGTTTCCGGCGACCTGCCTGCCCTGCCTGCCGGCAGGCAGGCGGTAAGGCACGGTAAAAAGATTCGTATTTGCAAAAAATGCAAAGCTAGTCTAGAGGTTGAAAAGAAGTAATATGACAAACTTAAGAACCCGCTACAACCAGGAAATGAAAAAAACCCTCAGGGAAGAATTCGGATATAAGAACGATTTTCAAATTCCGAAAATCACCAAAGTTAGCATCAACATGGGTCTTGGTGAGGCAAAAGATTCCGAAGAAATTCTTAAGAACGCAATTTCCGCCATGGAGCAAATCACTGGACAAAAACCAAGAATTAACAAATCTCGTAAATCAATTTCTGGTTTTAAACTTCGCGAAGGTCAAATTGTCGGAATTTCAGTTACACTTCGCGGCGATAGAATGTTTGATTTCATTGAAAGGTTAACTACTGTTGCACTTCCTCGCATTCGAGATTTCCGCGGTGTAAACGACAAAAGCTTCGACAAATGCGGCAATTTTTCACTCGGAATCCGCGAACACATTATTTTTCCGGAAATCAAATTTGATCAAGTAAAAAATTCAATCTGCTTGCAAGTAAATATTTCGACAACTGCCAAAGATCAAGCAGAAGGAAAAAGACTGTTGGAACTTTTTGGCTTTCCTTTTAACAAAAAAGCAGCCCCTGGGGTAAAGACTGGAGAACAAAATGGCTAGAGAAGCGTTGGTTGTAAAAGCAAATAGAAAACCAAAATTTTCAACACGAATAGTAAGACGTTGCCGTGTTTGTGGTCGTAGACGCGGATATTATAGAAAATTCCAAGTATGCCGAATCTGCTTGCGAGAAATCGCTGGCCGTGGTGAGCTTCCTGGTGTAACAAAATCTTCATGGTAAATAATAAGGAAGTAAAAACTCTCACAGATCAATTGTCACAGATGAACACAGATAAGAAAAAATCAGTGAATATCAGTGTTGACAGATCAGTGAAAGTTTATATTACATTTTAGAATAAAGAGAGACAACATGGATCCAATAGCTGACATGCTAACAACAATTCGAAACAACATGGCTGCTGGTAACGAGCAGGCACTAGTTCCACATTCCAAACTGAAACTAGCTGTTTTGGAGCTTTTGAAGCTGAAACAAATCATTGATGGTTTTGAAGTCGAAGAAATCGAATTCAAAAAAATGATCAAAGTTTCAGTCAAACGAAGCAATATTTTGCCTCACTTAAAGCGAATTTCTAAACCGGGACGTCGTGTTTTTGTAAAAGCTAAAGATATCAAAGCTCCGCTTTCTGGTCTTGGCTTCGTTATTGTTTCCACTCCAAAGGGGATACTAACAGGCGCACAAGCGAAAAAGATTGGTGTTGGCGGTGAATTAATCTGTGAGGTTTGGTAGAACACTGACCAATCCCACTGATTTAGCACTGATAAATGAATTCTTTGGTCAGTGAAAAGTCAGTGTAGATAAGTCAGTGTTAGAATAATCAATTAATGGAATTATCATGTCAAGAGTAGGAAATAAAATTATCATCATTCCCGAAGGCGTAACAGTTGTTAACAGTGGCGCTAAAGTAACTGTAACTGGGCCAAAAGGCACAAGCGATTTTACTTTGTCCGAAGGAATTACAGTCAAAGCTGAAGATGGTGAAGTCAAAGTTTCCCGCCGCGATAATAGCAAAATTCAGAGATCACTTCGTGGTACCAGTGCGCGAGTAATTGGAAACATTATCACTGGGCTTTCTACCGGCTTTGTCCGCAGGCTAGATTTCAAAGGTGTTGGTTTTACCATTGTTGTTGAAGGGAATATTATGACCATGCGTTTGGGTTACTCTCACCCGGTGATTCTTAACATCCCAGAAGGCATTACAGTGACGGTTGTCAAAAGCGCTATCAATATTGAAGGCTCGAGCAAAGAAGCCGTTGGTGCGTTTGCTGCCAAACTTAGAGATACCAAAAAACCGGAAGTTTATAAAGGTAAAGGTATCAAATATCACGAAGAAATTATTAGAAAGAAGGCCGGAAAAGCCGCTCAGGCAACAGCAAAATAAGGAAATAATATGGCATTAAAGATACAAAGAAAAAAACGAATAACCAATAAAATCACTGCTAACTCTGCGCGACCTCGCATGGTTATTTTCCGATCAAACAAAGAAATCTATGCTTCAATTATCGATGATTCTGGTAAAGTTATTGCCGCTTCCTCTAGCCTAAAAGTAAGTGAAAAAAATAAAACTAAGGCTGCTGAACTTGTCGGTGCCGATATCGCTGCACGTGCCAAGGAGAAAAAAGTTTTAGAAATTGTTTTTGATCGTCGCGGATACCGTTATCACGGACGAGTTGCGGCATTGGCCGAAGCTGCCCGAAAAGCCGGACTAAAATTCTAATGGCGCTCAGCGCCATATTAACCACGCTCAGCGTGGAAGGATAATATTATGGATAAACCAAGAAGAGAAAGAAAAGATCGCAACGACCAAGGCTCAGAATTTGAAGAGCGGGTAGTTGAAATTTCCCGCGTTTCCCGCGTGGTTAAAGGTGGCCGCAGAATTCGTTTCCGTGTTCTCATTGTTATTGGTGATAAAAAAGGCAAAATTGGTTACGGCATTGCTAAGGGCAATGAAATTGCCGTTGCGGTTAAAAAAGCTGTTTCCTTTGCTAAGAAAAAAATGATTATCGTTCCTGTGGTAAATGACACCATTCCATACGAAGTCAACCAAACTCTTGGAAGCGCTCGTGTATTTCTAAAACCAGCAGCCCAAGGTACGTCAGTCGTTGCTGGTGGTGTTGTCCGCGTCATCGCTGAACTTTCTGGAATCAAAAACCTGCTGTCAAAAACTATTGGTACATCAAATAAAGTAAATAATGTAAAAACTGTTTTCTTGGCACTTTCTAGTTTTGATCCAGCAAAAGTTGAAATCGTTAAAAAGCGATATGCGGATAAAAAGGTAGAAACTACACTGATTGTTGACACGGAATTGGACACAGAAAAACAGCCGATTGTAGAAGTTGCGCCTCAGTCAAAGGTTGATGGGTCTATGACCCAAGTTGCTGATATTGCTGAAGCAGGTGCCGAAGTTATTCCAGCTGAAGCAAAAGCTGAAAAAACAGAAAAGTCAAAAAAGATCGTAAAATCAAAGGCTGTTAAGAAATAAAGTTAGTAAGTTAGTAAAGTTCGTAATTTGGTAGGAGATATTGCATGAAGTTACATGAATTAAAAAAAGTTGATAAAACAGTAAACCGCAAGCGAGTTGGCCGCGGTATTTCTGCTGGTGGCGGGAAAACTGCTGGTCGCGGTACTAAAGGCCAAAATTCTCGTTCCGGTCACAATATCCCACGAAAATTTGAAGGTGGCCAAACACCTCTGGCCATGCGTTTGCATAAACTCAAAGGTTTCAAAAGTTTGAAAGCCGATAAAATCGTCGTCACACTAGATGAAATCTCGAAAAATTTTAAAGCTGGCGAAACCGTATCATCTGCAACGCTGATGGAAAAAGGATTGCTGAAAAAAGGCCAAAAGGCCAAAGTTCTGAATACTGGCACACTAACTGTTGCAATTAAACTAGCAGAAGATGTTTCTACCTCCGAATCTGTATTAGAAATTATCAACAAACCTCGGCCAAAGGCCGATCAGCCTATGGCTGAGAAAGTCTCGTCGACCAAATAAATAGTCTCTCAAAAAAAACTGGCCGAACTAATTAAGCCAGTTTTTTTTGTACCTTGTTATTGAGTTTAGCGCACAAAAAGCGTACACTTTAGGCATAAACTTGTCGATGCAAGATAATTATGACTGATGAAATATTGAGCAAAATTGCAATCTTCCAGAAAAAAGAAATTCGCCGAGTCATTTTCAAAAATGAATGGTGGTTTGTGGTTGAAGACGTTGTTTTGGCATTGATCAACTCAAATGATCCAAAACAGTATATACAGCGTATGAAACTACGAGATTCCGAGTTAAGAAAAGGGTGGGTACAAATTGTACAGACCCTCCCGGTAGATACTCTTGGCGGTAAGCAGAAAATGGTTTGCGCCACAGCTGAGGGTTTGTTTCGCATTATTCAGTCTATATCCTCGCCCAAAGCAGAACCGTTCAAACGCTGGCTAGCCAAAGTTGGTTACAAGCCTTCTCTCCCTGTCATTGCGAGCCATTTGTTTTTGTGTGAAGGCGCGGCAATCTAATAAATGAAATTAAAACGATATTATGTCTATTTGATGGTGAATCCTGCAAACTCTGTAATCTATGCCGGAGTCACAAACAATTTAATTCGACGTGTGTTTGAACACAAGTGTAAGTTTATTGAGGGATTTACCAAAAAATACAATACAACAAAAGTAGTATATTGGGAGTGTTTTGATGATGTGAAATCAGCCATAAATCGCGAGAAACAAATTAAATCAGGTTCCAGGCAAAAGAAAATTGATTTGATAATAAAACATAATCCCAAATTTAATGATTTGTACGGGGATCTTTTGTAAGATTGCTTCGTCGTTCCTTCTCGCAATGACGGAACCACGCAAAGGCCGGTGGGAATATTGCCGGTGGGGCGAGAAAAAATCTGGAAAAACGGCTAGGCAGATCTGTCATCTCAAAACAAAATTATTTACCAAAGAAGAATAAATCAATTGAATAATCTTATGAAAAACATTTTTTTAAAATCAATTTTGGGTGTCTTACTGTTTGTAGCATTTGTCGTGCTGGCTTTAGTTGCAATCTCCGGCGACAAAAAAGCAAAAGCTGTCGATGTTTGTTGGCAAAAAAACAATGGGCGCTACTCTTTTGGTGACTCAAACAAGGACTACGAAACAAAGTCATTGTGCCAATCAAACTATGTCTTGTACATGGAAATCGTAAATGGCACTGGTCCTCAATGCGTATCTGATCTTACCCAAAATGGAACATTTTCTGGCAGAGGGCAGACGTTCAGCACCAAGGAACAATGCAGAGCCTCTTTGCTTGCAACTTACAATATGTCGGAATCCCGACCAACCTCGACTTCAAATGCCCCAACCTGCAATTATTCAAATGAATCAGCAAGTTGGAGGAGTAATTTACAAACAAAAATTACCGCTTTGTATGCAGAGCTTTTAAAAAGAACTACCAACTCAAATGATTTTGCATATTGGCAGTCGGCGATGCCTTTTCGCAGTTGTGGCCAAACAATTGACGAAACAAGCATTCGAGCATTTATTCAGACATCCGAAGAGTACAAGAATCTTCAAGCCGCGAGTACAACTGTTCAACCAGCTATTACCAACCAAAGTACCGAAGTTCAACTTGTAACCAAAACCGAAGCTCCAAAAACTGGTTTTCTTAACTATATTAAATCTATTCCTTCTCGCATCGCCAACTTTTTTAAGAGATTATTTTAATAACTTATGAAAAATATTTTTCTAA
Source organism: Candidatus Berkelbacteria bacterium (assembly GCA_026397235.1). GTDB lineage: Bacteria > Patescibacteriota > UBA1384 > XYA2-FULL-43-10 > CAINNR01 > CAINNR01. The sequence continues at coordinate 29,331 of JAPLVG010000023.1, forward strand.
CATCAAATGTAACAAAAACACGTGAATAGCACCAGAAAACAGTAATCTATTCACTACTTATTGACAAAAACACGTGAATGTAGGCATTTTGTTAAACCGAGTGTATTATCATTTTCACCTTCTGTGAGGGCTAAGGCACTCTAGTATGTGGCAATTATGCATAGTTTCATGATATTTTGCATAGTTTATATAAATACTTGCATAGTTTAGCAAATAATGCTAAGATATTGTAAGAGGAAATTAAATGGAAGAAAAATTATTAACAATTGCTGAGGCAGCCGAAATACTCGGCGTTTCAATTGACACGCTCCGTCGCTGGGATAGTAGTGGGAAATTAGTTCCGATTAAAAAAGATGGCGGCGTACATCGGTTTTACCGAGAAAAAGATCTTGAAATATTTTCAAGTGATATTGTTGAACTTGCTCATGATTGGGCGAGAGATGGTTCAGAATTGCCTTCTATTTTCTACTGCGGCAATAGTGCAGTTTTTCAAGCCAGATTGTCAAAACTAGAGCATATCTTAATGAATCAACCGGGTTTCGAGAGGTTATTTTCGGTTATTATTGCCATTGCCGGCGAGATCGGAAATAATTCTTTTGATCACAATCTGGGAAAGTGGCCGGATATACCGGGTATCTTTTTTGGATATGATATTAATAAAAAGCAAATTGTTCTTGCTGATCGTGGACTTGGTATTTTGGAGACACTTCGTCAAGTACGACCCAGCCTAAAAAATCATACCGAAGCTTTGATGGTGGCTTTTACTGAGATTCTGTCTGGTCGTTCTCCAGAAAAGCGCGGAAATGGCTTAAAGTTCGTTCGAGAAGTTACAACAACTCAGCCAATTGACCTGTTTTTTGAAAGTGGCGACGGTGAAGTTCGCATCAAGGCCCCAGATAAGGAGTTTCGTCTGACGCGCGGCCAAGAAATACTTCGCGGTTGCTTCGTCATAATTCAATTTTAAAATTAGTTATAAAATAATAACGAAGGACAAATCTATGCGTATTGAATTAAATAAATTTGGCACAACGCTTATTTCGCGTCAAGCAGGGTCTGAGGCTTTTAAGGCTTTTCAGTCAACATTGCAAGACATGAAGCCGGGTGAAAATCTTGAAATTGATTTTTCCGGTGTTTTAACATTTTCTCCATCTTGGGGAGATGAATTTGTGAGTCCTTTGTTTGATCAACTTGGAGACAACTTGGTCTTGTTAGCGAGCGACAATATGTCAGTTCAAGCAACATTAAAGCTATTGCAGGAAATCAAAAAACAATCTTTTGTTATTCACTGATAATGATAAATAATAGAAACTTTCCGCTCCACGAATTTTTAATGCGGCGCTTCGCCAATCAATTCCTGCTTTCCGCGAACGCGGTGTCTGGAGAATAGCCAGTAACTATAACAAGATACAATAGTTTCGCCGAAGGCGAACACAGGGCGTTAAAAGCTCTGCTTATAAAATGAAAATTACAAAATAATTAACGTGGAATAATTATGAAAATTACTTACTTTGTTCATGGCACAACAACTGACAATGAAAAGCACATTTCTTCCGGTTGGAAAGATGTAGAGCTTTCTGACCTTGGAATTCAACAATCAAAAGACTTGAAAAGTCAGGTAGATGTTAAGAAGTTCGATGTAGTTTTCTGTTCCGATTTAAAACGAGCGGTTGATTCGACTAAGCTAACCTTTGAAGGAGTTGTACCAATTAAAATCGATCCACGATTACGTGAATGTAATTATGGCGACTTTAATGCTAACCCATCAGAAATAGTTGAGCCAATGCAGGAAGAGAATATTGAAAAACCATTTCCAAATGGCGAAAGTTATGAAGATGTTAAAAAACGCATTAGTGAATTTCTGGAAGACATCAAAAAAGAGTATGGTAACAAACACATAGCAATTGTTGCTCACAAGGCTTCACAGCTAGCGCTGGATGTTATCATTAAAGGTATGACTTGGGACGAAGCCTTTGCCACAGATTGGCGTAAAGTTGGGAAATGGCAACCCGGTTGGGAATACGAGGTGAAATGATGGAAATTGTAATTGTCGACAATCCAAACCAATTAGACATCTTGTCGGACAAGACCGCGAATTTTGGTGAATTAAACTTTAAATTTTCACCAAAGTATTTAGCTGAACTAAAATCGCTTGTAAATAAATCACTGCAGTACATTGCAACTATCGATGGAAATTTTGCTGGATATTTGGCGGCAAAAGAATCCGATATTTGGCCAGATAGTTTTCAGATTGTTGAATTATTTGTCGACCCATCAGCCCAAAGAAAAGGGGTGGCATCTTCGTTGCTAGGAAAATTATTCACCGATGCCCATTGTCAGCTTGTTGTCGAAACTGAAAAAGAAAATCTACCTGCGATAACACTGTATAAAAAGCATGGTTTTGAAGAAGTCGAAAATGAAAATTGGGATGACATAACCTTGGTGAGAAATGACAATAAATAAAGCCGGTGCAATTGTTAGAAAAATAGAAAACGGCGAAGTATATATTTTGCTTTTGCATTTGATTAAACACGACTTTTGGTCGTTCCCAAAAGGGCATATTGAAGAAGGTGAATCCGCAGAAGACACTGCAAAGCGCGAAATTCTTGAGGAAACAGGGCTTGTAATTAATATCACGAAACCGCTCGGAATCGCGAAGTATAAAGATATTGATGGCAATGAAGTTAACTTAAATCTTTTCTTGGCCGATATTGAAAGTGGTGAGTTAGTTGAAGAAGAAGGCCACGAGTTAGTTTGGCTAACAGTTGATGAAGCAACAGAAAAACTAACCTACCCCGAACTCCGCGAATTTCTTTCTGATAAAAAATACGAAATAATTAACCTGGAATAATTATGCCAATTTTTAAAATCAAACAAAATGCAGTTAATCAGTTAATGCTTGATAAAAATTATTTTAACAATGAATTCGAACTTAGGGATTTTTTTGCCGCCAATCTTGAACAGTTGCTAGGATTAAGATTTTTAGAATCAGAATACCCAACTATAGACGGAAGAATAGATACTTTAGCCATAGACGAAACAAACTCCCCAGTTATTATTGAATACAAATGGGGACAAGATAATGCCATTTTTGTGCAGGGCTTGTTCTATCTAGACTGGTTGAAGAAAAATAAAAGACATTTTGATTTATTAGTAGCTAAAAAACTTGGTGAAGACGTAACTGTTAATTGGGCTAGTCCTCGAGTTATATTAATTGCATAAGGCTTTGATAACAGGACTATTACTGCAGTTCAGCAAGTTGATAGTGTTGAACTTATAAAATATTCGCCTTATGAACAAGAAATTATCTACCTGGAAAATGTTTATGTGCCAAATAAGTCTAACCGCATTAAACAAAGTAATGATACAGATAGTTCGACAACTGAGGGGGCTGAGTTAGAAGAAACACATGATATTAGCTATCACTTGACTCGTCATAATTCGAATGCTGTCATAACCAAAGAGTTTCATATGCTTAGAGAAAAAATACAGAATCTCCCTGGAGTAGAAGAAATAGTGAATTTTAAGACCGGAATTACTTATAGAACGACGAAAAGTTTTGCTAGGTTTGAATTTGGAAGGACATTCATGAACGTCTTGGTTCGAGAACCGAAGTATAATGATCCTACACACTTGGTTCGTGATATCACTTCGCATATGTGGGGGTACAAAGGTAAAATCAAAGTTACATCTTCTGAAAATACTGACGCTGTTTTTGATATAATCAAACAGTCGTATGAAGAAACCTTGTGATGCTAACAGCTAATTTTACTAAGGTTAAATAACTGTTTACAGAAAAAGAAAACTCTCGCAATCTCAAGAGCGAAGTGCTATACTTTAGGCGTAAAATTAAGTGAAATAATTATGGCAATTTTTAAAATTAATGATCAAAAGCTTGAAGCGATTTCTGAAAAGAAAATTGATTTAGAGCGCGATATTCAGAAACTCACCGAGCAAAACCTTGAAAATGTTTTTGGATTAAAATTTGTATGTGGTGCAAGCAACCAAGAATTTTGTGTTCGCGCAAATGAACAAGATTTCTACATTGATTCTGTAGCCCTAGATGAATCGACTAACTCTGTTGTTCTTATTGAATACAAAAAGGATCGCAGTTTTTCAGTTATTGACCAGGGTTTTGCTTATCTATCTGCGATGCTGAACAATAAAGCTGAATTTGTTTTGGAAATAAATGAGCGGCTTAAAAAAAATCTATCAAAAAAAGATATCGATTGGGAGCAATCTAGAATTATTTTTATTTCAAACGAATTCACAAATTATCAAAAGAACGCCATCAACTTTAAGGATCTGCCAATGTTTTTGTACGAAGTAAAAATATATGACAACCTTATTGATTACAATCCAATCAAACCCTTCAAAACCAGTGAATCAATTAACAAATTTATCAAAGATAAAAAAGTCAGGGAAGTAGTAAATGAAGTCAAAGTTTATTCGATTGAAGATCATTTATCGAAATCATTACCTGAAATTGTCGAAATCTATAACACGCTTAGCCAAAAAATTCATTCACTTGATACCAGAATTTTAGAGAAACCAGTAAGGGGCTATATCGGTTTTAAAATTCGCTACCATAACTTCTGTTCTCTCGCGGTACAAAAAAATAAAATCGGGGTTTATTTACGCGCCCAGAAAATATCTGATGGAAATAAACTTCTTAAAAGGATACCAAGTCAGAGTTCTTTGTGGCGATGTGATATAACTTCGCTTGATCAAATTGATGAGGTGTTTTTACTTATCCAACAATCATATAATCAGGCACCAGATAAATAAAACAATAATGTCCGAAGCATTTTCACGAGTAGTAATTTGATAAATAAATATATGGCTAGAATATCCTCAATCAAAAATCTTAAGAAAGCAAGAAAAGCAAAAAATGATGAGTTCTATACTCAGTACATTGATATTCAAAAAGAGATTGAAAAGTATCTTGAATATAATCCTGATACTTTTCGCGAGAAGGTAGTTTATTGTAACTGTGATGACCCGTTTGAAAGTAATTTCTTCCGTTATTTTGTGCTAAATTTTAATAAGCTTGGATTAAAACAGCTCATCACAACGAGCTACAAACCATCGCCTGTTGCCAATACGCAGCTAGGATTATTTGGTGATGACAAAACACTTGCAAATGAAAAAGGACGTCCAAAAATAACTGCAAACAAATTTATTATCAACGAAGTGCGCGACATAGACGAAGATGGTGAGTTCAATTTGGAAGATGTTGCCAAGCAACTGAAGGTAAATAAGCACAATGAATGGGCGCCACTGGATGATGATGGCGATTTTCGTAGTGATGAGTGTGTCGAACTACTCAAGCAATCTGATATAGTAGTAACCAACCCGCCATTCAGCTTGTTTCGTGAATATGTTAAGCAGCTTTTCGATTATAATAAAAAGTTTTTGATCATCGGCAATATTAATTGCCTAACTTATAGAGAAATATTCCAAAAAATTAAAGAAAATAAAGCATGGCTTGGTAATGGGATGGGGAGGTGGATTTCTGGGTTTATTGTTCCTGAATCCTACGAATTGTATGGGTCGGAAGCTCGAATAGATGAAAATGGAGATAGAATTGTCGCCACTAACAATTGTTTGTGGCTTACTAATCTTGATCACGGACGACGCCATCAACCGTTACCGCTTATGACAACGGCTGAAAATTTAAAATATAGCAAACATAAAGAAATCAAAGGGAAAGAGTCGTATGATAAATACGATAATTACAACGCAATAGAGATACCTTTTACCGATGCTATACCAAGTGATTATAAAGGCGCAATGGGTGTGCCAGTTACTTTTCTTGATAAATATAATCCTGATCAGTTTGAAATTTTAGGAAATTCTAATGTGCGAGGAGACCGAGAACATTTAATGAATAATATTAAAAGCGCATCGGGTTGCACCTATATAAACGGTAAGCCACAATTTGCTCGTATTTTAATAAAACATAGGGAAAAATAATATGAAAACAATTTTAACAACTACCACAACCGTAAAAGAAATCTGCGATGGATTTGTCTATAACGAGCTTGAAGGCAAGGGATTATTTGGCTTGTCGGGAAAGCTGACCATTCAACCGGAATATCAACGAAACTATATTTATGCTTCGGATGGCGGAAAAAGAGAAGCAGCTGTCATCGCATCTGTTTTGAAAGAATATCCCATTGGTTTGATCTATTTTAACAAGGTTAGCGATGATAAATTTGAAGTTTTGGACGGTCAGCAACGTATTACGAGCCTTGGCCGATTTATCACGGACAAATTTGCAATAATCGATCAAAATGGCATGCCTCAGAATTTTAGCGGCATGGCCAAAGATAAGCAAACCAAGATTTTGGAAACAAAACTAACTATTTATGAATGCGGGGGCAAAGAAAGCGAAATAAAAGAGTGGTTCAAGACGATTAATATTGCCGGTGTCCCGCTTAATAACCAAGAGCTCTTGAACGCGGTTTATTCGGGACCATTTGTGACGCGAGCCAAAGAAGAGTTTAGCAACAGTCAGAATGCCAATATCCAAAAATGGAGCGCGTATGTTAGCGGTAGCGCAAATCGGCAAGAGTTTTTAGAGAGAGCGCTAGACTGGTCTAGTAAAGGTGAGATCGGTGAATATATGAGTAGCCATCGATTTGATGATAATATTACCGAGCTAAAGAGCTATTTCAATTTAGTAATTGATTGGGTTTCTAGCGTTTTTAGTGATGTTGAAAGCGAGATGCGAGGTTTGCCATGGGGCCATTTCTATGAACAATATCACAAAAATTCATACAACCCCGGGAATGTGTCTGACAAGGTCCATAAGTTTTATAGCGATCCTTATATAAAAAGTCGCAAAGGCATTTTCGAATTTATCCTCGGGGGAGAAGTTGACACAAAATTACTTGAGATTAGAGTGTTTGACGAGGCGACTAAAAGATTGGTCTATTCCAAACAGACAGAAGCTGCAAAAGCTAAAGGCGTATCAAATTGCTCGTACTGTGCAATCGGTCACGATGCTAATAGAGACAAAATCTGGAGTTTAGACGAAATGGATGCCGATCATGTCGAAGCTTGGAGCAAGGGCGGCTCAACAGATATGATAAATTGTGAAATGTTGTGCAAAACACACAACCGAGCAAAAGGTAATCGATAGCTCACATGGAATATCAGATTATTCTAAAACACAAGGATAAAACTTATCGTGTCTCAAAATTGGTAGCGGCGGGTGACGGTTCTCTGTACTGGTATTTTCCAAATTCTCAAAAATATTATGTTCGTGCTGTCAAAGTTGTCAAATGGAGACCTGGAAAATCTAAAATAAAATTGGAGGGGAGACACAGGTTTTGCTCCGATCCATATGTCAGCTTTCATCCCGGTAAAGGAATAATTCACGCGAAAGGTAAAAGCAAGCTCGGCCAAAGCATTAATCTTGTTGAGGATTCTGAGCAAATAAGCTTTGATAAATTGGCTTTAGCATTGTCTCACCAAGTTATATTCTCATTCGTCGTGCCTAGCAAGCTCAATGTATTAGATGAGTACAACAAAATAGTTTGTTTAGTATCTGATTTGGTATTTAAATCTGACAAAGAAGAAATCGATACAAGTTTAAATTTTGAATTTTTTGTCCATAACTCTGGCGGAGTTGTTGATATTGATGACTTGAAAGCTCGTACTAATAGAAACATAATTGCCGTGAAAGAAATTCAGCTCAGAAATTGTTACTTTACTATAACCTGTGTGGTGAGTTCGATTAGGATTGTCAACTCAAAAGATTTGGTCTGTGAAATCCCAAGAGGGGCAAAAATTGAACCTGTGTTTTTTGCTCTTAGAAAAAACCCAAAAAATAATGATTGACAAAACCATAACGTTTAATAGAAGATGAAGCTGTTATAAATTGCAGGATCTAAGATCAATATTTGCCAAATGGACAAAACGCCTAAAAACCAACTAAGCATTTTGATACGTTTTAGTTTTTGTGATAGTAACGCTCAAGCAATAGACCTTTATACCAGAAATGCCTGTGTGCTAGCTCAAGCTGAGATAATAACATTTATATTAGGCGGACTCTGCCCCGGTGAGCCATTTGAAATTTTGACTTTACCACCTCAAAGTGGCTCATTCAAAGACTTAACAGTTGTAAAATTGTTAAATAATAACACAGGCTGCGTTGCAGCATTAAGCGTTTTGCTTATGGCGCTCCTGTTCAGCAGCCAGTTGAAAGTTAATAATACAACTTCAGACTTGAATGTTCTGGAGATTGTTGAAAAATGCAAAAACTATGGAGTGAGTGAGGAGCTCACTGAAAAAGTGAAAAATATATGCAGCTCTTACTACCCTAAAAAACAGAAAAACATTTTCTATGAATCTGTAATAGCTGACGAAAGTGTGACGAGCATCAAGCCAACGATAACAGAAGACCACGAAACTTTTGAAAAAGAAATTAATAGAAGTGATTTTCGAGAATTTATTGAAGAAATACCGAAAGAAAAAGAATACTTGAAAACGGATTTATTGGGTCATATTCAGTTATCGCAGCCATTTATTGAAAAGCAGCAACAATATGGCAGGGGTGTTGCCTGGAAAGGGATGTATTTTGGCGAGGATGTAGTAGATGATCGAGGTGAAATAATTATTGAGGATGGCGAGAACATATTTTTCTACATGCAAGATGATGAATATAAGGATCAGATATTAAAGCAAGAGGTCTCGTTTACTAGCGGTGATAATATCGGAGTCATTTTTGATGTTAATAGATATTATGATTACATTGAAAGTAGATATGGAAAGCCAAGATTGTATGTAAAAAAAGTGACATCTCATAATGATAACCTAGTTGAGCATAAGAAAGAATTGGAGATTAAAAGACAAGTCGTAAAGAGAGAAAAGCAAAATAAAAATCAAAAGTCGCTATTTGAGAATATTGAAACATAGCGTTAATACGGCAACAAAATTCTTAATAAAGATAGGGATCCAGCGCCAGTTGTAAATAATTTGGACAATAATTATGCAAAAACTAATTCAAGAATTTTTGAGAGTTAGGGATTTGCCCTACAGAATTCCACTTTCGTACGAAGATATCGAACATTATCAAAAAATTATTGTCGTCCTAGTCGAAACCAATCTGATTATGAAAGAAATCGACGAGGTTGTCGTTTTGTAAATAATGGTTACAGTTCTATTGACAACTATATTTACATATATTATACTCAGGGTAATTAACAAAGGAGTGTAATTATGTCCGGTAAACAAATCTGGGTTTCGCCGGCTGATGACGGCTGGCGCGTTCACAAACCAGGAACAGTGAAAGATTCTGCTCGTACTGATACTAAAGCAGAAGCACTAGAAATCGCTGAAAGGATTGCAAGGAATCAAAACTTAGACACAAAGGTTCAGCGAGCCGATGGTAAATTGTCAGCAGAGGGGAATACATACCCTCGTTCGCGAGACAAGTTTCCGCCACGAGGTTAGTCAGTGAAGTGAATAATATAAATTAGCAGGAGGGGCTATCATGAATTATTTTAAGAAATTGTTATTGGAGAAAAAAATTTCGCACGAGAAGCTTGCGGATATTTTTGGTATTTCTCGTCCGACAGCCGCTAAAATCGCAAACGGTGATAAAGAAATGACCATAACAGAGCTGAGAAGGTTGGCAGAGGTGCTTGGAATTTCTGTTGACGAAGTGCTGGGTGAGAAGACGTCCGAAATTGTTTTAGAGTGTCCAAAGGAGAAAGCCAAGCCAACAGAACGAATCAGTGTTCCAGCAGAAGATGCTGAAAAATTTAAGAATGTTCTGCTTTACATTACTCAAAAAATTGGAGCTCTTCCTAATGTTGGTCAGACTGTTCTGTATAAAATTTTATATTTCTGCGACTTTGATTATTATGAGAAATTTGAAGAGCAACTTACTGGTGCACGGTATATCAGAAATCATTATGGGCCGACTCCAGTTGCGTTTGCAAAAATCGTTAAAACTATGATAACTGCTGGAGAAATTGAAGAAGTAAAAACCAAATATTTCAATAAGGAACAAACCAAATATATCCCTGTGATCGAGCCGAACTTATCTGTATTGTCAGGGCAAGAGCTTAAACACATTGATGAGGAAATTGAGAAATTGGGAGGAATGACTGCTACTGAATTGTCGAACTTGTCCCATAAAGATGTACCCTGGATCGTCACAAAGGAAGGGGATGAAATTCCTTACGAAACTGCTTTTTACAGAACACCTGACACCTCGGTAAGGGATTATGATGATAGTTTATAGCAAGCATCCAAGATTCGAAAAGCAGTTGAAAAAACTTCTAAAGAAGTATAGAACCCTGGAAGACGATTTGTTGATTGCCAAAAAAGCTGTAATTGAGCTATCACATGTTAATAAAATCGACAACAGATCAGTTGAATTAGTTCCAGGATTTGATCATCAAGAAATTCAAATTTTTAAGATTAAGAAATTTGCCTGTAAAGCACTCGTTGGCAAAGGTGTTAGGAGTGGAATCCGAATTGTTTATGCATATTTTCCCGAACAAAATCATGTTAAATATTTAGAAATCTATTACAAAGAGAAAGATAACACGGATATGGATTATGATTTTGTCAAAAATTATGTAGCAGAAATTATGAAGAGAACATGACCATGCAATTCGAGTCCATATTACAATAACTATTATATAGAAAATATGAGCGAATATTACAAAGCAAATCGTGATTCATTTATTAGATAATATTATGAAAGATTATAAGATTTGGACAGGTAGAGAAAGATTGATTTCTTGCAAACCAACCAAAAAATAATAGCATTCAATTTTATGGAAAAGCTCTCCTGCAATCTTGATAATACTAACTGGGAGAATATTCGGGTTGGGGCTCGGAAGTATATAGCCATAATGCAGATGGTTAAGAATACGAATGTTCGAACAGACGAAAGTTTTCGTAGAGCGTTTAATGGATTTTATCGTATAAGGCAGAGATCAAAAGAGTTTTACGATTTCCTTTATGAATATCTGGAAAGAAATAAAGAAATTAATACTTCTTTCAAACAAACATTATATTCTTTCTATGAGAAGTTTCAGCGTCTTGAGCCTTCATTTTCGAGTAAGATCGTAGCGACAATCAATCCAAACTTTCCTGTTTGGGATTCGGAAGTTCTGGCTAGGTTTGGGAAGAGAACACTTGGACATAATTTAAACAAGGATATTAGACTGAAGGAAATGGTTAAAATATACAGTGAAATATCTGATTGGTATGCCGAATTTTTAGAAACTGACCAAGCAAAAGCAATGATTGGATTGTTTGACCAAAAGATCGGCAAGCTAGAAATTACCGACATTAAAAAAATTGATTTAATTCTCTGGCAAACTAGGTCATGAATTCTGAATTAATCAAAAAGAAAAGAAATACTATGTATAAACTTTCACCATCAGACTTTGCTTACTTGTACAAAGATTGTAAGCTTTGCTATTAGTTAAAAATTAAACATGACATCACCCGCCAAAGGATTCTATTCCACTTCTATGCGGAGTTTACCCTGTGGGAAGTATAGTAGTGAAATACTGTGTCGGAGACACAAAAAGCTGGTATGGGTGTTTATGTAAATATCAATATATGACTTATAACTTATGAAACCACAATATGATCTAGAGAAAATTAAGCTTGGAATTGATGAAGGAACGTGGAAGCGCGCAGTTGCTTTGTACGAATCTAATGCGGTGGAAAACTTCCGGGTACAATTTGGTGATTTTTTCGCGAAAGTAATTGGCGGCGAACCATATAATGTTTTTGTTTCATCGAAAGTTTATGACGAGGGCAATTGTAATTGTTATCTTGGGCGAAGTGAAATTTTGTGCAAACACATGGTTGCAGTCGCTATTTACGCTGTTAAAGGTGGACGCAAATTAACCAAAGAGGAAAAGGAATTGAGCCATCAGGTTGTGTTTAGCGGATTAGTTGGTGAACTAACAGAATTAGAATTAACCAATGTTAAAACAAATATCACAGCGTCACTTAAATATATTAAGTCTTACCATGGTCCCTCTCGGAGTTGGTTTCAATATCAAAATTCACTTACCGAGGGCTGTAATCGCTTAGCAAAAATTGTTTCTGGATTGCCTATATGCCCGCACACTTCGAGCATTCTAGTTGACTTGTTATTGCGGGCTGACAAGAAATTAACAGCTAGCGGCATAGATGATTCAGACGGAATAGTTGGGGCATTCATTGAGGCGGTAGTGTTGTTACTCATGGATTTTTCAAAGTTAGATAAGAATTGTATAAAAACATTTTCGAAGTTAGTCGGCAAGGAAACCTGTTTTGGCTGGGAGTCCCCACTTTTAGAAATATATGATTCTTTATAATGGTTGAGATTTGTAATAGATGAAAAGAAAAAAAATAACACAGAAAGAGCGGCGCACGATTGTTGAAAGTGTTGTCGGTAATGTGCCATGGGAGCAATTTACCCCCGGAATTTATAATAATTGTGATCGTTGGTGTGAGCGGTGCAGCAAAACTGAGAAATGTTATTTATTTTTTGAAGAGAAAAAAGAAGAGAATCGACGAACAAAAAGAAAAAAAGCCAAGAGATACCGCTGGATCACTTAAAAAAGTTGGCGAATCACTTGGGCAAGTAAAGGATTTGATTCAGAAAATTTGTGATGCTGAAGGCATTGATGTTTCCATGACGCCAGAAGAGGAAGCTGAATATGAAAGAAGAGAGAAATTAACCGATCCGCACAATGATCCGATCGCTATCAGAGCCAGTAGATTATCAAAGTCAATATATAAATGGTTGGATTCTGTACCGTCTCTAGACATGGTGAAGTATCAAGAAGCCTACGACCAAGTTTCTTGGCATTGGTCGCTGATTGGAGTAAAAACTGCGATGGCAATCCATTGCCAAAAGGAAACAGAAATTGAAGAAGGAAGTTCAAGAAAATTTGCCTTGGATCAACAACAGAAGTACAGCTGGATGGCTTATCGCTCGACCCAGATTTGCAAAAAAGGTTTTGAATTAATGGATGGCTATGTAAAAGATTCCAGAATAAGGCCCATTATTGATGAGAGTCAGAAATTAATGGGTCTAATCGATAAAAAATTGTTGGCAACTGATATAATAATAAAGCAATGACAGCGAGAGAATTAATGAAAATTAAAGGGTTCGAATTTGACGGGTTTATACGCTAAGAAAGAGTTTTAATCTTACGGAATCCCATAACATTAAAAAACTAAACTAGGAAAAAATATGTCAGATTATTACAAAGCAAATCGAACAAAAAATATCTTTGATCCTAAATCGGATCAGGCTTTTAAGATCTCTAGAAGCAAACTGGAAAAATGTATTGTGGTTTGTCAGGTCGGTACGGTTAAATCAGCTTTCACAATTAGTAGAATAAAAAGAGTATAGAATGATACGCCACTACTGTACTACCCACAGGGTAAACTCCGTATAGTAATAATAGATGGAATGCCGTAGCTGTTCCGCTTCTTATATGTACTTTTCTATATACAAAACCATTGAAAATAGGTTAGAATAGGTATATAATCGGTTGAATTAATATATTGGGAGAATCATGACTGCAAAACAAGCAGCACAACTTATTTCAAACATCAAAGCGGCAAGAGAAACTATTTCAGAGATGACGCCCGCACAGAGAAAAAACCTCGAGAGATCGTGGGATGTTGAGCATGCCTATTATTCCAGTTCTTTAGAGGGCAGCAATATAAGTAGAAAAGAATTTAATAAAATTGCAGAAGATGTAAAATAAAGTCTGATGATAACTCGGCCTAAAGACAATAAAGATCTGGAAAAACGAGCGGCAATCGGAGTAATCCGTGCCGCTCGTTTTGTAAGAAGATACGCGAAATCAAACAAAGTAATTGATGTCTCAACGATAAGACTTGTTCACAAAGAAATTTGGAGAGATGTTTGGCCAGAAATTGCTGGAGAATACAGGATCGAAAATCTGGAAATTTCGGGATCAAGTTTGCAGCTACCACATTTTAAAGATGTGCCTAAATTAATGGAGAAGATGGACATTGAGTTTGCTAAAAAAATTAGCAAAACAGGTGATGAATGTAGGGGTGTGATCGCAGACTTCGGTGAAATAAATGACGAATTGATAAATTGTATTGATAAAGTTGTTTCTTTGTCTACCTGGGTTCACCATAAGATAACTTTTATTCATCCCTTTCGAGAAGGAAATGGAAGAACGGCTAGATTGATAGCAAATCTAATTTTAGAACGATATGGTCTGGTCGGTATTTCAGTAAAGGTCGAGCGTGAAAACAAGGATGCTTATATTCAGGCACTATCTCAAATTGACAAGATGGCTGACTATGAGCCATTAAAAAATTTAATTTACAAAGGGTTAGCTGAGAGGTATGAAGGAGTCGCAATGAAATATTATCCATTTGCCAAAGGTTAAAAATGAGTGAATACTACAAAGCAAATAGGACAAAGAATTTATACGATCCGAAGAATGATCAGGCTTTTAAAATCTCCAGAAGCAAACTAGAGAATTTTATGAACTGTTCGCGGTGCTTTTACATTGACAGAAGATTAGGGGTTGGCACACCACCAGGGTTTCCATTTAACTTAAATTCGGCAGTCGATACCTTGCTGAAAAAAGAGTTTGATATTTTCCGCAAAGAAGGCAAAAAACATCCGCTAATTGAAAAATACGGTGTAGATGCTCGGCCGGTCAGCCATGAAGAATTGGACAAATGGCGTGAGAATTTTGTTGGTATTCAATATTTACACCCAGAAACCAACTTTCTAATTACCGGTGCCATTGATGACTTGTGGATTAATTCTAAGGGTGAATACATTGTTGTTGATTATAAATCCACATCCAAAAATGGTGACATTGTCGCACTAGATCAAGCCTGGCAGAGTGGCTACAAAAGGCAGATGGAAATTTACCAGTGGTTGCTACGGAAAAATGGTTTAAAAGTATCAGATACGGGTTACTTTGTTTACTGCAATGGTGTTACCGATTGCGACAAGTTTGATAACAAGCTGGATTTTGAAATATCCCTAATTGCTTATGATGGTGACGATTCCTGGGTTGAGGATACTATTATAGAAGCTCACAAATGCCTTTGTTCGGACAAAATCCCTAGCGCCAATCCGGAATGCGATTACTGCAACTATGTATCTGCCGTTTCTGTCATCTCCAATACCAACTCCACAACCAAATGATTATGCCGCACTACTATACTTCGAAGTGTAGTAGTAGAATATAGTTTAGAAAATGTCAAAAAAGGGAATTGATTCCGAATCAAAAATATTGCTAATAGAATCGCTGAAGAAATTGAAAAGCGATGAGTTTATTGATTTTCTTGAATCATTAATGTCGTCAACCGAAATTAAAAACATTTCCCGGCGGACAATGGCGGCAAAGCTTTTACTGGAATATAATACATATGAGGATGTTGAGTTGTTGATGGGCATGTCGCCCGGTACCATCAACAAAATCCATTTCAAAACCAAAGGAAGCCCGGCATTTAGAAAACTATTTACCAAAAAGGATTAATCTGACACTTCGATGCTTCGAATTATAGAAATGGAAAAACATGAATAATTTACTTTCTGACAAAATAATTGTTGATGTTGACACGGGCATTGATGATGCGCTAGCGATTTTATTGTTGGCGAACAAAGCGTCCGACAGAATACTTTGGTTTACAACTTGTGGAGGTAATGTTGGCGTTTCACAGACAACTAAAAACACTTTGGCGGTCTTGGAATTGATTGGTTCGAATGTTCCTGTTTACAAAGGCTCGGATAAAAATCTTGCTGGAGAAGGTTATATTTTCGCTTACGATTATCACGGCAGAAATGGAATTTGTAATGTCGAGTTAACAAATAGTCGGACTGTGTCAGGTGATGCGATGAGCTTTATGAAAAAAAGTATTGATGAAAACGGCGGCCAGATTTCGTTTCTTTGTTTAGCTCCTCCAACCAATCTGGCAAAGACTCTCAAAGAATCCCCAGAGCTAGTGAAAAAAATAAATTCAGTTGTACTAATGGGAGGAGCGTTGAAAGTTTCTGGCAATCAAACAGAAAAAGCCGAGTTCAATTTTTTTCAAGATCCCTTAGCCGTGGACATTATTTTAAAAAGTGTTAAAAATGTTTATATTGTTCCCCTTGATATTACAAACAGATGTTTAATAGCCGAGCAAGATATTAATGACATCTCCTCAAATTCGGCCCAGGTCAAGTTCTTTAAGCAAGCAATAGAAAATTGGTATGAGTTTTTTGGTAGACCAAAAAATCGAAGTTTCGAATTATATGATCCGTTAGCTGCCGCGGCAGTTTGTTCTGATGTGCTGAAGTTTGAACGGGAAAGAATTGATGTCGTAATGTCTGGTCAAAATCGCGGTGCTCTTATTTCCGGCGGTAAAACTGAGGTTAGCCTCGCTACAGACTGCGATGAGATAGAATTTATGGAAATGTTTTACGGTGCTTTCAAAAAGTGAATTGGCTCATGTATACGATGGTGAAATGGAATATTGAGATTATAATCACTTTGTGCTAGTATTAAAGCAGTCTAAACAACGAATTTTTTAGTTAATGGATACACTGGCGAAAATTTGGCAGTATAGGGATTTGCGCAACAAAGTTCTCGTAGTTGCAGGTCTTTTAATTTTGACTCGAGTTATTTCACATATACCACTACCTGGTGTTAACCTTGAACAACTTCGGGCCTTTTTTGAAAATAATCAAATTTTTGGACTTCTAAATATGTTCTCTGGTGGTACAATGAGCTCATTTTCTATTGCTTTAATGGGAGTTGGGCCGTATATTACTTCATCAATTGTCTTTCAGCTTCTAACCATGATAGTCCCGCGTCTGGAAGAAATACAGAAGGAGGGTGAGGCTGGCCGTAATAAAATTAATCAATGGACCAGGCTTCTCACTGTTCCTTTGGCAATTGTTCAAGGATATTCAATGTTATTCTTGCTGCGTAGCCAGGGCATTATTCCGACTTGGACGATTTATCAATTAATAATTATGCTGATTTCCATTACCGCTGGCACCTTGGTTCTAATGTGGATTGGTGAAATTATTACCGAAAAGGGGATTGGTAATGGTTTATCTTTGATAATCTCAATCGGCATTTTGGCCAAACTTCCGTCATCTATCCGCAATACAGCATCACTTATTTCTGTTGCTGACACGACAAAGATTATTGAAATGCTGATTTTCGTCATCATTACGATATTAATTATTGGCGCTATTGTTCTAATAACCGAAGGCCAACGCAATATTCCAGTTTCCTATGCCAGAAAATCCCGCAACGCCAGTTCATATTCCAGCATCAATTCGTTTTTGCCGATTAAGGTTAACACCGCCGGTGTTATCCCAATTATCTTTGCCATGAGCCTAATGATTATCCCTGGTGTTGTTGCTAAGTTTTTTGTCAGTGCAACCACACCTTGGGTTGCTCACGCCGCCAGTGTGACCGAAAACTTGTTCAAGAATAATTTGTTTTACGGAGCACTGTACTTTGTCTTAGTTGTTGCCTTCACTTACTTTTATACTTCAGTTGTTTTCAAACCGGATCAGATTGCCGAAAACTTGCAAAAACAGGGTGGATTTGTCCCGGGAATTCGGCCGGGTAGCGAAACAATTCATTTTCTTGGTAATATTATTGTTCGTATTACCTTAACATCATCAATCTTTTTAGGCCTAATCGCCGTCTTGCCATACATAATGCAAGCAGTAACCAATGTTAACACTCTGGTTATTGGCGGTACTGGAATTTTAATTGTTGTATCGGTTGTCATTGAAACAATGAATCAATTGCAAGCACAATTGACAATGCATACGTATGAAAACTACTAACACTACTAATATAATAATTTCTCTAATATACCAATAAATCCCATTCGTATATTCGGTAAATTCGTAAATTAGTAGTAAGTGAGGTGATTATGCTACCGAATGTTATTATTCTGCTTGGTGGGCCCGCCTCGGGGAAAGGGACACAAGCAAAAGTCTTGGCCAAACGTATTGGCTACACCTATTTTGGAACTGGTGATCTGATGCGCGCTGAAGTTGAAAAAGGCACCGATTTAGGTAAAACCATGGCTGATTTAATGAACCGTGGCAAATTAGTGCCGGACAAATTAACAATCCCAATTGTTATCAACAGGCTTGAAGAACTTAGGAGCACAAATATAGTTTTAGATGGTTTTCCTCGAAATTTAGATCAGGCCGAAATTTTGCAGGATGTATTTCCAAATGAAAACTTTTTAGTACTAAATATTGAAGTTTCGGGAGATGAGTTGTTAAAACGAATGTCATCTCGTCGGATTTGTGATAAATGTGGCAACATAATCACAGTTAAAAATGATGAAAAAGTTTGCGAAAAGTGCGGCGGCAACCTAATTCAGCGAGATGATGATAAGCCAGAGGTGCTAACGAAGCGGATTCAATCGTACGAGGAGCAGACTAAGCCAATTATTGCCTACTACCGCGAAAAAGGCTTGGTCCGTGATATTGATGGCCAGCCACCAATTGAAGAAGTTACAAAAGAAATTTTCAACTACACGGATTTCTAACACGGATTGGAACGGATATTAAAGAATATTAATAAGATTGAATAATGCAGAGAAAATTATTACCAGAACAACTTGCCGATTTCCGAAAATCTGGTCAGATTTTGGCAACGGCTTTAGCTGAGGTCGTTGTATATGTCAAACCTGGTATTACCACAGCGAATCTTGATGATATTGCGGAGCGAAGTTTGCGCCGCCAAGGTGCCCAACCATCATTTAAAAATTATAAAACTGGTGACACACCACGCTTTCCGGCATCACTTTGTGTTTCAATAAATGATGAACTTGTTCACGGTATTCCATCTGAAAAGCGGTTTCTAAAAAACGGCGATATTATCTCACTTGATCTAGGAGCCAATTATTACGGAACTTTTACTGATATGGCAGTCACTGTTGCAGTTGGTAAGATTACAGCTGAAGAAAAAAAAATAATTGATGTGACCAAAAATGTGTTGGACACAGCAATTAAATTTGTAAAGCCAGGAATTACAACCGGTGATTTGGGCAGTATGATTGATGAATATGTGAAGAAAAATAATTTGCTGGTAATTCGGGATTTTGTTGGCCATGGAATTGGTTTAATGCCACACGATGAACCACAGGTACCAAATTTTGGTCAACCAGGAAAGGGCACTATTTTGGAAGAGGGGATGGCAATTGCTATTGAGCCAATGTTAACGACTCGTGATATTGACGTAAAAATTGCAAAAGACGGTTGGACTGTTCGCATGGCTCACGGTCAACATTGTGCTCATTTCGAACATACTATATTAATCACAAAAACCGGCGCTGAAATTATTACAAAATTGTAAAGGAGAAAATATGATCGAAACAATCAAAAAAGAATTAAATGGTTACGATGGAAATTGGAAAGACAAAAAAGGCGTCTGGGAATTTAGTTCTGTTATTGCCGAACGCAAAGCCTTTTTATCAACCAAAAGGTTAACTTACTCCGCGCGAGTGAAAATTGATGAAGATGCGAAGATCATTCATTTCTCAGAGATGTTAATTGAGGCTGGTTCCGGTTTATCTTCCGGCAGTGGTTTTGATGGTGATTCTGGAATGTCAGCCGGCTTTGGTTTCAAAGCTGAGAGTTACAACACTATGAATGGCGGCCGCGAAGGCAAAATCGAAGAACAATCGAATCTGTTTGGTAAAAAGTTTGAATATAAATTTGACTATAAAGAAATTCGGGCTAAAATTGAAGAATTAACAAAATCAGCTGGTTATAAATTCGAATATCAAATTCTGCCAGTGAGATAATTTAGAATAGTTTCTAAATTTAGGGAGGAAATTATGAAAAAGTTTCTAATCGTTCTTGCTTGTATTATCGTCATCATCACACTAGTTGCAGGTTACTTTGGTTTTATTCCGGGGCTATCAAATGTTATGGGTGCCAATAAGCCAAAAGATTTAGGTGTAAAATATACTGACGCAGATTTGCAAAAAGGAAGAGGCCTAACCGGGGTTGATTTGCAAAGTTTAATAAGTGATCAAAAGTCGCTTGATTTTACTGGCAGTAAAAATATCTACGGCGAATATACTAGTGAAATTATTACCGCAATGATTTCCAGCGCTAAATATAAATTCTATCCGTTGTCGAACACACAAGTGCGAATTAATGCCGACGGCATAGTTGAAGCTGCTGGTAATTTTGACATTGATAAAGCTTTAAAATGGTCAGCTGATTTGGGCGGCGATACCAGTTTTTCCCGCGAAGTTGAAAACTATACCAAATACGTTTCAAACAATCCGAGTTATTATCTTAAGGGAAAAATGACTGTTACAAATAATCAAATAACACTCGATATCTCTGAAGCGCAAATATCTAGGTTTAGGGCTCCGCAATCAGTTATCAACAAGTATCAAGGCGACTTGGCAAATTTTGTCGAACAAAAGATTTCTGCCGTCCCGGGGATGAATATCAAATCCGCCGATTTTTCAACTGGCTCTTTAAAACTCGATGCAACGTATCCAGCGATAGAAAAAAGTCTGAAATAAAATACTCTGGGTTAAAGCCACAGAGTATTTTTTAACGCTTTGTATGCCTGCGGCTTTACTATCAATTGTTTCATCCTCGATCTAAAGCTCGAGGTTTTCACTGTCTTGTTATAAAAAAACCGCGGTTTCCCGCGGTTAGAGTTCTAGTGGCCACTACTCTTTGGCACCCCTAGCCAGGAGCAGTTTAATGACATCATCCAAACTATGTTCCATCGCGCGTTTGAGCGGACGAACGCCGCTATCGCCAGGCAGATTGACATTGGCTCCTTTTTCGATCAGGAACTTAGCCAGCTCAGAGTGGTCGCTGTCAATTGCCCATATTAGCGGGTTGTTGCCGTCGGTACAGATGTTGATGTTGGCACCACTATCCAGAAGCAACTGCGCCTTTTGTACATCACCAGTTAATGCAACTTCCATTAGTGGTCCAGGTTCGCCGGCGCCCAACCGACAATCCGGTTCGGCACCATGTTGCAGAAGATAACTTACGCAGTCATTGCTGCCAACAACGCATGCAACTGATAATGCGAGCGGTTTACTGGAGTGGACCTTAAAGTCATAGCCGCCCCGTTGATCCCTGGCGTTAGCCAGTGATGGATCAGTGTTAAGACATGATTCCATTGTAGTCAGGTTCCCGGACTTGATGGCATCAAAGAAAGATGCGGTTTGCCCCGGCAATCTGAGCCGCAACGTAATTGGTGAGGTTATCAGCAATGTTTGTTCTCCCAATTTAGTTGTTCCAATTACACGGACAACATAACGGTATGTGCTACCCGGTGTTACTGATGTGTCGGTCCAACCGGTCTGAAAATCATCGCCTCCGTTCAGATTGCAGTAGCTCCGTTCTCCCGCGTACTCCTGCCTGGCTACCTCAGTCCCGTCTCGGTAGACGATGATTTTCACGTCACTGGCAGATAACCGAGCCAGTGCAGTGATGGTCATTTTATCAACGCCTTCAGTATTGAATCCTGGATTTTGTCCGCCATCGCTGACAAAATCTGTGAAGAATGCACCATTGCAAGCTGCATAGGTTTTGCCTTCAGAAATCGCGCAAATTATTGATTCCTCGCTGAAGTCGTCGGCATAGACCCAGGTTACTCTATCGAGGGATCCGAGCAGTGCGTCTGGGATACTTGACGCGATGGTGCCGTGGTAATCGGACCCGGCTGTGACAAAAACCAGGAAATTATGCGACACAAGGAGGAGATACCATCTGACACATTCATCGTCCTGGCCTGGGCCAAGTGTGTTCATATGCTCTACTCCGCACAATCCATCAAAGCCCTGCTGCATGTTGAAGCGGTTGTCTGATCTGGCGAGGTTAATGCCTGACAACATCTGCGTGGGGTGAGCGGCAACCGGCAACATGCCCAACGTCAGCGCTTGGTTGATAATCGATTGTTGCATGTCCAGCCGATCGACTATTGGCTGGTTGGCTCCTGTCCCCAAAGAGTAGCAGTTGACGAAGGCTTTAAACCTCTCGTCCAGATTACCAAACACAACGATATGGCTGTGCGCCAAAGTGTTTGGCTCCGGATGCCAAAGTGACCCAACTTCGGCACCTGGTATGGCGACGAAGTGATTGTTGCTTTCGGCCCGGATTGATGCCGGATATCCCTTCTCCCAACCCGGGTGCGCAACGATCTGATCAAAGTGATCCGTGTTAATCCAGGCACATTTGTGATCTGACCGGAGTGAGCCCAGAAGTTCCTGAATCTTCAAGGCGAGCTGGTTTATAACATTGCCACCATCAGACCATGTTGATGTATGAGTGTGTATCAGCACCGGATACCATTCTCCGCAAAAGCCGGGGGAGCAAATCATCAGCAAGAACGTTCCCAACAAGCAAAAAACACTTATGCGCTTCAAGGCAATCACCTCAGTTGGGAATTTGCAAGACCGTCTCTATAATAGAGTATATATCTTGTATTGTCTATGCGTATATCTAAAAAAGTGTATAATAAAGACATAAATAACTAGGGGGCAAAAATGAAAGAACTTTGGAACACACTCAATTCATTATATTCGAGCGTTTTGCGCCCTGAGTCTATTTATGTGGTTAATTTTCTGGCCAATAGCTTGCCGGCAGTAATTGCTTTAATTGCTGTAATTGTTGTTTTATCCATCATTCGGTCAAAAATAATAAAAAATATTAAATGGCAACAGTTTGTCGATTTTATCGCCGGAATGATTGCTGTACTTTTATTCATTACCGCTTGGTACAGCTTCAGTCCGTCGCTGAATAAATATTTTAAGTATGTTCCGTCATCGACTTCAATTAAGTCGACAACAACGACTCCAGGCACAACAACTCAATCATCAACTCCATCATATAAACAATTGTATTATTCAGTTGGCTGTTATGATTGTTATGCTGACAGCTGTGTTCGTAATGGCTATAGTTACGGAGGCTATGACGTAAATTACTATAATTACATCCGTAGTTTATGCAAAAGTTGTTCCTGCAGTTCTTATCGAGCACAATCCCTTTGGCGGTAATTAAAAAATAAATGGATGATAAAAACAGATTTAGGAAGATAATTTTGCAAGCGCTGATGATTGCAGTTATCGGCGTAGCTCTATTAAACATTACTTTTATGTTTGATTTTGCTTGGCAATCTGCGGTTAAATTTGTGTTTCTTCGCAACATCGATTTAGGAAATAGTTGGTTCCCGCTCTATATGCACTTGCTTTTTGTTTTATTAATCGCAATAATCTCTTGGCTTGTTTACCGGATGCATCTTGGTGACATATATAAAGCGACTTATACGATGGTACCGGCGGCGGTT
Organism: Candidatus Berkelbacteria bacterium; assembly: GCA_026397235.1. Lineage (GTDB taxonomy): Bacteria > Patescibacteriota > UBA1384 > XYA2-FULL-43-10 > CAINNR01 > CAINNR01. The sequence goes on from JAPLVG010000023.1 coordinate 52,667, forward strand.
TTGTTAGTCACTGACGGAATATTGTTTTATCGTTGGCCAATCTATGCATACAGCGTTGGCGTGATAGCATCACTGATAATATTGTATGTTTTCTATCAGAAAAAACTTTCCTGGTTTTATTACTTTGCTGTTTTGTTTGTGGCTTTAGTATTATTAGTCATGGGTCTAACTGGACAACAGATCTAAAACAATTAAAAAATACCCTGTCGTTTGATGGGGTATTTTTTAATAAGTCGCTATTTATTCAACAAAAGTCAGTGCCATGCCGGACTTATCACCACGGCCGGTTCTACCAATGCGGTGGCAATAATCATCGTAAGTATTTGGAACAGTATAGTTAATAACATGTGAAATATCGCCAATATCAAGTCCGCGGGCTGCGACATCGGTAGCAACCAAGATGTTACAATGATCGTTGCGGAAAGCTGTCAGCGATCGCTCTCGTTGGCTTTGTCGTTTATTACCGTGAATTGATTCAGCACGGTGGCCATGACTAGAAAGATCTTCGGCTAGTTTTTCAACATCACGTTTGGTTTCAGTAAAAATCAAAACCTTTTTAAGCTCAGGTTGATTTAGTAAGTCCTGAAGTTTACTGAACTTTTCCGATCGGTCTCGAACCCGGATGATATCTTGGAGAATTCCATCGGCGGTGTCACCGGTTTTGACTGCAACAGAAACCGGATTATTCAGATATTGGGTAACCAAGTTCTTAATTTTAAACGGTAGAGTCGCTGAAAAGAATAGTGCTTGTCGTTGCTTGGGCAAAACACTTAAAATCAGCGTAATTTCTTCAACAAAGCCCATATCCAGCATCCGATCAACTTCATCCAAGACGATGTTTTGAAAAGTTTCGAATCTAATCAAACCGCGATCGGATAAATCCTTCAAACGACCAGGCGTTCCAATTACAAAGCTTGAACCGCGTCGTAAGTTTTGTATTTGACGGCCCATTGGGGTTCCGCCAACACAGACGACTGAAAAAATTCCCATGCCGTTGGCAAACTGGCGAAATTCGTTGTCAATTTGTATGGCCAGTTCGCGGGTTGGGGCGATGATTAAGACTTTCTGATGTCGATTTTTGAAAACTTTTTCAATCATCGGCAGCAAAAATGCCGCGGTTTTTCCGGTGCCGGTATTTGCCAGTCCAATTAAGTCACGGCCAAGCATAATAGGAGTAATTGCTTCGTCTTGAACTGGAGTTGGGGCCAAATAATTACGGCTGTCCAAATTTCTTTGCAATTCGGTACAAAAACCGAAATCGCGAAATACATGTTTTGCGATAAATTTAACCGTTTGTGCAGTTGGAACTGACCGTTGGATAAACTTTGAGATATCAATATTTTCGCTTCGACCGCGTCTTGCTGGTCGAGAACGATTATTGCTTTGTTGACTGGAACTATAACGTTTTGGACCATATCCACCAGAAAGTGGGCGATTACCAAAACTGTTTCTACGCGCACCAAAATTACTTTTGGTCTGACTTCTTCCGTACATTTTTTTTGTCTTTCCACAACGAGAAAAAAGATTCCCGAAGCTTTTGATTAATTGTCATTCCCGCCGATTCGACTCTGAGCCCGGAGCAAAGGCTCACGGTTCGAAGAGCGAAGGCGGGAATCTACTATTAGTGGATCCCCGAATAGGTCGGGGATGACTCAACTATTAAAGTTGAGTCAATTATTCCATGCTGCTAGCCAGGCTCTAAAATTGGCCCAGATATTGCTGCAATAGAACGTCGAAACAATTAATCTTTCGGAAATCTATAGAACAATATTTAACAACAATGTAACTATAGCATAAAAATAAAATAAATACAAGGGCTTGACAGTTATTCAAATATTTTACATTTCGAGTATAATATATATCAAAAGAATAATTCAAAAAAAGGAAATGATGGCAGAACCAGGATTTAGCGCTGGCAAGGCTGGAATGGACCCGGTCGAGCCGGTCCCTGATGTCGAAACTGAAAATGACGAAGTCGGCCCGACAGCAATTATCGTTGGCTACATTCGAAGCGTTCCTGAACCAGCACTACCATATGCCAAGGAAATGGCTAGGGTGACTCATGCCAAAGAAGTGACTGAACATTTTTTGCATACAGATTTTCAAAGTGATGAAAATCCTCAACTTAAATCGGTAATTAGTGGCGGATTTCCCATGCTAGAAGGTCGCTATCTTTCAGTACATAATGAAATTATGCGTGCCGGCAATAATCAAGTTCTCGAATTAGCTTCTGGAATTAATACTCGTGGATTGCACTTAACAAAACCCGAGCTTGTTGGTGGCAGAAATTTCAATGTCTGTTGCACCGATTTACCAAAAATGTCGAAATATGGCAGGATGAAAGCCGAGGAGGTTCTGGCTGGTGAAAAAAGAGAAAATTTGCGGTATACACCCGCCAGCGCAACATCGGCTGAGCAACTTAGGGCGGCATATGATCAATCAGGATTTAGTGGTCCAGTCACTATTGCCAATGAAGGGCTCTTAATGTATTTTGATGATGATGGTGTTAGAAAAATCGGCAAAGCTGTACACGGTATATTGTCAGAATCAGGCGGAGTTTGGACAACTCCAGATATCTCAATTGGCGAAAGTCGCATAGCCCAATTACTTAAACATCCTGACGAAAATGTTCGAAAAATGATTCAAAACTTTATTGACATCTTTGGTCTGAACCCAGATAGTTATTTTAAGACTGAAGAGGACGCTCGTGATTTTTATGATTCTATGGGTTTCAGCATGGATTTAAAAACCCGCGAATATTTAATTGATAGTCTCGGTTGCATGAAAGATAAGAAACTTGGACTTGATCGTGACAGGGTGATTCAATCATTGCAATCTCAATATATAGCGACATTGTCACCAAGATAATTTTATTGTTAATAATTAAGGAAGAATTATGGCGAAAGAAAAGGACGATGCGGAGTGTGGATGCGGAAACGATGGCGATTACAAAAAGTATATGTTTAAGCGCCATCACCGAGGCGGCGGAGCCATGGGTGGCAGTGTTTACGGCTTGGCTTTTGTTGGTGCTGCGATCTACTTTGTTCAGCATTCGACAACTTTTTGGATGGGAGTATCAGGTGTTTTGAAAGCGATTGTTTGGCCGGCGTTGATCATATATAAAGTACTGGGATTATTGCACTTCTAAACTCGCTTTTTTGAGCGAAAAGTGGCGTGGCTTTTAGCCGCTATTGAATAATTAACTCCTGTAAACGCTATTTTCTGCCAAATGTGTTGACTCTATTCTTTTTTTATGCTAATATCTACTAGATGACAGAACACGAAGTTATAAATGTTGAGGGCACAGTCGAAGAGGCTTTGCCTAATTCTACTTTCATGGTTGAATTATCATCTGGTCAAACAATTCTGGCTTATCTCTCGGGCAAAATGAGAAAAAATTTCATTAAAGTTATGCCTGGAGACAAGGTCAAAATTGAACTTACACCATACGATTTAACCAAAGGTAGAATAGTCTCCCGTGAGAAAATCACATATTAACGCAAGCGTTAAGGGACGTTTTTTTGTTTTGACGTCGCAAGAAACTGTTAATATACTATTCTCACTGAGATGCGGATAGAAATAATTCATTTAACAATGTTGTTAGCGGCGTAAATAATCTGTGTAGTTATGAAGGTACAAGCATCTGTAAAAAAGATCTGTAGCAAGTGCAAAATTGTTACCAGAAAAAAGAAAAACAGTTCGACTTCTGCCACACTGCATCGAACATTGTTTTGCATCTGCTCCAACCCAAAGCATAAACAAAGACAAGGATAATTAACCGCTCAGTCATTGCGAGCCATCAGCATTCGGCTGAGGCACGGCAATCTTAAAAATAGATTGCCCACAGAGTCACCTATCGGAAGACTTCGTCGTTCCTCTTCGCAATGACAAGGCGGACAAACAATAACAAGGATAATATGGTTAGACTGGCTGGAAATGAAATTCCAAATGATAAAAGAATCGAAATTGCCTTAACATATATTTTTGGTATTGGTTTAACCACAAGCAAAAAAATTCTTGCTGCGGCTAAAATTGACCCAAATATTCGAGCCAACAAGTTAGGGCAGGATGAGTTAGAGCGAATTCGCCAGATTATCAACAAAGATTATAAAATTGAAGGTGATTTGCGAACAGAAGTCAGCCAAAATATCAAACGATTAAAAGAAATTGGTACATACCGAGGATACCGTCACACTCGTGGTCTTCCGGTCCGTGGTCAACAGACACAAACAAATGCTAGAACCAAGCGTGGTAAAAAAGTTACTGTCGGTTCTGGACGCAAGAAATCAGCGGAAAAAACATAAGATCATCTAATTGAGGTAAGCACACTAATCTTAACACGGATATGACACAGATAAATTCATTCGTATATTAGATAAATTAGTAATTTAGTAGGAGCCGCAAGGTAATGGTCACAAAAGCACCGAAAACTATAAAGAAGAAAAAAATATTGCAACCAGTCTCTACTGGTAGTGTTTATATTCAATCTTCATTCAATAACACAATTGTTACGGTTACAGACGAAAAAGGCGGAGTAATTGCTTGGGCGTCAGCCGGATCAATTGGCTTCAAAGGTGCTAAAAAATCAACTCCATATGCCGCTTCACTTGCCGCATCCGCTGCCATTGAAAAAGCTAAATTGCGAGGTCTTAGAAAAGCCAATATCTTTATTTCCGGTGTTGGTTCCGGTCGTGATAGCGCAATTAGAGCCTTTCATTCAGCTAGTATTGAAGTTGATAAAATTCAAGATGTTACCCCAATGGCACACAACGGCTGCCGACGAAAGAAAGTCAGGAGAGTTTAACTACACGGATTTATCACACGGATATTGATCATAGATAAAATACATTAGTATATTAGATAAATTAGTAATTTAGTAGGAGCCAACAGGCATGAACCACGGATGTAGAAAATGTCGAAGAGAAACTACCAAACTTTTCCTAAAAGGCGAAAGGTGTTTTTCGCCTAAATGCGCCGTTACTACCCGTCCGTTTCCCCCAGGTCAGCATGGCCCATCTTCATATACTAAACTTTCTGAGTATGGAAAACAGCTTCGTGAAAAGCAAAAAGTCAAAAAGGTTTATGGAATTAACGAAACATCACTTCGGAATTATTATACCAAAGCATCCAATAAACCAGGTGACACCAGCGAAAATCTGGTTCAGCTTCTTGAAAGCCGTTTAGATTCAATAATTTATCGCTTGGGCGTTGCCCCCTCGAAATCCACTGCTAGACAAATGGTTTCTCATAGATTTTTTAGGGTCAACAAAAGAATAGTAAATATTCCGTCGCATATTATCACTTCTGCGAGTGAAATTTCTCCAAATGAGAACAAAAAGGTTATTTTCGGTGACAAAGTAAATCTGCCATCTTGGATATCATTTGATGCAAAAACAAAGATTATAAAATTAAAAAATTTGCCGAATAAAGATGAAATTGAACTTCCGTTTGATATTAATTTAGTTATTGAATATTATTCACGATAATATATAAAAATAATGAAGTAAAAACTATCACAGATCTATTGTCACTGATGGACACAGATAAAATAATCCGTGAAAATCCGTGTATAAGATCCGTGTGCGTAAAGGAGAGACTATGATTCCCGAGAATGAAATTCCAAAAATTAAAGAGTCTGTAGTGGACGAAACTAAGTCAGTCTTTATCATTGAACCACTTTTGCCTGGCTATGGCGCTACAATGGGTAACGCCTTGCGTCGAGTTTTACTGTCATCTCTTCCGGGAACTGCAATTTCTTCAATCAAAATTGACGGCGTTGCTCATGAGTTTTCGGCAATTCCTCACGTCAAAGAAGATATGATTGAAATAATTATGAATTTGCGAAAAATTAATTTCAAATCATTTTCAGAAGAGCCAGTTACGATTTCTTTGCAAGGAAAAGGACCAAAAGTTATTTCTGCCAAAGATTTCAAACTAACTTCAGATGTTGAAATTTTAAATTCTGATCAATATATTGCAACACTCGATAAAAGCGCTAATTTCGATATGGAACTTGTTCTTGAGGTTGGCAGAGGGTTTAGACCTACAGAGGACAGGGAAGTTGAAAAAGGCGATATCGGTCGAATTTCTATCGACAGTGTTTTTTCACCAGTCAAATTGATCAATTTTAAGACAGAAAGCACTCGAGTTGGCCAAATGACCAACTTTGACAAAATTGAGCTTGAAATTACCACCAATGGTGCGATCTCACCTCGCGATGCTCTAACACAAGCCGGTAAAATCCTAGTGCAGCACTTTAATTACATTGCAGAAGGCAAACCATACACCAGCGAAGAAGAAGTTGTTGAAGAGTCAGAAGCTGTCGGTGAAAAAACAAATCTTGTTTCGCTTGAAGATGTCGATCCAAAAACTAAAGTAGCTGATTTAAATCTTTCGACCAGAACAGTTAACGCTCTGGTAAACTCCGGTATTAAAACAGTAGCCGGTCTTAAAAGATTATCAGATCTTAAACTTTCGGAAGTTAAGGGTTTAGGTAAAAAAGGTTTTGATGAGGTAAAAGAATTACTGGAAGGTTAATTTATGCCACGCAAATTAGGTAGAAAAATTGGTCACCGAAAATCCCTGATGCGCAATCTTGCCGCTTCTCTTGTTTTGTATGAAAAAATTGAAACTACCGAGGCTAAAGCAAAAGATGTTAAATCCTATGTTGAACATCTGATTACAATTTCCAAAGCCCAGGATTTAAGTGCCTACCGACGACTCTTGGCATACTTCTATGATAAAAATGCTGCCAAAAAAGTTTACGAAGAATTAGCTGCCAGATACACTGACCGACCATCGGGATTCATCCACACCTACCACATCGGCAACCGCTTGGGTGATAATTCAAAAATGATGCGACTGGAACTTGTTGACCGCAAAGTTTTTTCTGCAACGAAAAAAACAACTGCTGAAAAAGCTAAAGATTCGGAAAATACTGAGGAAAAAATTGACAAAAAAGATATTAAAGCTCAAAGAAAGCTAGATAAATTATCTTCAACATCGCAAAAAGGTGGTGTTATTACGTCTGTTAGATCAAAAGCAACCAGAAAATTCGGAGATAAATAATGGATACAAAATATTATCTAATTGACGCCAGCAAATTACCACTTGGAAGATTTTCAACCCAAGCAGCTTTTTTGCTGATGGGAAAAAACGATCCTAATTATGCCCCGAACGTTGTGGCTAATAATGTTGTAATCATTATAAACAGCGACAAGTTGTATTTAACCGGCACCAAAGAACTTTCAAAAAAATACTATCGACATTCAGGGTATCCTGGTGGGATTAAAGAACGTGATTTTGCAGATATGAAAAAAAGTGATTCTACGGAGATAATTAAAATGGCAATTCGTGGCATGATTCCCCATAATAGGCTCGAGACCGATCTTTTGAAACATCTGAAGATATTTAAAGGAAGCGAACACACATTTGCTAAACAGAAAATAGAAGAGGTTCACCCTGTTAAATCCGGCAAAGCCGGTTTGCAGGATGCAAAATTTAACGGGGTAAAAAATGACTAATAGTGAAAAATACTTTTATGGTACCGGTCGAAGAAAAACTGCAACTGCTCGTGTCAGGATTTTTCCTGGTAGCGGAAAAGCAACTGTAAACGATAAAGAAATTGTTTTGCCGGAAAATGTTGTTGAACCACTAAAAATGGTTGGTAAACTCCAGTCATATGACATATCAGTTAAAGTTAATGGTGGTGGTAAAACCGGTCAACTTGAAGCTATCCGTCACGGACTTTCACGGGCTTTAATCGAACTAAATTCTGAATTCCGACCTCAGTTGAAAAAAGCTGGATTTTTGACCCGCGACCAAAGAGAAGTCGAGCGAAAAAAACCTGGTTTGAAAAAAGCCCGACGTGCTCCACAGTGGTCCAAGCGATAACGAACACTGACTAAAATCACACTGATATTCCACTGACTAAAGGAACCGGTATTTGTCAGTGCTTGGTCAGTGTTGTCAAGTCAGTGATAGAATTACAATTTTATGTCCCAACGTCTTGAAAAAGTGAATGAACTGATAAAACAAGAGCTTTCTATAGCTTTTGTTTTTGATTTCCCTGGGGAAATAATTACTATTAATTTTATTCATACAGCACCAGATTTATCAAATTCAAAAATTTATGTTTCTGTAACATCAGGACATCAATCTATCTACGATGGTATCAAAAAGAAAACAGGTGAATACAGAAAAATGCTGGCCGATAAACTATTCATCCGCAAAATTCCCAAACTTGAAATTGTTAAAGACGAAATGCAGTCTGAAATAGAACATATCGAAGAACTAATAGAAAAGAACTCTGTAGATTTGTAATTATTTATCACCTGATATTCATTTTGTCGGTGTTTTGTGCTAAAATGTAAATGTGACGACAA
>JAPLVG010000023.1:61106-72311 GCA_026397235.1 Candidatus Berkelbacteria bacterium
CGACAAATTTAAAGGCCAAATTGTTCTTTCTAGTGTCAGTTAGTGTTTTTGCGTTAGCTGCCCTAGTTTTGACGTTGTTCAATTATAATCCTTTTAAATCTGATATTTCAGTTTTTATTTTGTTTTATTTATCTTTCTGGGCATCAATAACCGGAATTTTGACCGCGGTATTGCTATTTGTCCGATCAAGACTTTCGGAAAAACTCTTGTCTTCTGCCTTCTGGCCAACACTTCGAATTTCGACAATTATATCGCTCGCAGTTACAGTTCTACTGGTTTTAGCAGGTTTAAGAATACTGGACCTTTGGGTTGGAGCACCGATAACAATTGCGATCGTAATGCTGGAATTATTTTTCCGTGGCAATCGTTATCGAAAAGCATAAGTGGAATATTTCAACACTGACTTTTCCACTCTGACTTAACTCTGACAAATGAGTCTTGGATTCCTGTCAGTGAACAGTCAGTGCAGCTGAGTCAGTGTTAGAACATTCAATATAAATATATGAACAAAGGTAATTTACATCCAATCACTTTATTATTGCGACAAACCGTAAAAATTTTTGAAGGTTTAGACTTTGAGGTTTTTGACGGGCCAGAGGTTGATACCGAGTATTATAATTTTGACGCGCTTAATATGCCCTCAGATCATCCTGCTCGTGATATGCAAGATACTTTTTGGTTAGCTGATGGCAGAGTGTTGCGAACGCAGACCTCCAATGGACAAATCCGCTATGGCAAAGACCATAAACCGCCATTTCGAATACTTTCACCGGGTCAAGTTTATCGCAATGAAGCAACCGATTACAAACATGAAGCGGCAATTTTTCAGCTGGAAGGCTTATATGTTGATAAGGATGTTAAAGTTGGTCACCTGTTTTATACCCTTGAGTACTTTTTTAAAAAGATTTATGGCCAGGAAACCAAGGTCAAGTTTACGCCTAGTTTTTTCCCATTTGTCGAACCTGGCTTCGAAGTATCAGCAAAACATAATGGCAAATGGCTTGAACTTTTGGGCGCCGGAATGGTTCATCCAAAAGTTATTAAGAATATGGGGCTTGACCCGGAAAAATATAGTGGTTTCGCTTTTGGTATGGGAGTCGATCGGTTGGTAATGCTGAAATATGGGATTGAGGATATTCGTTTGCTCCGGTCAGGGGACTTAAGATTTCTTAAACAATTCTAACTACACGGATTTTATACACAGATAGGCACGGAAAAATCATAAATATAACAAAAAAATGAAGGTACTAAAAAGCTGGTTAAAAGATTACATAAATTGCGAAATATCAGACGAAAAACTGGTAGATATTTTAACGTCTGCTGGCCTAGAAGTTGAGGAAATTGCCTCTGGGATTGATCCATTAGTCATCGTGGCTGAGATTAAAGAAATTAAAAAACATCCCGATGCTGACAAACTCCGAATAGCCATGGTAAATACTGGGGCAAACGATTTGCAAATCGTTTGCGGTGCAGCAAATATCGAGGTTGGACAGCGTGTGCCTTTGGCGTTCCCGGGATCCTTGCTTCCGGCTGGTGAAATTAAAGTCAGCAAAATTCGCGGCGTTGAATCAAATGGTATGCTTTGTGCCGAAGATGAACTTGGAATTGGCGAAGATCACAAAGGAATTTTTATATTGCCAAGTGAATATGAAATTGGCAAGCCACTCGCCGATTATATCGGCTCTGATACTGTAATAGAGCTTGATATTACAGCCAACCGCGGTGATTGTTTATCGCACATCGGCGTAGCCAGGGAAATTGCTGCTTTTGAAAATTCTAGCGTAAAAAAAGAACCGATCGCACTGTCAAAAACCGATTCAGCACATGCTTCAACTAAAATCTCTGTCGAGATAAAAAATCCCGAGCTCTGTCCACAGTATCTGTCGCGAATTATTGCCGGGGTCAAGATTGGTCCATCACCAAAATGGATGCAAGACAGGTTAATTGCATGCGGGGCAAAACCGATAAACAATGTTGTTGACGTGACAAATTACATTCTTCTTGATTTGGGTCATCCAATGCACGCATTTGACTGGAAAAAATTGTCTGGGTCAAAAATCATTGTCAGAAATGCAAAAAAGAACGAAGACATTGTTATGCTAGACGGTGAGATTAGAAATTTAGATCCTGAAATGTTGGTAATATCTGACAATGAAAAAGCGGTCGCAATCGCTGGTATAATGGGCGGCAAGAACTCTGAAGTAGATGAATCAACTGAAACTATCGTTCTGGAAGCTGCTGAATTTGACCGCAAATCTATTCGCAGAACAGCCAAAACTTTAAATTTGGCTACCGAAGCCAGTTATCGTTTCGAACGTGGTATTGATTCCGGAGCAATCGAATATGCAATAAATAAAGCTGCAGATCTTATCGCTAAAACGGCTGGCGGAAAGGTAATGCAGGGGATTGTTCAGTCCGGACAACGCCCAGAAAAAACAGGAATTCGTATTGAGCGTGATAAGATTTGTCAGCTTCTTGGTGAAAAAATTGCATTTGAAGAAATAGATCATATTCTTCGTCACTTAGGTTTTGTCATCTCCGGCGAATTTGCTACCGTGCCTACTTGGCGACATGATATTTCAATTTGGCAAGATTTAGCTGAAGAGGTCGGCAGAGTGCGAGGCTACGATAAGATTAGACCTATTGCACTTCCGAAAATTAAAGGATTTACAAAGCAGCCGTACTATCTTGTAGAGCACATTAAAGATTTATTGTTGGTCTCTGGCTATACCGAGACTATGAACTATCCTTTTTTGTCCGAAGCTGATTTAGCTGCAGCCCGTTTGGACGCCGGCAGCTTACTTGAAGTTGCTAACCCCATGCAGCCTGAGAATAAATATTTACGTACTTCTCTGATTCCAGGATTATTAAAAAATATCGCGAAGAATCCGTCATTTGATCCAATTCAAATATTTGAAATTGGCCACGTTTACTCTAAGACAAAAGAAAATATCTACTTGGCTATTGCTACTGCTGGAAAATCTACAGCAGAACATGATCAGTTGGTCGGAAATATCATGTCGGCATTAAATACTGAAACAGGCGCGAGGCATTCTGAATTTAGCCGAGACGACTTACAAAAATACAAAATAAAGAAACCAAAAGTTTTGGTTTCTGAAATGAATCTTTCAAAAATAATCGATACCATAAAAATAGACCAACAGATCGGATTTAAAATAAACAAGGACACCATAGTTTATCGCGGCGTTTCCAAATTTCCTGCTGTAACCAGAGATTTAGCTTTTATTGTTGACACCGCGATTAAATCAGAAGACGTATCTAATCAAATTTACGCTTCGTCTGATTTAATAAATCGTGTTGAATTATTTGACGAATTTACTTCGGATAAGTTTGGTGTTGGGAAAAAGAACATCGCCTACCATATATATCTTCAGTCTACAGAGCGGACATTAACTGATGCTGAAGCACTGACTGTAACAAATGAAATAATTATGAATATAGAAAAGAATTTCAAAGCAAAACTCAGAAAGGTTTAGCATGAAGAGAATATTGATTAAAGAAACTGTTGCAAAAGTTGGCGAGGAAGTATTAATTTCCGGCTGGGTAAACACCCGAAGAGATCACGGGAAAATTGTTTTCATGGATATTAGGGACATGTCTGGGTTAATTCAAGTTGTCTTTGTTCCGGGATCTAAGGCCTACGAAAAAATTTCAGATGTTCGTCCTGAATGGGTAATTTCTATCAGTGGTAAAATAAATTCCAGACCAGAGAAAATGATTAATAAAGACTTAGTCACTGGCACCATTGAAATGGAGGCTGTTGATATTGAAATATTAAATTCAGCAAAAACTCCGCCATTTGAGGTTGATAAAGATACCTCACACGTTGATGAAGAGTTGCGACTGAAATACCGCTATCTGGACTTGCGCTCAGAACGAATGACACATAACATTCGTTTGCGTGATAATGTCATAACTTTCTTGCGTGATTATATGCATCGCAATGATTTTGTAGAAATTGAAACGCCAATCCTGATGAAGGGCACACCAGAAGGCGCTCGTGAATACATAGTTCCATCACGAATTTATCCTGGTAAATTCTATGTGCTGCCTCAATCACCGCAGCAGTATAAACAACTCTGCATGGTGGCAGGTTTCGAGCGTTACTTCCAAATGGCCCGCTGTTTTAGAGATGAAGACCAAAGGGGAGACAGACAGCCAGAATTTACACAGTTTGACTTTGAAATGTCCTTTGTTACACAAGAAGATATCTTGTCATTTACTGAAAAAATGTTTATTGAGATGGTTGAAAAAATGTTCCCAGGGAAGAAACTTGCAGTAAAACCCTTTCCTCGATTAAAATATGACGAAGCAATCGAGAAGTACGGCAGTGACAAGCCTGACCTGCGTAAAAACAAAAACGATCCAAATGAACTGGCTTTTTGTTGGATACTTGATTTTCCTATGTTTGAAAAAGACAAAGATGGTAACATTACTTCCAAACATCATCCCTTCTGTTCAATTAAGGAAGAAGATAAAGAAAAATTCATGAAAGGCCAGGATTTGATGAATATACGAGCCAATGCCTACGACTTAGTGCTCAATGGCTACGAGCTCAGTTCAGGTAGCATCCGAATTCATGAGTATGAATTGCAAAAACGGATCTTTGATTTACTTAACATTAGTGAAGATGAGCAACAAAAGCGCTTTGGACACATGCTTGAAGCCTTTACTTATGGCGCTCCGCCACATGGTGGGATCGCACCAGGCATTGACCGTATTGTCATGCTGCTGGCTGAAGAACCAAATATTCGCGAAATTATTGCCTTTCCGAAAACTGGTGATGCTAGAGATCCGATGACAAACGCACCTGCCACAGTATCGGCGCAACAATTAAAAGATGTCCATATTGAATTGGCTGACGACGCTAAAGGTAAAGCGCTAGATCGCGCAGAAACTCAAACTAATGAATAATAAACCCGTAAGAATCAATAAGTTTATAGCTCAGGCTGGGATTGTTTCTCGCAGGGCAGCGGACGAGTTAATTAAGTCCGGAAAAGTTGAAGTTAACAACGAAAAAGCAAAACCTGGCATACAAATTAACCCTGAAACGGATAAGGTGGTCGTCGCAGGACGAGAAGTAAAGCCAATCGATAAATTCCAATACTTCGCGTTTTATAAACCCGTTGGTTATATCACATCAGCGTCTGATGAACAGGGCGAATCAATTAAAAAGTTTCTTCCCAAAGAAACACGCCTGTTTTCCGTCGGTCGTTTGGATAAAGAGACCGAAGGGTTGCTAATATTAACGAATGACGGTGATTTTGCCAACGAACTGTCGCATCCAAAGTTTACTAAAGAGAAGGTCTATCATTTGGAATATGGTGGAAAGCCGACAACACTTGGCAAAGAAGGGATTATTCGTCAGTTCCTAAAAGGAATAATGCATAACAGCAAGAGATACTATGTAGATAAGGCAAAGTTTGCTGCTGACAATAAACTGGAAGTGACATTGCACCAAGGACGAAGTCGGCAATTACGTATCATGGCTGGGAAAATCGGCTTAGAGGTGTTGAGTCTAAAGCGCATCCAGGTTGGTAAATTAAAACTTTCCAAACTGAATATTAAACCCGGGCAAATGGTTAAAATAAATAAAGATGACGTAGCATGATTTTGAAACCACTGATAGCTTTATCGATTATATGCAACTTAATTGGTTTTAATTTATCAGCAGCAAATACTGATCAAAAAATTGCAGATTCATATTCGCGTGAAAATTTCACTTTGGCCATGGCTGCAAGTCAAAATTTGGCGCTACCTGAAATATTGTCGTCACCTGTTGCGAAACAAAATAGCCCAAAACCAAATATTTTGACAAAAGAATATGTATTAATTGATGGGGAAACTGGCAAACTTCTAATATCTAAAAATCCTGATACAAATGTTCCAATCGCTTCGACCACAAAAATTATGACTGCAGTAGTGGCTTTAGAAAATTATAAGCTAGATGATGTAGTCACGGTCTCATTGAAGGCAACTCAGCAAATTCCCACTGTGGTAAATTTACGATCTGGTGAAAAAATTACTGTTTCAGAATTGCTGCATTGCTTATTAATTAAGTCTGGCAATGATTCTGCGTATGCGATCGGTGCGTTTATGGACAAAACTGAGGATACAAATTACCAATTATTCGTTGATAGAATGAATTCCAAAGCCAAAGAACTTGGTATGGATGATACACACTACTTGGACCCAGCAGGTCTAAGTGATGATGGTTACTCTTCTGCCGCAGATCTTGCTACCGTAACAAGATATGCTTTGCAAAACCCAACCTTCCGAGAAATTGTTGATACTCAAAACTACGTCGCAACAAATACAACAAAAACCATTTTCCATCAACTTGAGAACTCTAATCGATTGGTTACAACCTATCAATATCCCGGTGCTATTGGTGTCAAAACCGGTTTCACCGATGCAGCCAGTCATTGTTTAGTTGGCGCAGCAAAACGAAACGGTCACACTTTAATTGCTGTAATTTTAGGAACCTATTCAAACTCTAATTCCTCATCTGCTGATGAGGCCCGCAAACTTTTGGATTGGGGCTTTGCAAATATAGTTTGGCCAAATTAGATAATCTCAATTTAATCTGTGTTTTTTCCGTGTCAAAATCTGTGTAGTTAAAATAGTTCTTTGTTTTCGAGGGCATTGGCAGCGGCGGCAATTTGGGCTTTTTGCTTTGAATTGCCATCACCTTCGCCGACTTTCTTTTTACCAATTAGAACGGCAACAATAAACTTCTTGTTATGATCTGGACCGGTTTCAATAACCGTCTCATATGTTGGAGTAATTGAATATTTTTCTTGGGAAAGTTCTTGCAGGCTTGATTTTGCATCGATAAAATGATTGTTTTCTAGAATATCTTCTAGTTTGTAAATAATGTGCTCAGCAACAAATTTCTTTACAACGTCGTAGCCTTGGTCTAAATAAATTGCCCCAAGTAAAGCTTCAAACGCATTGGCCAATATTAAATCCCGAGCTTTGCCGGTATTTTTTGCCTCGCCACGGGAAACCTTGAGAAAATCCTCCATGCCAATTCTTTTGGCTTCAGTTGAAAGTGATTCACCCTTAACTAAGGCACTTCTCCAAGCGGTCATTTCACCCTCAGGGCGGTCATATTTATTGAACAGGTGTTCAGTAACCGCCAGCTCTAGAACAGCGTCGCCCAAAAACTCCAGACGCTCGTTATGAGCTAAGCCAGAACTTCGATGCTCGTTAATATATGAGCGGTGAATGAATAGCTGTTGCAAAATATTCGGATCAGTGAAGCTAAGTCCCATTTTATCGGCAAATTCTTTCGGGTCATCCATTTTGTGTTTCCTTTTTTTTCATAACTTTTTCATATTTATCATATACAGTTCCGAGTACGCCATTAATAAACTTTCCTGAATTATTACTACCAAATTGTTTGGCTAATTCTATGGCTTCATTAATTGCTACTTTTGGTGGTACGCCGTCAGAGTAAATCAGTTCATAAATTGCAATTTCTAAAATAGACTTATCAACAATCGAGATTTGTTCAATTGGCCACTCTGGTGCACAGGTCTCAATTTCTTTATCTATGACGATTTTATTTTTACTGACACCAAGAATTTCTGACTTAACAAAATCTTTGTCAATATCATCAGCAAATTCAGCGATTGAACGCTCGAGAATTTCATTTAGATCAGCATCCGGACGAAAGTTCCACTCATATATAGCCTGCATCGCAACCATACGAGAAAGATGTCGATTCATATATACCCACTCCCTAAAAATTAGGCTTTTTCTGTTGGTTCAACTTCGATTTTTTCATCAGTGTCGACAACTTTTTTGCCTTTATAAGTACCACAATTCTGGCAAATGTGATGACGTTGCATTGCTGCGTGACACTCTGGACAATAAATAATACCAACCTCAATATGTTTGATTTGATGTCTTCGACTTCTGGTTCTGGTTTTTGATAGTTTCTTTTTTGGCTCGGCCATGATCGCTTAAGCTCCAATTTATAATTTAAAAATCAAAATTTAAAATGATTGAATTTACTATTGCAGTATGACAAAAAATGACGAAAAAATCAAGCACTAGACCACGATGCTAATAATTTTGCCCGGAATATAGATGAATTTCTTTATTTTAGCTTCTAAAATCCAGCTTTTTATCTTTTCTCGCTCTAAAACTAACTCCTTAACTTTTTGCTCTAGTTCATCAATTGCGATCTCAATTTGATCGCGAACTTTTCCATTGATTTGAATAGCAATAGTAACTTTATCATCAGCGATGAACTTCGAATCAAATTCCGGCCAAACAGACATTTGCATTCCAATTTTTTGCGATACTTGCTCGACCATTTTCGGCGCGAAGGGGGATAGAAGCGTTAAAAATATTTCAGCCGATGGTTTATCCCAACTGTTGGTCGAAATAAGATCAAATGTTTCGATTAAGGTGCTAATCGCAGTGTTGAAGCTAAAACTTTCAATATCCTCCGTGACTTTCTTGATGGCTTTATTTATCGGAACCAAATTTTTGTCATTTGAACTGGAAATTTCGGCATCTGAAATTTTTTCAACTTTTTGTAAAAACCGATGCATACCAACAATTCCATTTTGACTCCATTTTGCTGGCTGGGAAAACGGACCGATATAGAGTTCGTACATTTTTAACGGGTCGGAGCCAAATTTCTCAATCAGCGGATCAGGGTCAATAACATTACCTCGCGATTTGGACATTTTAACACCGTCAATTCCCAAAATAGTTCCAACTGATATTAACTTTTGGAATGGCTCAATGCTACCAACTAATTTTTCATCATACAAAACCTTGTGCCAAAATCGTGAGTAAAGTAAGTGCAAAACTGCATGCTCGGCACCACCGACATATAAATCAACTGGAAGCCACGGATCAATTTTGTCACGTTCCCAAACATAGTCACTGCCCTGTTTCATTAAGTAAGCAATGTAATACCAGCAACTTCCAGCCCACTGCGGCATTGTATTAGTTTCGCGTTTTGCCGATCCGCCGCACTTAGGGCAGGTGGTATTGAGCCAAGCCGCTATTGCCGGATCTGATTCGTTAGACAGAGGAGATGTGCCATCGCCAGTTGGTTCGTACTTTTCAACATGCGGCAAGAGCACCGGCAAATCTTTTTCTGAAACAGCGATAATACCACACTTTTCACAATGAACAATTGGAATTGGCTCGCCCCAATAACGCTGTCTGGAAAAAACCCAATCGCGAAGTTTGTAGTTGACGGTAAAATCCCCGTGACCAGATTCTTTTAATTTTTCAGTAATTTTCTTTTTGGCATCAACAGACGACAAACCATCAAATTCTTCCGAATTTATTAGGATGCCGTAATCAGTCGACAATAAATAATCCTGGTAATAACCATCAGCACCTTCACCTAGCCAATCTTCGATGATAGTTTTGCCCGATGTATCATTTGTAAATTCTGCTGACAGTTTGTTAATTCGATCAATATTTTCATTTTTATATTCCAGTCTTTCGACTTGTCCATCTTTGTGTTTAAAAATAAAGATAATCTTCTCACCAACATATTCATTCCAAAAACCAACTGATAATTTTTCAGTTATAAGTTCTTCATACTTTGCGATTGAATCTTTTGGAATCTCAATTTTTCTGACATCACTTTCAGGTTTTTGAACAATTATAATATCCAATTTTTCTAGATCCTGATCTGAAATATCTTCAGCGCCCATTAAATAACTTCGATAATTGCCAGTTGATTTTACAACCGATGGGATTATTTCAATATTATATTTTTTGGCAAATTCAAAGTCACGTTCATCGTGAGCTGGCACGGCCATAACAGCACCGGTTCCATAGTGGCCTAAAACATAATCGGCAACCCAAACAGCAACTTCCTGTCCGTTGATTGGATTTATGGCTTTAATACCTTTTAGCTCAACACCAGTTTTTTCTTTTTGAAGCTCTGTCCTCTCAAGGTCTGATTTGTTTTTTGATTTCTGGATATACTCATCAATTTCTTCTTGATTTTCACTTTCAACTTTTAACTTGTTAACTAATTGATGTTCTGGTGCCAAAACTACCCAAGTACAACCATACAAAGTATCTGCTCGTGTTGTATAAACCTCAATACGGTCTTTGGAATCCTTGATGTCAAATACAATGTTCGAGCCTTCGGATCGGCCGATCCAGTTTTTTTGCATTTCTTTAATAGGTTCAGGCCAATCCAAACCATCCAAATCCTCAAGAAGGCGATCGGCATATTCTGTAATCTTTAAAATCCACTGACGAATATTCTTTCTCTCCACCGCGGTTCCACAACGCTCGCATTTGCCACCAACAACTTCTTCGTTGGCAAGTCCAGTTTTACATGACGGACAGAAATTAATTGGAGTCTCCGATTCATATGCCAGTCCGCGTTCAAATAATTTGAGAAAAATGAATTGAGTCCAGCGATAATACTTTGGGTCGGTGGTGTTTACCTCTCTGTCCCAGTCGTAATTTAGATCGAATTTGTTAAGCTGATCTTTGAAATGAGCGACATTTTCTTCAACAACTTTTGAGGGGTGTATTTTATTTTTAATGGCGTAATTTTCCGCCGGTAAACCAAAAGCATCCCAGCCCATTGGGTGGATTACATTGTATCCTTGAAGTTTTTTGAACCTCGTATAAACATCGGTTGCGGTGTAACCGCGAGGATGGCCAACATGCAAACCACTTCCCGACGGATACGGAAACATATCAAGGCAATAAAAATTCTTTTTTTCTTTGTCAGTCATCAATTAGTTTTAAGAAAAAACATTTATTTAAGAAGTTCAATTAAGTGAGCTCTGGCTTGCATAAACTCTTGAATTTGTTCATCTTTCAGACCATTAACATCAGAGACATCTCCTCCTGATATTTTTCCTACAGTTAAATCCAAACTCGAATAAAATTGAAGAAGAGCATTATTTATGTCTGTTTTGTAGTCCTCTGTATTGCGTTCCGTCAATCCCAATATAATTTGCCTTCCTTCATTCACTGATTCAATTGGATTGTGAGCAGATTCAGATCCATTTGGTTCACTAAGCATTTGTTCCTTTCTAATAATCGTGACGTTATGATTATATAAACTAAGAATATTGATAGGATATCAAACCATCAAAAATGTTTTGGTGGTGTGTTCTCTCTCAAGCTCGAACTTTTTTCGAACAAAATGGCGAATAATTTTCGAGCTCCGCT
>JAPLVG010000023.1:72377-109938 GCA_026397235.1 Candidatus Berkelbacteria bacterium
CACTCGCTTGAAATGTTGAATTGTTATGCGAGCAAAAATGGAGGGGGTTGGGGGGAGGAAATTTTTGCTCGCTTCTTTTTGGGCGGGAAATTGATCTTAAGTTTTGATCAAACTTGCAAAAGCAAGTATGGCGAAAATCAATATTATTATACCAGAAATTTTGTTAATAATTTTTGTTGATTGCAGATTAAATCTTGATTTCAAAAAACCGACTATCTCGGTCAAAATTATCCACCACAAAATTGAACCTAAGATCACACCGACAACCATTGTAGCTGCAGACGCATGATTGTTAGCTGAAGCACCAAGTCCGAGACCAGCAAATATTGCAACAAAAGAAAGAATTGTAACAGGATTTGTAATTGTTAATATGAAAGTGGAGAAATAATCGCCCCAAAGACCCTTGCTTCTGCTGGTTACGGAATTTTTATCTCCAGACTTAACAGTGAAAATTTTTATACCTAAATAAAGAAGAAATATCCCGCCAATTAGCCTGAACCAAAATTGCTGTCCAACAAGTAAATTTGAAATTCCAACAAGACCATAAGCAGCAACAGTGCCGTAAAAACCATCAGCCGTTGCAGCCCCTAAGCCAGAGATCAAACCCGATGCCTTACCGTTTGCGATCGTTCGGCGGATACACAAAATACCTATCGGCCCCACGGGCGCGGCGATAGAAAAACCAATTATTATCCCTTTTATAAGAAAATTCAAATCCATAATTTAGTGCTTTGTAATTTCAATTTTTTGATTCTTTGTATCAATTTCACATTCTCCGCCTATTGGAAAAGTAACCATTGGAGTTGTGTGGCCGAAGTCCAAATTGGCAATTACAGGAATGTTATCAAGCTCCTTTTTTGTTTTTACAATTTTTGTAAGCAGTTCTCTCGTCATCTTCGTGCCAATTTGGAATCGTCCCAGTACTATGCCTTTTACAGCACTAAAACTGGGCTGATGGATAAGTGATTGTAGATGATTTTCAACTGCTCTAATGCTTTCTTTGTCATTATCTTCTAAAAATAATATGGAATTTGATAAATCTGGCATAAATTCACTTCCTTGGAGTAAATTGAGAGTGATCAAATTTCCGCCAATAATTGTTCCCCTAGCTTCGCCATGGTTAATTATCCAGAAACCACCATTTTCAATTTCTTCTTTATCCCACCTATTATTACAAAATTTATCAGATGATTTAATATCAATAGTATCTTCGCTGAAAAAACATTTTCTAAAATAATCCATTGTGTAATCGACCTGCTTGTCTGCACCGAACAATGTAAAATGGGGACCAGAATAAGTTACTAATCCTGTTTTTGTATGAATTGCATTTGCAAGTGAGGTTATGTCCGATAAACCACATAAAATTTTCGGATTATTTTTTATCAGTTCATAATCCAAATATTTTAATAATTGATTTGAAGTTGTCCCGCCCAAAACCGTCAAGATTGCTTTTATGTTTTGATCTCTAAAAGCATCATGTAAATCTTCTAATCTATGTTCGACAGTTGTAGACTCAAATTCGTTAACCTCATTTACATACTTACCAAAACTAACCTTAAGTCCGAGCAACCCCAATCTTTTGATTGCCGATGCCTTCATTTCTTCAGTAAAAGATGGCTTAAAGCTCTTTGCTGGTGCAATAACTCTAATTTCGTCGCCAGATTGCAATTTTTTTGGGTAAATAGATGATTGCATAATAATCCTTAATTTATTAATTCTTCGATTGGGATATTTAATGCCTTCGCAATTTTAGAAATAACCAAAATGGAAGGATTTTTGATGACATTGCTCTCAATCTTCGTTAAAGTTGTATATTTTACATCCGATATTTTTGCAAAATCTTCTTGCGACAAACCAAGTTTTAATCGATATTTCTTTATATTTTCGCTTATAATATTTATTGTCATATTTCAATATGTTGATAGTACATTAGTGGTATGATATGCTTTCAATATAATACTAACACATGAAATGCATTTCTTCAATTTTGCGTCCAAAAAGAAGCGAGCAAAAATTTCCTCCCCCCAACCCCCTCCATTTTTGCTCGCATAACAATTCAACATTTCAAGCGAGTGCGACCGCTTTTCCTCCCCACACCCCTCCAAGCGGTCGCACGAGCGGAGCTCGAAAATTATTCGCCATTTTGTTCGAAAAAAGTTCGAGCTTGAGAGAGAACACACCACCATAATGTATTTACTTGTTCGGAAGCCGCCTCGCGCGAGCCAAAGGCTCGCGCTTCGGCTGGCAAATTGTAGAGTAAAGTATATTGTTTTTCAAAATTCATTTGTAGCTTTCCGTCCAGTAAAATGCGGTTACTATGCAAAGCAAGGAAAGTATGACTTGTTCATACTTCAGAGCCGACGGTTTTATCGCCTTTTGGGCGAATTGGCAAGATTTCTATTGTCGGTGTAATTCCAGAAAGCATTTAATAGACAAAATATAGGGAGGGAAAAATGATCAAGTATTTCATCTACTGCCGAAAGTCGTCTGAGGAAGAAGAACGACAAATTTTGTCTATTGAGGCCCAGCTCCAAGAACTAAGAGATTACGCCAAGCAAAACTCACTTTTTGTGATAAAAGAATTCTTTGAAAGTCGAACAGCCAAGGAGCCGGGCCGACCAATTTTTAATCAAATGCTTTCTGAAATAGAAAAAGGCAACGCCTCAGGAATTTTAGCGTGGAACCCTGATCGTTTAGCTCGTAACTCAATAGATGGTGGAAAAGTCATATATCTCGTCGATACTGCTAAAATTACATCTCTAAAATTCCCGACATTTTGGTTTGATACAACTCCACAAGGTAAATTTATGTTAAGCGTTGCCTTTGGCCAGGCCAAATATTACACCGACAATTTAAGAGAAAACATTTTGAGAGGCATAAGGCAAAAACTTCGTCGTGGAGAATTGCCGGCAAAAGCTCCTTTGGGTTATTACAACGAGCCGAGAATACGCACTATTGAACCCGACAAACAAACCTTCAAGAAAATGAGACAAATTCTGGAAGCTTTTGCCACTGGCAATTTTACTCTTTCCCAAATAAGGGACAAAATGTTTTCTCTGGGCTTGGTTGGCAAAAATGGAGAACCTTTGCATTTGTCCACAGTGCAAGGGCTTTTGAAAAATCCATTTTATTATGGAATGTTTATATATCGAGGCGAACTAATGCAAGGTTCTCATAAGCCAATGATTTCAAAAAAACTTTTTGACAAAATCCAAAAGGCAATAGTAGATAATGGCAAGCCCCGCAAAAAGATAATAAAGAAAGACCTCATTTTCAAAAACTTTGCGATATGCGGAAAGTGCGGTTACAAAGTTACTGGCGAAACACATACCAAAAAAAGCGGTTTAGTTTTCTCATATTATCGCTGTACTAAAAAGAGCAAAGTTAAAAATTGTGATGAGGGCTTTTTGCGGGAGGAAAAACTTGCCGAACAAGTACAAGTGATTTGTCAAAAAGTTTCTATTCCTGACGAGTGGAAAGACAAGTATTTAGCCAAAGTTGAGGAATGGGAAAACGAACAAAACAACTCCTCAGGAATTTTCGCTCAAAATCTTAAAGACAAGCTAACCAAAGTAAAAGAGAGAACCAATCGGCTTATTGATCTGCATTTAGACGGAGAAATTGAGCTTGACGAGTTTAAACACAAGAAAAATATGTTAGTTGAGCAAAAAGCCGATATAGAACAAAAACTTAATGATTTTGAGCGAAAAGGAAATCATTGGCTCGAACTCCTAAAATCTTGGATTTTAGATGCCAACCAAGCAGGAAATCTTGCCAATACAAAAAATTTCTTCGGAATGAAGAATTTTTTGAAAACCGTCGGCTCGAACCGCATTTTACTGGACGGAAAGCTACAAATGAATTTTGAAAAACAATATACTTTACTCTACAATTTGCCAGCCGAAGCGCGAGCCTTTGGCTCGCGCGAGGCGGCTTCCGAACAAGTAAATACATTATGGTGGACCCAAGCGGATTCGAACCGCTGACCTCTTCGCTGCCAGCGAAGCGTTCTAGCCAACTGAACTATGGGCCCTTAATAACTTCTTCGCAAATTAACTTTTTTATTCTTTTGCCAAATCCGGATTTGTAGAATTTTTCTCGGGCAACTGCGTCTTCTTTACAATAATACTTTTCTAAATATATAAGCTCAAACGGACCATTTTGGTTACTCCAAGTACTTGATCCTGAATTATGTTCGCATAAACGAATTTTTGGATCCCTGGATGTAAATCCAACATAGATTTTCTGATTCTTCAAGCTTTTTGCAAAATATATATAATACATTGTCGCTCTTGCCTCAGCCATAGGCTGATCGGCCTTTGGCCGAAACTGAGCTAACGGCCCGTACAAAAAATATAGCACAATTTTGAGCTCAAATCAACGTTAGCAATTACTTTGACTCGTTATAAGCCCACCAGATTAAAACAGCAATAACGATTGCGGTAATCAGCCACCAGTACCACTCCATATAACCCCCTTTGGGGAATTACTAATTTATAATATCTAATTTCTAAATTCTTTTAGTTCTAACCAGTGAGTGTCTGTGTGCTATTTCTGTGTAGGTGAGACTTTGATAGCGCTATCAGGACAAAATCGGAAGCAGTTTCCGCATGTAATGCATTTTTCAATATCAATATCGGGTGTTGGTGTGCCGTAAACGCCAAGTGTTTTGCCAAATGACAAAGCTTGGACTGGACACTTTTCAATGCAAATGCCACAACCCTTGCAATACTTTGGAATAATAACTGCTAGTCGATCCGAATTCTTTTTGACAATTATTTCTTCACAGGTATCATACTCAGGTTTACTAAATTTTTTAGTTTCCAATTGAAAATTGTAAGCGAAATCAAATGCAGCTTTAGCTTTAATAGCAAGATCAGGATTCTTGGCGAATTTTTTGCCTAGTTGGCTAGATATTATTTCCCACATTGCATTTTCCGGGTAATCCAAAAAGTTTTTTGCCAAGACTCCGAGAGCCAAGATGTTCTGGTTTTTATTACCAAATTGCTCTTCAGCCAGTTTCGTTGCCGGAATTGCAAATATCTTTGAATTGTTGATGGAAAACTTTTGGCGAGCAATTGTTGATGAATCAAAAAGAACTTGAGTATTTGCTCCGATATAAGACATAATGGTATTTATTGCCCGGCGACGCAAAACCATAACAATATCGGCGGTATCAAATTTGGGATAAGTAATCTCTGATTTTGAAAACTGGATGAATGAGACTGATGGTGTACCGCGCTGCTCCGGGCCAAATTGAGGAATGTAGCTGACAAAATAGCCAGCAGAAACTAGCGCAGTTGACAAAACCTTAGCAATGGTTTGAATACCTTGTCCGCCCTCACCGGCGAGGACTATTTTTGTTACTTCTTTTTTCATAATGTTATTCTGAAATTGATTTAGAATCCTTATCAGATTTATTCTTGATAATTTCACCAACCGGATAAACTTTTTCTAATTTTGCTAAAAATTCAAAACTCTCAGCGGCATTCATTTTCCAATTTGTCGGACAGATAGAGAGAATTTCAACCATGGAAAAACTCTTATTTGTAATTTGGTTTTTTAATGCTTTGGTTATAATAGTTTCCATCATGATTGGATTGGAAACAGAGGACCTGGCGATAAAAGCTTTTGGATTTGCTATCTGCCTGACAAGTTCCGGGCCGTGAAACGCCGGACCAAAAATACTGGCATTTTTTCCAAGCGGAGACGTACTAGTGATTTCATCTGGTAACGACGTCGGTGCCATTTGCCCTCCGGTCATTGAATACTCGGTATTGTTAATAACAATCGCCAGTATCGGATCATTGCGAAACGCGGCGTGCAGAAGAGACTGAAGGCCAATGGCATAAGCGCCGCCATCACCCATTAGCGCAATGACAATCCGCTTATCGCGCGCCATTTTGTAGCCGACAGCAGTGGGAACTGATCTGCCGTGATGAGTTTGAATAATATCGAAATTATAATAATCCCAAGAAAGTAGTGTACAACCGATGTCGATTGCCAATGTTATTTTTGACTGAATTTTTTCATTATCAATAACCGCGCCCAAATGCTTTAATATCATGCTCTCGCCGCAGCCAGGGCAAAACAAACTCGGCTTCGACTTAACATTGAAGCATGCCGGCATTCCAAATTTTTCGTCCGGCAATTTCATTGCCTTCTCCTGCTAAATTACGAATTAATACAATTTTTATCTGTGTTTATTCTGTGTTTTAATCAGTGTAGTTATTTCTTCCGGGGTGAAACCAACGGCCGGTTTGAATACTTTAATCATTTTGCTAGCCAATTCCGGAACAACATATACTAAGAGTCGGGCAAACTGTTCAAAAGCAGACTCAATAACATAAACTCTCTGCGCATTTTTAATTTGTGAGCGAATAGCCTTGGTGTCTAATGGTCGCAGCGTTATTGGCCGAACTAAGCCTGCCTTAACCCCATCTGCACGCAAATCATCAATTGCTGACCTGGCAGCCGAAGCCACACTGCCGTGGGCCAAAATAATGTCAGTTGCGCCTGAGACTTTATAATTTTCGGATTCGGCGACCTTGTCTATTAAGTATTTGTAATCAGAAATATTTCGCTGCAAAACTTTGGCAAACTCCGGTTCCGAACCGAAACAATTGCGAATATGCGTTGGATTTTCTGGATCCTCTTTAAGAATTTTTCGCGCTGGAAATGGTCGAATCGGCTTATTCAACTGTGTGGTGATTTTTTGTTTTCCGAGATAACCGTCGGTCAACATGAAAGTTGGGAAATTATACTTCCAGGCAGTAGAGAATATTTTGGCTGATAGATCGTAACATTCTGCGACATTTGATGCCGAATATACTATTCGCAAACCATCGCCATTACCACCAAGTGCTGTCAGATTAACTTCTTGCTGTGAATAAATAACTGTGCCAGTTGAAGGACCACCGCGCTGGGCTATAATACCAACGAAAGGTAACCGCTCATTCTCGGCCATGGAAATTGGATCCTGCATCAAAACATTTCCAACCCCAGCAGTGGCGGTAAAAGCTTTCTTGCCAGCTAGAATTGCCCCGATAGTGGCAAAACCTGAGGCGATTTCATCCTCAGCTTGCAAATATTTCAGACTTTTATCTTCTGACGCAGTATTTATCCAACCCTCTAAAATTTCCGTTGCTGGTGTAATTGGATAGCCAAAAAACATCTCGGCGCCGCCTTCGATTGCGCCAAGAACCACCGCCTCGTTACCGGTTATAAACTGTTTCATTGATTTAATTATACAGTGCTTTTAAATGGAAAAACACTTGACAAATAGCGCAGCATATGATACAATGCGTTTATTCAGTGAATCCAATTGGAGGTTGATCGTGGAACAAATCGCATTTGGTGTCTTGTGGGGCATACTGATAGCTGTCATAACCCCTAGTGATTGGATCGTTGCGGACAAGATTATAACGGCAGGCTTCTTCGCCATGATGTGGTTAATGATCAGTTAGTCAGAATGATCATAAGCCGCTGGATTCGTCCAGCGGCTGTTTTAATTTCTTGGCAATTGCCAATTCCTCGTCTGGTTTGATAAATTTAGTTTCAAAATCAAGATATTCAAGTCCAGCCGTAATTTTTTTTCTGATTAAAGATGAGCCAAAGCCGATCTCGCCCGAAAAGACTACCACGTCTACTCCGCCTAGCGCAGCAGCGTAAGCCCCAATATACTTTTTTGTCCGATAGCAAAGAACATCTATAGCAAGTTTTGACATTTCATCATCGCTCTCCAAGAGCTCTAACATATCACCAGATGTTCCGGAAATTCCTGCCAAACCGGAATGATTTTCTATTAAATCTCTGGTCTTTTTTTCACTAATTTTCTCAGTTAAAAACAAAACAATTTCCGGATCAATGTCACCGCTCCGCTTTTGCATTGGAAGTCCTTCAATTGGCGTAAATCCCATTGACGTGTCGATCGGTTTGCCACAATTAATCGCCGCCATACTACAACCGGCGCCTAAATGAATTGTTATGATTTTCTTCTCATTGTCCGGATCAATCTGACTCAACATCCAATTATGAGAAATTCCGTGAAAACCAAAGCGCTTAATATTAAATTCTTCAGCAATTTTTTGGTCAATTGGATAGGTTTTAGCCACAGCCGGCAAATCTTTGAAAAATGCGGTATCAAAAGCCGCGAAATGTTGGCTCAGGGGCAATTTGTTAATTAAATATCGAATTGCCTCAATTGCAGGCGGATTATGATGAGGCGCTAATGGGGAGAATTTTTGAATAATGTTTATTGTTGGTAAAGTTATCGGCATAATTTCATCAGCAATATCTCCGCCATGAACCACTCGATATCCAGTTTTAGTGATTTCGGAAGCCTGATTTCCAATTTCCACCAAAATTTTATCGATAACTTTAGGAATATTGTCTCCGGCAAAAGAAAACTTTCCGGTCTTAATTTCATCAAGCTCGTCATCAAAAAGTTTGTATTTAATTGAAGATGAACCAGAATTAATTATTAATATCATTTTCGTCTAAAATTAATGACCCAAAACATTTATCGGTAATTCCCGCGGCATTTCCTTCGTCAGTATCCAGATGAACACGCAGCTGAAAATTTTTATCAATTTTAACATTAACATCGTCAAAAACAATTTTTCCACGTGGTGTCTCGACAGCAATTTCAACCTTTTGATTTTCCTTTATTTTTAATTCCGCAGCATCAGTTGGACTTGCATGTAAATGTCTCTTAGCAATCATCATTGCACAACGATGGATTTCTCCATTACTAGTCTTTAAAATTATGTCTGCACAACCATCAATAATTTCTGTTTCATATGGTGCTATAACTCCAATTTGGTAACAATCGGTAAGTGAAAATTCAGTTTGAGTTTCTTGGCGAAACGGCGAGAGAAACCGAGCTGGAATTTCACCCTTTGGTCCGACAATAGTCACAATTTTATCGGTAGCAAATTCCTTTCGCTGACTTAACTCTTTAATTTCTTTAAACGGTGTCTCAGCTCCAAACAAAAAGTTATAATCATCTTTAGACAAGTGAATATGTCTGGCTGAAACTTCAATTTCAATTTCCTTTTTCATAATTTAGTTTGATTATTTACAATTATTTCTGATAATAAACTGGAACCGGTCATCGACTGAGGTTTAGCAATATTTAACAACTCTAAAATCGTTGGAGCAATATCAGCCAAGGATCTTTTCGATGAGATCATGGAAGATAAAATATCACCGGAAGAAACCATCGCTTTGTTTTTACCACGTAGATCTGACCGAACCATAATAAACGGAACTGGGCTCAGGGAGTGAAAAGTTTCTCTATCATGTCCGCCGGTGACTTGAATCATTTGCTCGGCATTACCGTGATCGGCGGTGATAATTAATGTGCCATCAACGGCCAACACCGTTTCGGTTAACTCTTTGAGGCAATCGTCAACCACGTCAACCGCTTGTGTGGCGGCGATTAAATCACCTGAATGTCCAACTGAGTCAACATTAGCATAATTGACTAACGCGAATTGAAACTTTTTTGATTTAATAGCTTGAACTAATTTGCTAGTAATTTCGGCTGCCTCCATTTGTGGTTTTAAATCGTAACTTTTAACATCTACAGACTCAATAATTACACGTTCCTCGCCTAACATCGGTTCTTCTTGACCGCAGTTGAAAAAATAACTTATATGAGGATACTTTTCACTCTCAGCTATACGAAATTGTGTCAAACCCGATTGAGAAATTATACTTCCAAGAGTCGTGTCAATTCTTTCAGGCGGAAAAGCAATATGAATTTTAGATTCAATAACTGCAGGTAAATAATATGATGTAAATGAAACAAAAAATATGTTATTTGGCGCCGGAAATTTCGACCCTAAATTATGCATGCCGAGCAATGCCAAAGTCAGTTGCCTTGCCCGGTCCGGGCGATAGTTAAAAAATATTATACTATCATTATCCAGAATTTTTGTAATCGGCCCACGTTCATTTCTAATTACTGTTGGCGGGATAAATTGATCCGTATAACCAGACTTATAAGCATCTGAAATTGCCGCAGGTGCAGAAGCGGCATAATTACCAACCCCATGAATCATTGCTTGAAGTGATTTGGAAATATTTTCCCAATGATTATCACGGTTCATTGCAAAATGACGTCCAGTAATAGAGGCGACTTCTCCGACACCAATTTCAGCAATTTTCTTCTGCAGGTGGACAATAAAATCAAGAGCGCCAGTATCATCAGTATCCAATCCATCAGTTATGACATGAATATATACTTTTTGTAAATTATAGAACTTGGCCAATTTCAAAAGAGCATACAGGTGATCGATATGACTGTGAATTCCACCATCAGAAACCAAACCAATCAAATGAAGTGATGAATTATATGATGCGGCATTGCGACAAGCGTCAACTAGCGCCTGATTTTGAAAAAAAGTTTTATCTATAATTGAATTTGAAATACGTTCCAAATCCTGAAAAACAATTTTGCCAGCACCTATTGATGAGTGGCCAATTTCCGAATTGCCAACCATTTTATAATTACCAGCAACCTGTCGAAATGCCTGGAGAATTGCATGTGGGTAGTTGCGCCAAAGGGAATTCATTGTTTTGGGTGAAGACATCGATATAGCATTTCCTCCCCAAGATGCAGACATGCCCCAACCGTCTAAAATGGCCAGAACTATTGGCAGATTTTGATTATTTTGTTCCATCGTCTCTCCGTTCAAATAAACTTTTAGCAGTCATCTCTGGCGGTTTTTGCAAATCCATAATTTCAAGAATTGTTGGTGCAACATTTGCTAGTGCGCCATTTTGAATTAGTGGTTTTTTAGCAATTTCTATCTCTTTAGAGATTATAACAAATGGAACAGGGTTAGTGGTGTGTTCTGTGTTTGGTTGGTTTGTTTTCGGATTGATACTCTCCTCAGCATTTCCATGATCTGAAATAATTACGATGGTGTAGTTGTGCATCAGTAGTGAATTGACTAATTTACCTAAGTATAGGTCAATATATTCAATGGCCTGAACAGTTGCATAAAAATTCCCGGCGTGGCCGACCATGTCAGCGTTAGCAAAATTACAAATTATTAAATTGAAATTTTTTCCAGCATTGTTAATAATTGAATCAGCCACTTTCTCAGCGCTCATGGCCGGAGCTAAATCGTAAGTTGCAACTTTTGGTGATGAGATAACCATTCTAAACTCTCCGGGAAACGGTTCTTCGCGTCCGCCGTCAATAAAGTAAGTGACATGAGCATATTTTTCCGTTTCTGCAATATGAAACTGAGTTAAGCCCGCATTGCTAACAACTTCGGCTAAAGTCTTTTTTATTTCTTCAGCGTCAAAAGCCAGAATGCCAATCGGGCTTGGATCACGATTGACGAACGTGACAAAATATAAATTGTTCAAAATCTTTCGGTCGTCCAATTGAGGAATTTTCTGGTTTGAAAAGGCATAGGCAATTTGTCTGGCACGGTCGGGTCGATAATTAAAGAAAATGACCGAATCATTATCCTCAATTGTAATTTTTTGATTTGATTCACCGACAATCAACTGCGGCTCGATAAATTCATCAGTTGTGTTGTGCAAATATGACTGAGATATCGCATCCCTAATAGTTAAACTTTCTTTGGCTTCGCCCATAACCATAGCGTTATAAGCTCTGGAAGTTCGACCCCAATTTTTGTCGCGGTCCATGGCAAAGTATCGGCCACAAATTGATGTAATTCTACCAACGCCAATTTCCTTTAATTTCTGTGTAATATTTTCGAATATACCTAAGCCGGATTCCGGATCTGAGTCGCGACCGTCAGTAAAAAGATTTAAATACACTTTTTCTACCTGATTATCTTTGGCCATTTTCAGAAGTTGATAGAGATGATTAATATCAGAGTGGACATGACCAGTCCCAACCAATCCCATAAGGTGCAAGGCCGAATTATTTTTTTTCACATGTTCAAAGGCCGCCAGAATTTTTGGATTTGTAAAAAAACTGCCATCTTTAATAAAATTATTGATGAATACTAGGTCTTGCGGTATCACCCGACCAGCGCCGATATTTAAGTGACCGGTTTCCGAATTTCCGGCGGTGTTCGGCGGCAAACCGACGGCGGCACCGGACGCTAAAACAGCAGTGTGCGTGTAAGTGCGCCACCAAATATCCATATTACGGGTTTTAGCTTGCATGATCGCGTTTCCACCCCAAGGCAAACCAATTCCCCAACCATCTAAAATAATTAGAGCTACTTTTCTAATAATAAATCTCTCCCAATTTATGTCAGTGCGAAATCAGTGTTCTTGTCAGTGTTGTCGAATGCCCCCTCGCTTAAAAATTTGTTTGATTTAATTATACATTAATCGAGAACAAATATAAATCAGTATGTGATAAAATATCTGTATGAAAATAGAAAAAATTAATCAGCTGAAAATTGACAGTATTTGCCAAATGATAAAATCCGGTCAGATTGTAGTTTTGCCGTTTGATACGGTTTATGGGCTTGTTGCGAACCCTTTTGATGATACGGCAATTCAAAGGATTTATGACATTAAAGGTCGAGATTTTGACAAGCCGATTGCATTGATTTTTTCGTCGGTTGAGATGCTTACAAAATATATTTCTATTTCAAAAGATCAAGAAGGTTTTATCCGCGATAGAGTTCCTTGCGCATATACATTTATTCTGCCTTGGTCAAAAGGGGACAAAGAAAAGTTTTCGCCGCAATATCAAAAGTTGGGAAAAATAGGAATTCGAATTCCAGATTACAAGTTTATTTTAGAACTGGTTGAAAAGTTAGATCAACCGATCGCCGCAACAAGTGCCAATGTTTCTGGGATGGAAAACTGCTGGGCCGTTAATGACTTTCAAAAACAAATAAGAAACCAGACTGAAAAACCAGATTTGATAATTGATACCAGTGAATTGGCAAAAAATCCACCATCAGAGGTTATTGATATATCAAATATAGAGAATATTAGTACTCTTAGAAGCAGATAAAATTAAAATCCACTGCGTACGGCAGTGGAGCGGAGTTTATCGCAGACCGGCCCGATTTGTGGCAACCGACTGTTTCAGGATCCCCCTCAATGGCCTAAAGACCCAGAGAGCGAAATAGTCGTCAGTCTTGTCAATAAGTCTCACTTCACCATGAGTCAGTGGTATGATTTCAATGATCGTTCCATCAGGAACGAATGATGCTAGAACGATCATTGAGCCACTTGGCAAGTCTATGGCGACAAGTGACGACGCTAACTCACCAGCGACAACACAGTAGACAATCGTCTCTCCGACTGGTTTTGGCGTCACAGTAGCTATCAGTTTGAACTTTTTGCTGATAGCCTTGCTAGCGACGACCCCACGCTTGGCGGTGTGGGTTACAGGTCGACAGTCTCCCTGGAGTTGGATAGTGACCAAACCGAAGATGAGCGTGAATAGGTAGAGCGATTTCATCGGTCGTCTCCTTAATCTCGGTTGTCTGCAACTTAATGATGATTCTACCACAAAAACTGCAAAAAGAACACCTTTTGGCTTGATAAAACTCTGCTAAAATGATAAAATATCTTTATATTAAACGGGCAAGTGGCGGAACTGGTATACGCGTAGGTCTCAAAAACCTATGGCCGTAAGGTCTTGTGGGTTCGATTCCCACCTTGCCCACCATCCCACGTCGCCCCGAAGGGGCTATGCGGGATGTCCCGCGAAGCCTTGGCGAAGTGGGACAATATTGAAGAGTTCCGAGTTGTAAAGTCTCGGTCTGCTAACCCTAGGGTTAAATTTATGAAACATCAAATTACCGAGGACGATTTAGAAAAAATATTTATTGCTTCAAGGTTTAAAAAAAGAAACCCAGTTGTTGTGATTCTGACTTTTTTAGCACTATTTATATTATTCTTTTTAGTTGTTACCTATGCACTAAATTTTAGTGCCTTCAACCAAAAATTTGCTTGGTGGTATCAAGATGAATTTGGCCAGCCATCTCATAATTTAATTGATGCCGTTGCAACTTACCAATCAAAGCCAGAGGCAACAAAAAATTCTAGCCTGCCTAAAATTGCTGACAACTCGATTTATATCGAAAGCATTGGCACGAAGGCACCAATTACTTTTGGAGTTGAAAATAATGAATCGGCAGTTAGTGCGAACCTTAAAAATGGTGTTATTCAACTTTCTGGTACCAGCCGGCCCGGAGAAATGGGTAATGTTTTCATTACCGGTCACTCATCCAATTATCCTTGGGTAAAAAGTCAGTACAATTCGGTTTTTGCACTTTTGGGTAATGTCGCAGTAGGGGACTTAATTCAAATTAAGTTTAACGAAACAAATTATGTTTATCGGGTAAAAAAAATCTTTGTTGTTGACTCAGGTGATACTTCGGTGCTCAAATTCGATGATAAAACTTCTGTTTTAACGCTTATGACTTGCACACCTGTCGGCACAAATCTTAGAAGATTAATAATTCAGGCAGAACAAATTATTCCACCAGTTTCCCAGAACCAAAAATCAGAAAATGAGGGCACTCAAAATATGCCTACAGGAATACGTTAGGTCTATTTTATTATCGCCCTTTTATAGACAATTCCATCTTTGTATAGCAGAGCTGAACCATCCCAACTAAATGTAAAATTTGACTTGTCGCTGCTTGTTAATTTAACCAGCAAAACATCGTTTGTGCCGTCTCGCTCAATCATATGTATTTCATCACTTTGCTGATAAGCCAAATATTGCGATCCCGGATACCAAATTACTCCAGAAATCTGATTTGATAAACGAGTGATTAACAAATCGCCAACCCATATCTCATGCTCATTGAATGCAAGATTGCCCTCAGGATTTTT
Source organism: Candidatus Berkelbacteria bacterium (assembly GCA_026397235.1). Classification (GTDB taxonomy): domain Bacteria; phylum Patescibacteriota; class UBA1384; order XYA2-FULL-43-10; family CAINNR01; genus CAINNR01. The sequence continues at coordinate 87,186 of JAPLVG010000023.1, forward strand.
AACTAATGTGTCATACGGAGAATCTATAGAGGCAATAGAATTTTGATCAGAGATTATAGAGACTTCAGAATTTGATTTAAATAATGTAATATTTTTATACCAGGTAACCTTATCTGCAACAATTTTAGCATGTTGTTGCCAAGTGTTATAACCGTCTTTTGTGACTGAAATATCATAATAACCAGGCAATAGTTGGGCATCGTAGGGAGATTTATCTTTCAGAATTTGACCCGAAATTTTTATTTGTGCATCCTTAGGTATAAAAGACAAATAAACAATACCGGTGTGACTAATTTTCATTGTTTGCCAGTTGATCTTGTATCCAAACCCCCAAAAAACCAGATACAATGAAACAAGGATGATGACTAGCGCGACAAGACTTTGACCGATAATAATCTCGTTAAATCGCTGATCGCGAGGTTTAAGATGATATTCTTTCATACAATTATTCTAGCTTGTATTGATAAATTTGTAAATCGGCGGTATAATAAGTATGTTTTTATACATTGCCGTCGTCCCGAATTTATAACAAGACAGCGAAAACCTCGAACTTTTAGTTCGAGGATGATGCGATTGATAGTGAAGCTGAAAGCATACAGAGCGTTAAAAAATACTCTGTGGCCAAAGCCAAAGAGTATTTTATTTCGGTCTACGAAGTGACCCTGCGGGGATCCAATTAATAATGTTTGAATAATCATGGCAAAATTTCAGATTACTGGCCAACAAAAATTAAATGGAGATTTTAAGGTCTCTGGAGCTAAAAATGCGGCATTAAAAATGGTTGCCGCCGCTGTTATGATTCCTGGAGTTACAACCCTACATAATATCCCAAAAATTGTTGATATTGAAAGAATGGTTGATGTAATCAAAAGCCTTGGAGCCAAAGTCGAGTATACTGACCATACATTAGTAATCGACGCTACAAATGTTAAATCGTTTTCACCGGATGAAACACCGATAAAAAAATTACGCGGATCTGTGGTAATAATCGGTCCATTACTTGCAAGGTTTGGTAAAGCTCACTTTTCTGAACCAGGTGGCTGTTTAATTGGATCACGTCCAATAGATACTCACCTTAAGGCTTTTGAGGCAATAGATGTCTCAATTGAAATTTCCGACAAAGGTGAAAAATTCTTCCTTCAGGCTGGAAGCAAATTTAAAAAGGGGGACATCGAAGTCGTTCTTTCTGAGATGAGCGTTACTGCAACTGAAAATATTATGATGGCCGCAGTTTTGCGCAATGGCAAAACTATAATCAAAATTGCCGCTTGCGAACCAGAGATTGTTGACTTGGCGAATTTTTTGAACCAAGCAGGTGCTAAAATTTCCGACGCCGGGAATCATACTATTATAATTGAGGGGGTAAAAAAATTAAATGATGTGGAATATACTGTGATGCCCGATCGTATCGAGGCTGGTACCATGGTTATTGCCGCAGCAGTTTGTGGCGGTAGAGTTAAAATAATGAATATTATTCCTGATCACTTAGCGCTAGTTTTTTCAAAATTTAACGAAATGTCTATTGACTACGAAATTATTCCTGCCAAAAATAATCACGCCGATATTATTATAAATCAAAGAAGCCAACTTGTAGCACCGGTATCAGCAAAGCTTGATGTCAGGCAGTATCCGGGACTTCCAACTGACCTACAAGCACCTCTTGCAGTTCTTGCCACACAGGCAAAGGGCGAAACCAGAATTTTTGAAACTTTGTTTAATTCCCGTTTTGATTATACAAAATGGTTAGTTGAAATGGGTGCAAAAATCGATATTTTAAATCCGTTTCTAATCGAAATTAATGGTCCATCGCTACTTCATGGTCGAGAAATCGAATCATCTGATATTCGCGGGGGGGCCGCACTGGTTATCGCTGCACTTTGCGCCAGAGGCACAACAATCATCAATAATGTTGAGTATATTGATCGTGGCTACGAAGACTTTGATCTACGATTGAAAAAGCTTGGGGCGGAGATTGAAAGGATCGATTGATGGCTAAACGCATTGCTATCGACCTTGGTACTACCAATGTTTTGGTATATATCCCTAAAAAAGGTGTTGTAATCAACGAGCCATCAGTTGTTGCTCTTCAAGTTGAAAACAACCAAATTGTCGCAATTGGTTCAGAAGCAAAGAAAATGATTGGCCGAACACCAGATAGCATCGTCGCCGCCCACCCGTTAAAGGATGGGGTGATTGCTAATTACAATATCTCAGAAACGATGTTACGGCATTTTATCAATCAGGTTTCCGGGAGAATCCGCATTGGCAAACCAGAAGTAATGATAGCAGTACCAGTGGGAATTACTTCCACCGAACGACGAGCGGTGATAGACGCCACGCTTGCTGCTGGTGCAAAACAAGCATACTTAATCAAACAACCTATAGCAGCTGCACTTGGCGCTGGCATTCCTATCGCAACTGCGTCTGGAAACATGATAATCGACATCGGTGGCGGAACGACAGAAGTCGCAGTTATTGCACTTGGTGACGTCGTTGCTGCTTCGTCCGCTAGAGTTGGTGGAAATAAAATTGATGCGGCCATAGCTGCCTATATTCGGAAAAAACACAATCTGATAGTTGGGGAGCAGACAGCCGAAGAAGTTAAAAAACGTATTGGTAGCGCTACCCCGCCAAAAAAAGAAATGAAAATGGAGGTTTCTGGCTCAAACGCGATTACCGGTTTGCCGGAAAGCATTATTATAACTTCAGAAGACCTTGTCAAAGCCGTCAAATCTCCGCTCGCTGATATCATCGCCGCAGTAAAAAGTGTTTTGCAACAAACTCCCCCGGAACTTGCCTCAGATGTAATGGATAAGGGAATAATCATCTCGGGTGGCGGAGCGCTGTTGCGAAATATTGACACACTTTTAACAAAAGTCACTGGTGTGCCCTGTCAAGTTGCAAAAGATCCAGAAACTTGCGTCGTTAAGGGTGCTGGAATTGCTGTTGAACATTTAGACGCATATAAAAAATCAGTTCTTTGGGCCAGAGAATAAATGATTCCATATAAGACAAAAGCAAATAAGCTTTCCGGATCAAATCTGGGCGAAGTTTTAAAATCCGCCTGGTTCATTTATCACCAAATCGAAAAATCAACAAAACGAAAACCATATATCAGAAGCGCATTTTTTAAAAAGGATAAAATATTTTTCGATTTTTTCTAGGAGCACATCAAAAGTAAATCCCCAAAAGAAAGATATAAAAGATTAAAATTCTTTGCCGCTGCAATCGATACAATAAAAAATTCTAATAGCGCGCCAGTAGTCAAAGACAATCCAAACAAAAAATCAGAAATCTTTTATCGCTTTTCCGGACAAGTCAAAACCGGAGAACTGTTCATTGTTCAAATCAAAGAAAATAGAATTAGCAAAAGAAAATATTTTATGTCCTGTTTTCCTGTAGAATAAAATAAAATCCCCCGCCTAAGTGAAGTATGGAAACTTCTGGCCGGAGATTTATTAACTAGAGTATATCAAGCAAATTAAGTTTTGTCAATAGGGAAAAATACCAAATGAAGTACAAGCAAATCAAAGATCGTGAAATGCATCGAATTGTCGCCACTGCCATCATTCACAAAAATGGCAAATATTTGATTACTAAGCGTTCAATGGATAAAAAGGTTTATCCCGGAAAATGGACAGTTCCCGGCGGTGGATTGGCAATCGATGACTACGTTAATGAAAAACCTAATGATGATGGCTGTTGGTATTTTTCACTGGAAAAAAGTTTACGGCGGGAAATAAAAGAAGAGGTCAATTTGGAAGTTGGAAAAATCGATTTTTTGCTTGACCTTTGCTTTATTCGTCCTGACAATACTCCAGTCATCACATTAAGTTTTTATGCGCCTTACAAAAAAGGAAAAGTGGTACTGAGTGACGAAGATGTTGATTTTGCCTGGACAACCCTCGCTGAGATCAAGAACTATGATTTAATTTCTGGCATTAAAGAAGAAATATATACTGCTGATGATATCATTAACGGTCGAGAATTTAAAAATTATTTCATATGATTATTGGAATCGACGCCTCTAGAGCGGTAAAAAAACAGCGTACCGGTACAGAAAATTACTCACGTAATTTGATTTTTGAGTTGGCTAAGATTGATTCGAGAAATCAGTATATTCTATATGTCGGATCCGATTACGACGGCAGTTTTGACAACTTTCCAAAAAACTTTTTAGTCAAAATTATTCCTAACAAAAAATATTGGACGCAAGTTGGTTTGTCATTGGAAATGATTAAAAATAAGCCGGACGTACTGTTTGTCCCATCACATATACTTCCAACTATTTCCGGAAAAAGATCAGTTGTTACAATTCACGATTTAGCTTGGAAATATTTTCCAGAAGTTTATTCTAATAAAGAAATCCGACTTCAAGATTTATCTATTCGCAGAGCACTTAAAAAACATGCAGATATTATAGTATATTCCAAATCCACCGCATCCGATCTAAAAAAATTCTATCCGAAATCTGCCGGACTGATCAATTTTGTACCGATGGGATTTGACTCTTCTGGTCATTGCAATCTTCCGATAGGTGACCCTGTGGGGGAGGAACGACATGGTCTTCCGCAAGGTGACCCTGTGGGCAATCTTCCAAAAGAGATTGCTTCTCCGCCTGCTGGCTGGATCGCAATGACAAACCAACCGTATATTCTTTATGTTGGACGGCTGGAATCAAAAAAGAATCTGGTCAATTTAATTCAAGCCTACGACATGCTCCGAAGCGAAAGGGATATTAAAGAAAAATTAGTTTTGGTTGGAAAGCCTGGCTTTGGCCATGATCAGATTTCTGTAGAAATTAGTAAATCAAAATTCAAAGCCGATATAATAGAAACTGGTTTTGTATCAGACGATGAGCGAAGTTCTTTGTACCAAAATGCCTCACTTTTCGTTTTTCCATCACTTTTCGAGGGATTTGGCTTCCCGATTTTAGAAGCTTTTGCCGCCGGTATTCCGGTTGTCACGTCCAATGTTTCATCAATGCCGGAAGTCGCAGGAAACGGAGCAATTTTGATTAATCCTAAAAAACCTTTTGAGATTGCTGCTGCCATGAGCCAAATTATGAATAAGCCCGAACTAGCACGAAAATTGGTACGCGCTGGCCAGAAAGAACTTGAAAAATATAGTTGGGAAATTTGTGCACAACAGACACTGAAAGTTTTAACAGGAATGGATAACGAATGATCCAAATGACGAATAACGAATTGGGTTTATTAGTCATTAGTTATTTAGCTTATTAGTCATCCATTGATGGAGCATTTATGCGAGTTGCAATCGTTCACGATTACTTAACAAAACTTGGCGGTGCCGAGAAGGTTTTACAAGTCATTCACAAATTATATCCAGAGGCGCCAATATATACTTTGTTATACGACGAAGCAGGCACAAAGAAGCAATTTGCCAAAAACTATGACATTAGACCATCACGATTACAGAAGCTGCCAGGCTTTATTCGAAAACGCTCAAGACTACTGTTGTCAAAATTCCCTAATGCAATAGAGAATTTGGATTTATCTGAATTTGATATTGTCATTTCATCGAGTAACTCTTTTGCTCATGGAGTTATCACGAATCAAAAGCAGCTACACATTACTTATTGCTATTCACCAGCCCGGTATCTTTGGGATTGGTCCAGCCAATACTTGAAAGAAAACAACATCAGATTCAGTCCAATTGGATTTTACGTCCGCAGCCTACTATCCAAACTTCGTATTTGGGATTATTACGCAAGCCGTAGGACAAATGAATGGGTAGCTATTTCAAAAACTGTAGCTAAACGTATCAAAAAATACTATCGCCGAGACGCCTCAGTTATTTATCCGCCAACCAATATCAGTGAGCTACTAACAAACGACCGAAAACCAGGAAATTACTATTTGATTGTCTCACGACTGACACAATATAAAAATATCGATTTAGCAATTAATGTATTTAATGATCTTAAATTGCCTCTTTATATCATCGGCGAGGGTGCAGACGAAAAGCGATTAAAAAAAATGGCGGGCAAAACTATTAAGTTTCTTGGCTGGCAGAGTGATTCCGATCGCAACAATTATATTTATGGTTGCCGAGCATTTTTATTTCCAGGCGAAGACGATTTTGGCCTCACCCCAGTTGAAGCAATGGCCGTCGGGCGGCCAGTAATTGCATACCGCGCTGGCGGGGCAACTGAAACGGTTGTCGAAAGATTTACGGGTGAATTTTTTGATGATTTTTCAACAACCAAACCATTAAAAAATACTATTATTAAATTTGAAAAAGAATATACTAAATACAATGTCACTGATTGCAAAGAACAGGCCCAAAAATTCTCAGAAGAAATATTTATTAAAAATTTTAGAGATTTCATTGAGGAAAAATATAGAAAATTCAAAAATGAAAATTAATAACTCTCATTTGTCATTGCGAGAGCCGATATTCTTCGGCTCGTGGCAATCTCTATTGAAAAGATTGCCACGTCGTACCTCCTCGCAATGACGACACAACAACATGAAACTAAACCGAAAAAAAATTAACATTCTTGGTGTGCCGATCGATTCATTTGATAGAGGAGAATCGATTCGTTTTATCGATCAGAAAATTTCTGCCAAAAAACCCGTATTTATAACCACTGTAAATGTTGAGTTTCTCTTTCGAGCACTTAATGATGATAGTGTTTTCCAAATGCTAAAAAATTCATCTCTCAACTTTGCCGACGGTATCGGTGTTCTTTGGGCAGCAAAATTTTTATCAATCAATTTACCAAAAGACAAATTCTGGCGCCACATAATTGGCTCCTTCAAACTTTTTGGATCGCTGATGTCGATTGTTCTATATCCAAAATATTTAAAGAAACCAATTCCAGAAAGAATTTCTGGGTCAGATTTCGTTTGGGATCTTTCACGCTACGCTGCCAAAAATGATTTGCGAATCTTTTTGCTTGGTGGTGATCCAACTGTACCAGAACAAGCGGCGCTAAAACTTCAGACTGATATTTATAATCTAAAAGTTGCAGGAACCTTCGAAGGCTCTCCAAAACCACAAGATGAAATAAAAATTTTAGAATTGATGAAAAAAGATAAACCAGACATTTTATTTGTCGCATACGGAGTCCCAGCAGAAGAGCTTTGGCTGGAGAAAAATCTGGCAAAGACCGGTGCTAAAATTGGTATCGGTGTCGGCGGAACCTTTGATTTCCTTGCCGGCCGTCGGAAGAGAGCTCCAAAATTTGTCCGAACTATTGGACTCGAGTGGCTTTGGCGCTTAATTTTGGAACCGCGTCGCTATCGCCGCCAAACCGCACTATCAAAACTTGTTTGGCGAGTTTTTAAATACAAATTAGTAAATTAGTCTCTCTGGCAAACCAAAACGGTAATTATAATAATCTTTCTAAAAAAATTGCAATTGATTCTCATCGATCGAGTAAAATCAGTTGCAGTGATATTTAGCTTATACTCGAGACAGCCATCTATTGACAGATATCGTCTGAATTTGCTATCATATTATTGTGGATTGTGGTGACCCTGCGGTGACCACTTTTTTAAAAAAAACCACCACCAACGGATGACTAATAACCCAAATAACTAATGACTAATAAATCCAATTCGTTATTCGTCATTTGGATCATTCGTTATCCATTGGTGAGAACTACAATTAAATAAGAAAAGGAGAAAGATGACTGAGGAAAATGTTAATTTCATAGAAGCGATTGAAGAGCTGTGCGAAGAAAAAGGGTTAGATAAAGAAATTGTAATCTCTACGGTTGAAGCTGCACTAGCTGCAGCTTACAGAAAAGATTATGGCAAGCCACGCCAAGTAATTCGAGCTAAAATGGACCCAAAAACCGGCGAAGCTGAAATGTCGCTTGTTACGACTGTTGTTGAAGATGAAGAATTGGAAAATCCGGAAGCAGAAATTTCTATAACAGACGCGAAAAAAGACAATAAAAAAGCCAAAGTTGCTGATGAAATTATCGAACCTCTTCCAAAAGAAGAGACTTTTGGTAGAATTGCCGCCCAGACTGCCAAACAAGTCATTATCCAACGAATCCGTGAGGCTGAACGCGATATGATTTTCAGCGAATTCAAAGACAAAGAAGGTACAATTGGAAATGGTTCAGTTCAGCAAATCGAAGGCAAGAATGTTATTGTTTCTCTCGGCAAAGTTAATGCCATAATGTTCCCAAGCGATCAGATTCGCGACGAGAGATATTATGTTGGCCAACGACTGAAAGTATATATTAAAGAAGTGGCTCAAACTTCGCGTGGTCCACAGGTTTTGGTATCTCGCTCAGATGAAGGTTTAATCAAATGTTTGTTTGAATTAGAAGTGCCAGAAATCGCTAATGGCACTGTAGAGATCAAAAGCCTTGCCCGCGAAGCTGGTTCTCGGACCAAAATGGCCGTTATTGCCAATGATGAAAATATCGATCCGATCGGATCGTGCGTTGGACAACGTGGAACAAGAGTACAATCAGTACTGGCTGAAATCGGCGATGAAAAAATTGACATTATTCTTTGGGACGAAGATGTCGAGAAATTTATTATGAATGCTCTTTCACCAGCCAAATGTGAAAAGATCGTTATTTCTTCCAAAGATAATAAAGCTATCGTTTATGTCCCTGAAGATTCTCTGTCATTAGCAATCGGAAAAAATGGTCAAAATGTCAGGCTGGCATCAAAACTCACTGGCTGGGGAATCGACATTGAAAAAACTGAAGGCGCGACAAGCTCTAGAAAGGATGACGGTGGTGTGGAGAGCTCCGACGCTCCAATCGTTGAGTCGGAGGTCGGAGTCCCGACCGAAAGCGTCGGGAAAAAAGCCGTGACTGTTGAAAAAGAAGAAGTCATCAAGGAGGAAGCGGTAGATACTTCTGATAAAGATGCTGAGAAGATTGAAGAAACTATCGATTCTGATAAAAAATAATCTTTCCGTTATTATTCGTTATTCACTATTAGTTATTAGTTGATTTATATGGACCCAAATATATTCGGAAAATTTTCTGATAATTTGCGAAAGATCTTGGTTCTAGCCGAGAAAATCGCCAAAGATTCCTCAAAACCACTCGATACCGAGGATATGCTTTTGGCTTTAGTTTTGACAAAGGGGACTCTTGCATCTGACATCTTAACTTCAATGGAAATCATTCCTGAAAAAGTTTCGATAGTCGCGAAACTCGTTAGCAATCAAAAACAAAACCAGGGGACACCAGCAATTTCCATTGATGCAAAAAACGCTATGCAAGGAGCAATTAGAGTTGCGGCAGGGTATAATCACATGGTTGTTGATGCCGAACATTTGCTTTTGGCACTTTTGTCCGACTCGAAATTAAACTCTTATAGTGTAGTCGAGCGAATTGGTATCAAACCGGAGCGGATCATTGAACAAATCTCGGCAATTTTCAATGAGATCTCCAGGGCGACAGGTGGACTGAATGCCGAACAAACTCAAGGTTTTGACTTGCCAAATATGGGAGATATTCCGATCGATGACTTCGCGACTGGGTTTTCTGACACTGGCGGCAAAACCAAAATTGCAGAACTAGAAAAATCTTTTCTCGAACAATATACGACCAACTTGACCACTCTGGCTAAAAATAATCATCTCGACCCATTGATCGGCCGAGATATGGAAATCGAACGCGTGGCTCAAATTCTTTCACGCCGAACAAAAAACAATCCACTTCTAGTTGGCGAATCAGGAGTCGGCAAAACTGCGATTGTTGAGGGCTTGGCAAAGAAAATTATTGATGGCAGTGTACCACAGACGCTAATTGGCAAAACCATTTTATCTCTCGATCTCGGATCATTATTGGCTGGCACAATATATCGCGGTCAATTCGAAGCCCGGGTTAAAAAACTTTTAGCCGAAATTAGAACTTTAGGCAAAATCGTATTATTTATCGACGAAATTCACACTACGGTTGGAACAGGTTCGGCCGAAGGATCGCTTGATACCGCAAACATGTTAAAACCAATTTTGACTAAAAGTGATTTTCAAGTTATTGGTGCTACAACTTTTGATGAATATAAAAAACACATTGAAAAGGATCCAGCCTATGAGCGAAGATTTCAGACTGTCCAAATTCCTGAGCCATCAGTAACAGAAACAATAAGGATTCTTCGCGGTTTAAAAACAAAATATGAGCAGCACCACGGCATTAAGTTTTCACCAGAATCTTTGGTTGCCGCCGCCGAACTTTCAGAGCGTTATATCACAGACAGATTTTTACCCGATAAAGCAATTGATTTAATTGACGAGGCTGCCGCAGCTACAAATGTCGTGACCCCAGAAAGCGCGAAACTGGCAAAACTACAGTCCAAATTGTCCGAGGTTTTGGCCAAAAAGGAAGAAGCCGTTATGTCAGAAAATTACGAATCCGCGACACATCTACGAGAAGAGGAGATTGTTTACAGTGATAAAATTTCAGAATTAGAAAACATTAACGCAAATCAAAAAAAGAAGTTAATTGACGCAGAAGACATTTCAAAAATCGTTTCTCGCTGGACCGGAATCCAGGTTGAGAATTTATCAATTAACGAACGTAAACGATATTTAAATCTTGAAGAGAAATTAAAAAAGTCAGTTATCGGTCAAGATGAAGCAATATCCACAATTGCAAAGTCAATCCGTCGTAATCGCGCTGGCATCTCCGACCCCGATCGGCCTATCGGTTCTTACTTGTTCCTTGGCCCAACCGGAGTTGGAAAAACTCATTTATCTAAAACTTTGGCAAAACTGTTATTTGGCTCAGAAGATAATTTAATCAAGATTGATATGTCAGAGTTTATGGAGAAACACAACGTCTCCCGTCTTGTTGGCGCTCCAGCAGGCTATATCGGCTATGATGACGGGGGAAAATTGACTGAGGCAGTTCGCCAAAAACCATATTCAATCGTTCTGTTTGATGAAATTGAAAAAGCCCATCCGGAAGTTTTCAACATTCTTTTGCAAATTTTAGAAGATGGGTATTTAACCAATGCCCGCGGCCGACAAGTAAATTTTCGCAATACTATCATAATTCTGACATCAAACCTGGGAACATCAGACCTCAAACGTGTGGAAGAAATTGGCTTTGGCGCTAGGAATGATTCTGAGTCAAAATATGAAGCAATGAAAAACTTAGTACTAGATACTATTAAAAGAGAAATGCGTCCGGAATTTGTTAACCGACTTGATTCGATCATTGTTTTTCATCAATTGACAAAAGCTGCGGTTGTAAAAATTGTCGATTTAAGTTTGAGGGAGTTAACTGCTCGGCTGAAAAAACAGGGGATTATGATTACAATTTCCAAAGAGATAAAAGCATATATCGCAGAAAAAGGCTATTCTGATGAATTCGGGGCAAGACCAATTCGGCGGGAAATCACAGAAAAGTTAGAAGATCCAATCTCCGAAGCAATAATCGGTGGTAAATTTACTCCTGGCGATAAAATTACTGCGTACTTGGTCAATAAAAATATTGTTTTAAAGAAATGAGCTCACATGAATTCTAATATATATCTACCTGAAAAAACTAGCGAGCGAAACCCCGCACCGAAAATTTTAAATAAATACAATTTATATAATAAACACAGCACCACAAATTTTCTGGTGCTAGGGTAATTTCCCGATGAACTCGAAATTAGAAAAATTCGACTCGTCGGTCGGAAGTTTTTCTCAAGCTTTGCTACCTTACTTATCCGACTTTGACAAAAAAGAAATTCAGTTTATTGAAAGTGCTTTTGATTTTGCTAAAAAGATGCACGCAGATCAAAAACGAATTAGTGGTGAACCATATTTTTTTCATCCATTATCAGTGGCAAAAAATATTCTTCAACATCAGCCTGACAAGGAAACTGTCGCAGCAGCACTTCTCCACGACGTGGCTGAAGATTGCGATGTTTCGATTAAGGATCTTTCCGATAAATTCGGCTCAGAAGTCGCATCGTTAGTCGATGGCGTGACAAAAATTTCTTCAATTAATATGAAAGAAAAAGCTCTTGGTTTGGAATTTTCAAAAAATCATTTTACCAGCCAGATTGATTCATATCGGAAACTATTAACTGCTATTGCTGGTGATCCGAGAGTTTTAATTATTAAACTTTATGATCGCTTACACAACGCCCAAACCTTGGAATGGCTGCCAAAACAGCGACAACGGTTTTATGCCCTAGAAACAATTGAAATTTTTGCAGCTTTAGCCGAAAGGATCGGTATGTCGGCAATTAAGTCTCAACTTGATGATTTATGCTTTCCTTATGCCTACCCAAAAGAGTATGATGACTTCATAAAAAGTATTACAATTGCCAAAACTGAGCGGGAAAAATACATCAAAAAGATAATCAACATCTTAAATAAAAAACTTCCCGGCATAGAAATATCCGGACGGGCAAAACATAATCTTTCGATCTACAATAAACTTTCAGAGAAACAATCAATTGACAATATTTATGACCTAGTGGCAATTAGAATAATTGTTCCGACAATTAGCATTTGCTACGAAACATTGGCTCGTGTCCATGAATTATTTAAACCTATTGATCAGGGAGTTACTGATAGTATTTTAAAACCCCGTGATAGTGGCTATCAATCACTGCACACGATTGTTGCCGGTCCTGACAATATTATTTTTGAAATCCAAATTCGAACCCCACATATGCACAAAGTGGCCGAATTTGGAATAGCCGCTCACTGGTATTATAAAGAAAAAATGCTCAATAAAGGGAGCGACAAAGGAGCCAGTAGTTGGATTTCTGAGCTTCGTGAAGGAAAAGCAGTCAGATCTAAAAAACATTTTTTTGCTGATAAAATATTTGTTTTCTCACCACAAGGAAAAATTGTCGAGCTACCAAAAAATACCAGTCCGCTGGATTTTGCTTTCTTTATTCATACTGAAATTGGGCTTTCATGTTTTGGTGCCAAAGTAAACGGGAAAATGGTACCGATTTCATCTCAGCTAAGAACCGGCGACGTGGTTGAAATTATTAAAAGTGATCGAGTAAAGCCGTCTCGTGACTGGCTGTCTTTTGTCAAAACAAGTTTTGCCAGAAGCAAAATAAATGAGTATTTTACTGACCTAGATCGTCCAAAAAACTATGCTGCCGGATTGGATATTGTAAATCAAGAACTGGCTAGGCTGGAAAAACCAATCATTACAGAAAAGAATTTGAAAACCTTATCAACAAAAATTTCCGATTCCAGATTACCATTTAATGATTTAGAAACTGCTCTAGTTTCTGTTGGTAAAAAAGATATTTCAAAAAACGATATTATAAAAACCTTGTATCCGAATGTTAATTTTGCTAAAGCAAAAATTATTAAAAGAGCCTCTGGTAAAAAAATTGTTCACTTTGAAATTGGCGACGGTTTCACTCACAGGTTGGCAAATTGTTGTAAGCCAACAGAAAAAGATGAGATAATTGGCTATATTACACTGCAGAAAGTCATTACAGTTCATCGTAAAAACTGCCGCGGAACTAAAACTTTCGATAAAGAACGAATTCTTGAAGTCAGCTGGCGATAACTTGACGGAATCAACCGTTTTGTGCTAATTTAAGGTCGTTATGAAAATTCAAACAAAAAAACTAAATAATATCCATCATTACAATTCTTTGCCTTTCGGGAAAGGATCGTTTTGATAGTTGCATAAATTGAACTATTTCAAATCAGCCCTGTCTCGAAAGAGACGGGCTGATTTTTTGTTAGTCCTAATCAATGGAGGTCTGGAGATGTGCAACACGGTTGAGCATTTAGTAGCAAATGCTGTAACGCGACTCGAGACTCGAGATGGCTGGCGCTGCTTCAATTGGACATGTCCGAAGTGCGAACACCTTAACGACGGCTCATATTATCAGGATGATGGTGTTCCGAACGAGGCTGAATGTACCAGCTGCAAATCGAGAATCAAGCTTCACTGATGAACCAGCTGGGGGCGCCTGTCCGCCCCCAGCAAAATTTGACCAGAGTTATTTTATCTGATAAATTTCAAGAAAGGAAAAAGAATGGATCAATTACAAAAACCTCGTGGAACTAAGGATATTTTGCCGGCAGAGCAGGCTGCTTGGAGTTTTTTTCGTTCAACCGCAGAGCGAGTCCTAAATGGCTTAAGTTTTGGCAAAATTAATACCCCGCTTTTTGAAGACAAGCGAATTTTTGAACGCGGCGCGGGAGAGTCGAGTGATATTATCGAAAAACAACTTTATCTCATCAAAGCAAACAAAAATGAAGAAAATGATGAGCTGGCGCTGCGTCCAGAAGGCACCGCAGGGGCTGCCAGAGCCTATATTGAAAATGGGATGAGCTCACAGCCACAACCAGTTCGATTATATTATTTTGGCACAATGTATCGGTATGAACGCCCGCAAGCTGGTCGATACCGAGAGCATAATCAACTTGGTGTAGAAATCTTCGGTGATGATTCTGCTGAGTCTGATTATTTAGCAATTATGTCCGCACTGGAAATTCTTAAGAAACTTGGTTTTTCCGATTTTAATGTTGCGGTCAATTCCATTGGCTGTCCAGAGTGCCGACCAAAATATTTGAAGAAACTTAAAGATTACTACGCCGATAAATTATCCAAAGTTTGCCCAGATTGTAAACGTCGATATGATATAAACCCGCTACGGATGTTGGATTGTAAAAACGAAGAGTGTCAAAAGTTCAAAACCCAGGCTCCTCAAATGGTTGATTCTCTCTGCACAGAATGCCGCGAGCACTTTCAAGACACACTGCAGTACCTGGATGACTTCGGGATTAAATTTGACCTAGACAACACGCTGGTTCGTGGATTAGATTATTACACTCGAACAGTTTTCGAGATTTCCGCCGGTAATGACAAGGAACGCCATTCAACTCTCTGCGGCGGCGGACGATACGATAATTTGGTTTCGATATTGGGCGGCCCAAAAACACCAGCCGTTGGTTGGGGCATGGGAGCCGATAGAGTTGTTGATCTGCTAAAAGACAATAGCCTCAAGATTCCAAAACCACGCGGAGTCGAAGTCGTAATTTTAGAAATTGGCGATGCGGCAAAAAAAGTTTGCCGACAATTATTTAATAGTTTAGACAAAGAAGATATTAATGTTTTCTATATCCCATCAAAGCTTTCTCTTCGTTCGCAAATGAAATCGGCTTCTAAACTCGGCGCCGACTTCGCACTAATCGTCGGTCAACAGGAAGCATTAACCGGCTCCGTCATTGTTCGCGATTTGCGTTCCAGCACCCAAGAAGACCTTTCCATTTCCAGCGCCATTGACATGATCAAAGAAAAATATTCTGCAACGAGTGAATAGTTAGATTAGACCTATTGATTCGAAAATTACGGTTATTGCCGGATTTTTTAGTTATAATACGAAGTATGGAAGTTGAAATTGAAAAAATGGTTTTTGCTGGCAGTGGACTTGCTCACCTTGACTACGGTGAGCCACTTCGAGGTCATGACCAATCCAAAGGCAAAGCCCTTTTTGTCAGAAAAGTTGTCCCGGGCGACATTGTCGAAGTCAAATTAGTTGATGAAAAAAAGGACTTTGCCTTTGGAGTTGTTGAAAAAGTTATCAAGCCGTCTGAAATGCGGATTGATCCGCCGTGCAAATATTTTTATCAATGCGGTGGATGCGAACATCAAAATATTTCTTACCAGAACCAATTAAAAATTAAAGAAGAACTGGTCGGCGAATCATTGTTGCGCAATAAAATCGATGCCAAAGTTTTGCCGATTATCGCCGGTTCCGACAAAGAATTTTTCTACCGAAATTCAATTCGCTACATGTTTCTGTTGGATAACAAAAATCAAATTCAGTTTGCTCGTCACGGCTACCCAGATGATCGGGAATTGGTGGCAGTTGATAGGTGCTTGCTTCAATCGGAAAAATCAAATTTGATATTAGAAAAATTGCGCCAATATATTAATAAAAATATCGTTGAAAAAAAATCACTCTGGCAGCTAAAAATCCGCGAAGGAAAACGTACCGGCGACGTAATGGTAGAAATTATTACTTCATCCGATGATCTGCCAGGAAAAAAGGGGATTGTCGACGTTTTGAAACAGATCGATGGCATCAAATCAATTTATCATACGATTACACCGGCAAAATCATTGCTGAAATTGCGCCGCCGATTAATTTTCGGCTCTCCAGTAATTCAGGAAAAAATCGGCAGTTATACTTTTCAAATTTCACCAGAAAGTTTTTTCCAAACTAACTCCGAAGGCGTTAAAACTTTGTACGATAAAATAAAAGAATTTGCCAATGTCGAGATAGGCGATGAGATAGTTGACCTATATTGTGGCACGGGATCGATTGGAATTTATTTATCAACTCTGGCCAAAAAAGTTACCGGCATTGAAGTTGTGCCGGAAGCGATTCGTGACGCCAAAGACAATGCAAAAATTAACAAAATAACCAACTGTGAATTTATTTGCTCTGATATTAGCAATTTAGCAATTCAGCAATATAACAATTGTATTTTGATTTTGGATCCGCCACGTGCCGGCCTCTCCAAAGATCTAATCGGAAAACTGACAACGGACAACTGGAAGCGTTTGATATATACATCCTGTAACCCGGCAACTTTTGCCAGGGACTTAAAATATTTTATGGAAAAGGGAATTACGGCCAAAAAAATCCAGCCAATTGATATGTTCCCGCAGACTCATCATACAGAGTTAGTTGCAGAGCTTTTAAAAAAGGATTAAACTATATTCAAGCAACTTACTTGCATTTGTTTTAATATATTAGGGAGGAAAAATGTCAAAACGAACTAGAACCATTATCTTGATCGTGATTGTTGGATTGTTAATCATTGGAACTGGTGTACTGGTTTGGCTAAAGTATTTCCACAAAACATCGGCAGATACTTTTGCTAATATTGAACATCAGAGAATCGCAAGATCATATGCTAACCTTGGTCAAAATTATGTTTTTAATAATGCTATCGCCGTACCGGTAACAGTTAATGGCAATGGTACAGCACTCGGGGGCTTTAGTTACCATATTCAGGGTACATATCAAACCCTAGATCCTTCTACCACTGCTTCTGCAAGAAAATATAATAATCAACCCATCGAATATACTTTCAATATTACTGATGTAAATACTTCATGTAATCGAAATACTGATAATTGCACTGGATTTGTACCGAAGGAGTCATTAACAAAAGTATGGCTATCTGCAGATTTAACATACTTCGACAACGCAGGTCGTGATACTGAAACTCTGCCGGAAAACTTTTCAGCGATAATTCACCTGAAGGACGGCACAACCCAAACTTTCAGTTTGGATAAGTTGATTTATCAACCGATTATTCTAACGTCTTATATAAACCCAGTAAAACCGGAAATAAAATCTTCAGTAATCGATAAAATTGATCTACTCAGAGCATCTCCTGATCAATCCCAAAAAGAAACTATAATATCAGTCAGTCTTGCAACGCCAGTAAATTCAGGAGAGTTGAATCTATTACCAGTCACTGTAGTTAAACCCTCCGGTGTAATGTCTCATTACGCTTTTGGTTCAGGTCTGCAATACACCGGTTATAGCAACTATGAGGATTATGTAAATCAAATCGGCGGAGTAATCGATCGACGCTTAAGTTTTACCAACCATGAACTTGATGTCGGAGCCACAACGCAATCGAATAACGCTATGCTCTACGCATACGAACAAGTTTTTGAAGACCAGACTACTATAAACTTAAAAGGTGGAAATACGACAACATATACCTATCCAGTGCAAATCTACCTTAGAAACGGAACTCGCGTCGATAAAAATCTAGAAACAACCACTTGCACATATCCTTCCCCGCACGGTTGCGGTAATCCGCACATATTTCTTGCCACCCAGGTAAACAATATTGACCGAATTGATGTTTTTCAATATCCGATTGGCAACGCTTCCGCCAAGGAGCTTTTAGTCAGAGTCGACCGACAAACCTTCACTGGAGAATACATTCCCGTTACTATTTCAACTGTTTTGACGGTTAGCCCATCCAGTGGAACTAGTAGCCAACTTTACACTATCAAAGCGACTGTCAGCGATACCAATACGATTACCTCAACTACAAATTATTCTTTTTGGTGGAATTGTAATACTAATTCGATATCAGTCACTGACACTATTAAAGCTTGCGGACAACCTAGGGTCAAAGGTGACTTAAACTTTACCCAGCAACAAAGAGACACTGGTTTTCAAGCCGAAAATTACTATGCTACCAATAGTAGTGGCAGACGAATAACTGCCAATGAATTTCAAGGTACCAAAAACTTTCCTGCGGGTGCAAGAACTATAAAAGTCATCGTCGAACGAAACGGTCAAGCGGTTGAGAAACGAATAGAATTGACTGTTAATCCTTAATGTCTAGTTAATAAATTGGGAGGAATATGTCAAAACGAACTAAGTTAGTTTTGGGTATCATTATTGGGGCGGTAATAATTTCTGCCGGCACAATTTTTGCTTTGGCAAAAACAGGCAAGATTAATTTTAAAATGCTGGCTGACACTTTGTCTCCCAAGAATGCCGGAACAACTATTAATTTGACGGTGAATGTTACCACGTCCGATAATAGCTCGCCGGTTGGCAAACAGTTTGCAATTTATCCACATGGAAGCACGGTTGCAATTCAGACAACCACAAATACGACTTATGATATAGCGGTGATACCGGAAACAGCAGGCGGATGCACCGGCTCCACATCTGTCGTTGTCGCCAGCGCTAATATTTCAACAAGTCTTGTCTTATCATGCGGTGGCACAGGCGGATCAATAACTTCAGTACACGGCACAATTACCGACGCCAACAACACGACTAAAAAAATTGGTAACGCGAGTGTGCGATACGGAACTGGTTTATACCAAATTGTTTATACAAACTCTAGTGGCTATTATGTTCTTACAAATATTAACTCTGGCAACTATACATTTACTATTTCAGCCACAAATTATTCCAATTTAACACAAAGTGTCACGCTTGCTGCAATCGATCCATCGACTGGAAATGAGAAAAACTTTTCTTTAAGCCCGGCGACAGTACCAACACTTTCTGTCAGTTTAACAGCCACTCCTAGCACCGGTCAAGATCCGTTGTCTAGTACCCTCACCGCCACTGCTTCTAGCTCAGATGCTAGATCATCGTTTACCCAATATATTTTTTGGTGGGATTGCAGCAGTTCCAGTAATAGTCTTGAAACAGTAAGATCTAGTTGTGGTGATCCTAATTACTCAGTTGGTTCTGGTGGGTTACCATTTCCGTTGACTGAAACGATTAACCATATTTATTCTAATGCTGGCACTTATAAACCCAAGGTAATTGTTACTTATGAAACTGCCACAGCCGCCACACAAAATGCAACAGTAACGGTCACCGCTGCGCCAGAAGCATACTACGTAGTCGAAGGACGTGTGACTAACGGAGTTTGGCCAGTGACTGATGAAGGGTTTATTTTTAATCAAGATTTAAAGATATCTTTGGGTTCAAACACCACTAATAATCATGACCATGTCAACATCGATACATTTACTGGAAAGAGTGTGTCATATAATTTTTCTCCAATCAAAACTTCAGGTGAAAAACTAAAAATGACTTTCGACGGACCCAAATATCTTAAGTTTGCTTCTCCAGATACAGACGCTGATGGGAATATTTGGATTAAAAAGGATAACATCAATGCCACAAAAGTTGGGGGGTTTGATGGTTTGGATGTGTATTCTGTAAATATTGGTATTATCGCTAACATGGATCCCTCCAGTTCAAGCGATAAATTTGACACCTATGGTCTAGTAAGAACGTTGAAAGGTTTGCAAGTCGCAAAACCATTAAATGAATTTTTAGATGTAAAAGTTCAAGTATACTATTATATTCCTGGTTCGCAAACCTTCCCAGTCTCTTTTGATACTACGTTTGCTAATCTACCATCTGGATACAATACAGATTATTTAGTTAATGATATTCCACTGTACCCTGTCTCATATATCACATATGCTGTCAGTGTTTCATCCACGGATCCTTATTATTACATTCCCGAGAACCAAAGAACTTTTATTTTTACCGGTGATCAGGTCGTTCACTATGCCAGTATCAACAAGAACTTGTTTCGACATGACATAACTTTCGCAACCGGTGGTGCGCCAAGCTATCCGAATCCTGTCACAATTTCATACAAAGACGCAATTACTGGCGCTAATATTGCTTGGAAAGATTTGGGCGTGGTGACATCAAGCCAATTGTCGTGTTATACAAGTTTGGGAGACGAAATAAACGATTGTGCAAGATCCGATTCCAACAACGTTTTTAATATGAATTATCAAGGTTATGACGATGTTAGTAGATTTTACTATAATCTGACATCAGAAAAGTACCATTTCGATGGAAATATTGCTATGATAGCTAACCCAATAGTTACGCTAGTTGCGAATGGTACAGATATGACTCAGGCTTTTACTTGCCAGACAGTATATAAGGATAATTTCTGTGTATTAAAAAGTACCAATACCCCAGATATTTTTTCTACTGCAAAAAATAGGATGCGACAGATATCACTTGCCAAACAACAATACTATGGATATTTGGGTGTTTCTCATTTGGAAAGATACTATATTGTCAAGCCAGGGCAAAGCTTTGGTTATGATGAAATTTCTATAAACGAATTACTCAACCCTGATTTATTTATCCAAAATAGATTAGTTCCAAGTTTCTTGAGAAGAATATACCTTGATAATCAAAGCAAAATCGATGCGGTTTTCAATTTAAATAACAGTCAAAATACTATTTGCAATTCAAAATTCTCATTTACAGGTTGTTTTGTTACAGGTAGCTCTAATATAGAAAAGTTTATTACATTCGGCAAGAAGTGGTTATTGGATTATGACTCTATAACAAATACCATAAATAGTTCGGTTTTTAAAGATCAGCCAGATTATAAAGCGTGTCAAAATCTCTTGATTTCTCTCGATATTCAAATGGGAGAAATTATGGGCCATGTGAAAAACTTTTCTCACCAAATAGTCCAAGCCAAGTCTTTGGATTCGGCAGTTGATACAAAATCAATTTCGCAAGATGATTTATTTGTTAATGTTATGGGGCAACTTGGTTATGTACCTGCTGTTAGAAATCAATACAATACTATTGGACCAATTTCTGATTTAAAATATCTGACTCCGGAACAGTTTTCCTCTGGTGTATGGTTACAAGAAAATTTTGATAAACTAACCGGCACTCAAAGGCTAGTGTTGCGGATTAAAGTATATACGGGTCATGCTTCCAATATTATTATTAATACATTATCGTCTACGGTTGCTGCTACCAGAACTGCGCTTGCAACAACTAACAACTTTGTTGAGAATCTATTGCGTCAACTTGGTATTACGATTACAAACGCTAATATTAGTGGTATTGTTAATAATGGATCTGCTGGGCTAAGAGTTACTATTGGCAACAAAACAGATATAACAGATGCAGACGGCAGATATTCAATTACACATGTCCAAGCCGGTGATTTGCCGATTGAGGTTTCCAATGATTTTGATGAAAAGTTTACAGTTTATCCAAAATCGATTCATATTAATAGCAACCAAACAACTAATATTGCACAAGATATTCTGATTACAAATGCCAATGCTCGCGCAGTAATTGTAATCAAAAAAGCAGGATTATATATTACGGGTGTTAAGGCGAATGCTGCGAATCATCAAGTCAGCAATCTTAGATCGGTTTTAAGAAACGGCGATAAAACATATTTTGACTTTACATTAGTTAGAAATAGTTATAGCTTATCATTTTTTGACACTTCGCTAGTTGATACACCAATTAAGCACTATTTTACAATCGACAATGTAAATTGCGGCGATGTGATCGACAACCAAGCAGTTATGCATTTGTCAAAAGACGCACCAGCGATATGTGAGATTAACTTGAAATAAGGAGATAAATGAATCAGGAATATACAAATTCCAAGCTTGATATGCAAAAAACCGAGAGCAGAAACGCTTTTGGGACTATGTTCGGCAAAATCTCCAATGCTGATCAAGCCAACAAAGCGATAAAATATGCCTTCTGGTTTATTTTAGGGATTTTGTTCGTCTCGACTGTCATTTGGGTATATTTGGGCAGTTATGCAATTTTGGCCGAAGCGATTATTATATTTATCCCGCTGATAATTCTTTATAAAACCAAAAACCGCGCCTCCGCTGTAATAACTTTAATTCTAATTGCACTGGATTTTTTAATAACCGTGGCTGGAAGAATTTATGTGCCTGAAGCAACCACAATTTCATATGTTGGTTGGATTCAAATTTTGGCACTTTTATATGCAATCCGTGCAGTTCAAGCAACTTTCTGGCTGAAGAAAAACCCAGAAATCGCTAATCCAACACCGCAAGTGCAACAACCTCTGGTCAAACAAACAATACCTCCAATCTCTCAATCTGTTCCACCTGTGCCGCCGGCTCCAACCATCCCTACCACTCCTGCTGCTCCAACCATTCAGCCAGTGCAACCAATGACCCAATCAACTCCGCCAACTCAACAAATCCAAACGTCGGAACCGATGACCCAACCGACCGAAGATCAAACAAATAAGTGAGAAGATATTTAATCAAGTGCAAACATTCATTCATAAGATTTTAATAGTCATTGTTTTAATACCATCTTTTTTTACAGGTGTTTATTTAGCTCATTCGCCGATTCAACCCAGATATCACCCCGGTGGACCATATTATTATTCAACTTTCGTCGGCTATTGGTTGCCACATAGACCATCAGGAGAAATGTCTAAAGACGAGGTGGACAAATACACCTATGCG
>JAPLVG010000023.1:109944-117151 GCA_026397235.1 Candidatus Berkelbacteria bacterium
GCGTATTATGAAACGTATTTTAATGAAAAAGGTCTGATTACCAAGCTTATTAAACATTTAAATGATGACGCAAACCGAGATGATATCCAATATGTATTTGAATATAAATACGAAAATGGCAAATTGACCACCACCACGGTAACTCATCCAGACCAATTATCAGCCGAAGAATGCAAACCGTTTTACGACAAATTTAACAATAAAATCCTGAAAATTAATGGCGATAACACAATCGGCGAAATCGGAGTTACGGTATCGCCGGATAATTGCGATTTTTCGGCTCGATATGTTCTCACTTTTAAAGCTGATTTTATCTTAAATCCAAGTAATGTCTTACCTTACTTCGAGGGATATAATTACACTGGGAGTTTTCACAAAACATCAGAAGAACGCGATAGTGCGGAATCTATCAATACGGAGGTGAGACCCGTGAGACAAAATGCGATGGTTTTGCCTGATCCATTCAGCACAGAAAATTTCCAGCTGTTTTATGAAAAAGCATCCGAATTTAATCACAATCCTACTAACTATTTCTATTGGACTTACTACCGGACAGGAAATTTTAAACTTGAAGAAATACCAAATAATAATGTATTTGATGTAATCGATAGTTTCCCATATATAAAGCAAGATACTAAGGCGAGTGGCACATATGGTCTCGACCAAAACGAAGCCGTAAAAGCGGGCCAGATTGTCAAAACAATTAATCTATCCATCAGCGAATAATTATGCAATAATATATTATGAAAAAAAATATTAAAAATCGCGACTTTCACCGGCTGGGATTTCAGTAATATTTGGAACATGCCAACACCTGACGGAACCGGCTATCCAACTCAAAAATAAGCAACCCATAAATTATCATTTATTGGACTATTGATTTCCAAGATATCTTTCTTGACAGTGTTTGGGTTGTGTTTGGTATACTATGTTTATGCAACCCGAACACAAACCAAACATTAATAGATCAAAAACCGAACCGTTCAACGGTGGGTTTTTAGAATAGGAACAAATGGAATCACTTACTAAACGGCAAAAAGAAATTCTAGATTTCATCCGCAGTTTCATCGCTGAGAACGGTTACGCGCCAAGTTTTCGCGAAATTGCCTATTACTTTGAGCTTTCATCGGTCTCCACAGTGGCCGAGTACATTTCTATATTGGAAGAGAAAGGTTACCTGACCAAAGAGGCGATGGAGGCTCGTTCAATCCAGCTGACACCGGCGTTTGCATCCGGCATCGACACTTTCGAAATACCCCTCTCGGGAGTTATCGATGCCGGCAAGCCTATCGAGGCCATTCGCACTAACGAAACAATTGATATCCCAAAAGACATGATGGGCCGCCGCACTTTCGCCCTACGTGTTCGCGGGGAGTCTATGATTGATGATGGGATACTTGATGGCGATTATGTAATTATCGAACAATCTCAGAATCCTCGTAATGGCGAAATTGTGGTTGCCTTAATTGATAACGAAAACGCAACTTTAAAGCGCTATTTCAACGAACCAGCCGGTATCCGCTTGCAGCCAGCCAATAAAACCATGCGGCCAATGCGCTTCGCTAAAGGCAGAGTGACAATTCAAGGAAAAGTTAAGGGCGTGATTCGAAAATTCCATCAATAACCCGATCCGATTTGAAAATAGTTGACACAAGATATATACTAGTATCAACTATCATTAAGGGAGGGCGCATTATGGAATCAGAAAGCAGAAAATTAATTAAATTTTCAAACTACAGTCTATGCGTGACTTTACCGAAGTCAGTTATTAGAGAGTTAAAATGGAACAAAGGTGACATCGTTACAATGGTAGTTAATAAAAAGAGTGGGGAAATTTTAATCAAGAAACCGAGCGGGGCAAAGAAGATTACTGAAAAGTCTCCAGTAGAAAAAGTGTCCCAAGGAAAAACAAGCAAAAAATCCCGCTGGTAATTAACTGCACGGATTCCTGCCCGCCGGCAGGCAGGTTTTACACGGACATAATACGGAAAAATCAAAGGATAGAAAATTGTTCGAGTAGCTAAAGTTTGCTACAATATTATTGTCGATCTATCTGTGTAAATTCAGTGTTGCATTTTGTCAGTGTAGTTAGGAGGGGATTTGGGTATTTCAGACGATATTCGTCCAAAAACATATCGGCCAATTTCCAAAAAGGCCGTTAAAACAGAAATCAAAGTCGCACGAAAAAAAATAGAGGACCGAGATGATGGCCAATTATTTCAAGAAACGCACGACGGTGATTTTTTTGCTAACACTCCAATCAAAAACGGGTCTGATCATGATGAAAATCACAAACCCCAGAATCAAGGTCTAGCAAAAAAATACCATTGGATTTATACCTTAATAATTTTTTTAACTGTATTTATTTTGATTGGTTTAGTCGTCTGGCAAAACTATTCCACAATAAAAAATTATTTCAATGGAACATACAAAAAGAAAAATAGTCAAAATTTAACGGACATTATTAATACAACCAATGATTCGGTTAAGAATTACAATAGCGGCGGACAAACTACTGACACTAATACCGCCCCGGCCACACAACCAGCATCAACTCCGGCTATTGATAAATCGACAATCGCAATCTCAGTTTTAAATGGTTCTGGTACTAAAAATTCTGCTTCTTCGACAGCCGCAATATTAAAAAAAGCTGGCTTTAACGTAAAAAGCACCGGAAACGCTAAGTCATTCAATTACACAAAAACCTATATTTATTACAAAACTGACGACGCGACAGCAGCAAATTTGGTCAAAGACGCCCTTTCATCAAGAACCACCGAAGTATCAAAAAACACTTCAATTGTTGGCGCAGCCTATGACATCGTCGTTGTAGTCGGGAAAAACTAGTAGCAATGGATGACTAATTATCCAAATAGCTAATGACTAATAAAATCAATTCGTTATTCGTCATTTAGACTATTCGTTATCCATTTGTGGAAAATCTATGGATCTGAGCAAAATCTTTTCTTACTATGATAAAACCATTATGGGAATATCGCCCGGTTATTCTGGGCTGATATCTTTGATAGTGCTCTTGCTTCTTGTTTGGGCACTGTGGCACTTTATAAAGGGTAACTTTATCTGGGTTGTCTTGATTCTATTATTTATCCCAGCTGCTTGGCCTGCGCTTAAAAGTATTGGTAGAATTCTGGAAATAATCGGCCTGTTTTTATTAGTCCACATTAAACCATGAAATCATTTGTGATCCGATTAAAAAAAGGTGATGAGGCAATATCTAGTCTCTCAGCTTTTTGTCAGCAAAACCAAATAAAATATGGTTGGTTCTCTGGCCTGGGTGCAGCAATGTCAGCGAAGCTAGCAATATACGACCTGGACAAAAAAGAGTATATTCGAAAAGAGATTTCTGGTATTCTAGAGATACTTAATTACTTGGGTAATGTTAGCCAACTGGACGGTAAAGCCATTATTCACAGCCATGTAACTCTGTCAGATGAAACATTTTCAGCTTTTGGTGGTCATGTTGATGAGTTAGTCATTGCTGCTACTTGCGAAATAGTGTTACATCAATTAGATATCGAATTAAACAGAAAATTCGATGAGGGGATCGGACTAAATTTATTGGAGCTGTAATGGACAATAACCCATTTCTGAATGCGCAACAACAAATAGATGATGCCGCAAAATATTCAGACTGCGACAGCGAAATTATCAAAGTTTTGAAAGAACCGCAGCGAGTTATTGAAGTTTCGATTCCAATCGAGATGGACAATGGCAAAGTCGAAATATTTAAAGGATATCGCAGCCAACACAACAATTATCGTGGACCCTATAAAGGTGGCATTAGGTACCACCCTGGTGTTAATGTTGATGAGGTGAAGGCTCTCTCTGCATGGATGACTTTTAAGTGCGCGACTGTTGATATTCCTTTTGGCGGCGGCAAGGGCGGGGTTATTGTTGACCCGCATAAATTATCGGAACATGAGCTCAAACATCTAACCCAAGGTTATATTGACAAGATCTTTGATTTAATTGGCCCAGAAAAAGATATACCAGCGCCAGATGTTTATACCAACGCTCAAACTATGGCTTGGATTATGGATGAATACTCACACATTGCCAGAGTCCACTCTCCAGCTGTTGTTACAGGAAAACCGTTAGAAAACGAGGGGTCATTGGGTCGTGATACTGCGACTGCCCAGGGAGCTGCATATGTTTTATATGAATATCTCCAAACAGTCGAGAAAAAATTAGAAAACACCAGCGTGGCAATCCAAGGCTTTGGTAACGCTGGCGCTCATTTAGCCAAAATTCTTTACGATTCTGGATTTAAAATTATTGCAGTGTCTGATTCAAAAGGCGCAATTTTTTCAACCGATGGCCTTGATCCTCGTGCAATTGAAGAACACAAAGAAAAAACCGGCAGTGTTAAAAATTTTAAGGGCACAAAAAATATTCCAGCTGATGATATTTTAACCCTAAAAGTTGATGTATTGGTGCCAGCCGCTTTAGAAAACGTTATCACCAATAAAAATGCAACTAAAATTAAAGCTGGCTGCATTCTAGAAGTAGCAAATGGCCCGACAACACCGGAAGCAGATGAGATATTAGAGAAAAAGAAAATTGATATTATCCCTGACATCTTGGCAAATGCTGGCGGCGTGACAGTCAGTTACTTTGAATGGGTACAGAATTTGTCCAGATTCTACTGGAGCGCAGAAGAAGTAGATTCTAAGCTAAAAAGCAAGATGGAATCCGCTTTCAGCGACATTCATAATTTTGCCAAAAAGAAGAAAATTACATACCGCCAAGCGGCCTTTGCTTTGGCAATCAACAGAATTGGCAAGGCAGTAAAGAATAGAGGAATTTTAAACTAGGAGAATTAATGAAATATGACGTTATTGTAATTGGTGGCGGGCCAGCTGGAATGACGGCTGCAATATATACTTCCAGGAGAATGTTAAAAACACTGGTTATTACTAAAGAAATCGGCGGCCAAGTAGTAAAAACCCCAGATATTGAAAATTATCCCGGGTTTGATTTAATTTCTGGTCCAGACTTGGCAAAAAAATTTACTGATCAAGCCAAAAAATTTGGTGCCGATTTTGCTTTTGATGAAATTGTCCACTTGAGCGAAAAGAATGGCGAATTTGTTGTTTCTGGCCACAGCAAAGAATACGAGGCAAAATCCTTAATACTGGCCTTCGGTAAAGTACCGCGAAAACTCAAAGTTAAAGGCGAAGAAGAATTTAAGGGCAAGGGTGTTTCATACTGCGCTACCTGCGACGCACCGTTTTTCAAAAATAAAATTGTTGCCGTTAATGGTGGCGGAAATTCAGCTTTCGATGCC
Source organism: Candidatus Berkelbacteria bacterium (assembly GCA_026397235.1). GTDB lineage: Bacteria > Patescibacteriota > UBA1384 > XYA2-FULL-43-10 > CAINNR01 > CAINNR01. The sequence goes on from JAPLVG010000023.1 coordinate 115,253, forward strand.
GCCCTCTTGTTGTCCAAAATTGCCAGAAAAGTCTATTTAATTCACCGACGAGAAGAGTTTCGGGCAGAAGATGTTTTAATTGAAAAAGTCAAAAAGATGGATAACGTTGAAATAGTGACTGGCGCAACAATTGCTGAAATTAAAGGTGATCAAATCGTAAAATCGCTGGTTTATCGCAAGGACAGTAAAGAAACCGAGATTGAAGTCGATGGTGTTTTCATCGAAATCGGCTATATCGTCGAAGGCGGTATCATCAAGGATTTTGTTGAAATGGATGAAAAAAATCAAATCAAAACCCACAAAGACCACTCAACTTCCAGGGAAGGCGTTTTTGCAGCAGGGGATTTAACCAATTCATATTACAAACAAATTGTTATCTCTGCCGGTGAAGGCGCAATTGCCGGACTCTCCGCCGCAAAATACATTGATGAGAAAAAATGAAAATTAACCACATCACACTTTTAGTTTCAGACAAGGAAAAAGCGATTAATTTTTATACTAAGATTTTAGAACTTGGGTCGGTGAAGATTGTTAATCAAAAACATTCCTGGATTAATTTTGGCGGCTCATACCTTCATATTACTGATAACTCTGGCACACCAATCAAAGATTCGTTTTATCATTTTGCACTAGAAGTTGAAAATATTGATGATTATATAGAGAAGATTAGAAAAAACGGCGCGGAAGTTGATGATAGCAACAACCAATTTTTTGTCCGAGACCCAGACGGAAATTTAATTGAATTCATCGACTCAAACAATAGTTTCTTTAAATAAGATACAAGCTCCTTTTGTCGCCGGTATCTTTTAACGCCGTGATTTATTCTAATCTTTGATTAGAATATTACTATTATATCTTGTTATAGTTTTGCTAAAATACACCCATGGATCTATTCGATAAATACCTAAAACTGGGGCTCCTCTTGCTGACCGAACGTAATTAAAGTTTGCTTAATATTTCTATAAAATACGTCAACCTCTTTTGTTCTTTTGTTGTAAATAGAATACAAATGTTCACATATATACAAGCGGCCGCTGATATTTATGTGATATACTATTTATATGAAACGAAGTACAAAAGCTAAAATTAAAGACAAACTTGTTAATATTACACTGGAAATTCTGGAACACTTCTATAATACCGGCGGATTTACAATGGATGCCATGATTAGCAGAAGTGCCGCAAGAAAAATCTTTCATTCTAATTTTTATAAAACTTATACAGAAGTCCCTTTCGCCAAATGGTTGTATCGCTTACGAGACCAAGGATATTTGGTTTACACCCCCGGGACCGAGTCAATTGAATTCACATTCAAAACAAAATTAAAATTTCTACGCCAAATTGGGAAGCAGATAGAAGAATCATCTCACTTCCACTTTTTATCTTTTGATATTCCCGAGACCGAAAAAACATCTAGAGATATGTTCCGGAAGGCGATAAAAGAGCTGGGATACATTAGGATACAGCAAAGTTTGTGGGTAATTAATAAAGATGTTTTCGATATCGTTCAGACGATTTGTTATCAGATAGGGATTGGAAAATATGTTATCAACATTATTTCTCAAGAAACAGACATTGATGGTGTTTTAGATAAAAAGTTTATTACATAAATTCACATAAATACCAGCGGCCGCGTGAATATATGTGATCATAAATATTTATGCAACTGATAAAAGTTATCAGAAATCGTGGTAATATAGAAATTGGCCTAAGTGTATTTATAGAGAATCATGGATATGGCAGATTTGTTCGATCGGAATTTAGGGCTGGATGCGCCGTTGGCTGACCGAATGAGGCCAACGGACTTTTCTGATTACATCGGACAAGAACATATTTTGGCTAAAGATAAAATTCTTCGCCGGGCAATTGAAGCCGACAAACTTTTTTCCATGATTCTTT
>JAPLVG010000023.1:117218-136928 GCA_026397235.1 Candidatus Berkelbacteria bacterium
ACAACTCTTGCACGGTTGATCGCCAATAAAACCAAATCTTTTTTCCAACCTTTTTCCGCCGTCACATCAGGCATTGGTGATGTTCGTAAAGCATTGGACGAAGCCAAAGACCGAAAAAAATTCCATCAGCAAAAGACCGTTTTGTTTGTCGATGAAATTCATCACTTTAACAAAACTCAGCAAGATGCTTTTTTGCCGGCGGTTGAAGATGGAACAATTATTTTAATTGGAGCCACAACCGAAAATCCATCTTTTCAGGTTAACGCACCGCTTTTATCCAGAGCTCGCGTTTTTCACCTCCGCGAACTTTCAGAGGGTAATATTATTAAAATTTTGAAAAATACCATTAAGGATAGAAATATAGGATACGGAAAATTTAAAGTCAAAATCGAAGACGCAGCAATTAAACATTTTGCTAAGCTTTGTGAAGGTGACGCCCGAGATGCTTATAACGCCTTGGAATTGGCAATCTCAACAGCCAAGAAAGATAAGGCAGGCGCGATAAATATAACTCTTACCGATGCTGAAGATGCTATTCAAGGAAAGTTTATCCGCTACGACAAGTCATCTGATGGCCACTTTGATGCAATTTCCGCCTTACACAAATCTGTCCGTGCATCTGACATTGATGCCTCGCTACATTATTTGGCGCGAATGCTCGAAGCCGGCGAAGAACCGCTTTATATATTAAGACGACTGATGCGTGCCGCCTCCGAAGATATCGGTTTAGCTGATCCACAAGCATTAATTTTGGCTGCAGCAACACGTGAAGCCATCTCTTTTATGGGCATGCCTGAAGCAAACGATGCCATTGCCGAACTTACAATATATTTGGCCAAAGCGCCAAAGTCCCGCGCAGTAGACTCGGCTTACGCGGCTGCGCTTGATGATGTTAAAAACAATCGCATGGGTCCAGTCCCACTGGATATTCGAAATGCTCCAACTAAAATGATGAAAGATTTCGGTTTTGGCAAAGGTTATCAGCCATACGACAAAAAGGATCACAGGCCAGACAATCTGCACAAGAGAAAATATTGGCAAGACAACTAAAATCATTTATAATGGTAGTGTAGTGCCACAAATCTACACCGCAAATAAACACAAATGACTAATCTGTGTGAATCCCTGCCTTGCCGGCAGGCAGGTGTGATACAAATCTGTGGCTAGACACTTCAATATTAAAATGTGAGGGGACAAATGAATCTTGATCTCAAAGAAGAAGACAAAGTTATAGTCAGTGGCAAGAAAAGTTTCAAACAAAAATTGAAGGATTTTTGGGCTGTAAAACGTAATCGGATGATCACAATTGTAATAGTAATAATTCTAATTTTGGCAGCACTAGCTACCGGTTTCTATTTTCTAATTTATAAAAATGACGGCATAAATCTCGGTCTTGATGTTAAAAAAGAGCAAGTAAAACCTCAGCTTTATGCGTCTTCACTCGATGGCACAATGGTTAGCTCTGATGACGCCAATAGACATCCATTAGGAATTATGGTAGAAAATCATGTTGATGCCAGGCCTCAATCTGGCTTATCGCAAGCCTCGATTGTATACGAAGCAATTGCTGAAGGTGGAATCACTAGATTCTTGGCAGTTTACGGCCCTAAAAGTGCTGCCAAAGTCGGTCCGGTCCGCTCAGCCAGAACTTATTATGTTGACTGGATTCGTGAACTTGGCGGTTACTACGCTCACGTCGGTGGAAATTACGACGCATTGACAATGATAAAAAGTGTTGGTATTCTGGATCTCGATCAATTTGCTAATCCTTCTGCCTATTGGCGCGACACTTCACGAAAAGTTTCCTCCGAACATACTATGTATACCGACACATCGAAGCTTTACAAAATTGCCGCTGATAAAAAATATGCTACCACAAACACTTTTATCCCATATACTTTCAAAACTGAACCGGATTTAGCGGCTATTGTGCCAAGCATTCAAACCATCTCAATTAATTTCGGGAATGCTAATTACAATGTGTCATATAATTACGATATAACCACAAACAGTTATTTAAGAAATATTGCCGGAAAACCTGATGTCGATGTTGAAAATAGTGCTCGAATCACTTCAAAGAATGTCGTTATACAAACTGTAAACCGAAGACCAACCACAACAGCAATTAACGAGTCCGGTTATATTATGGATACGGTGGGCACTGGCGCTGCTACAGTTTTCCAAGATGGCAGTAAAATTGACGCAACATGGAAAAAAGACAATGAAAATTCCCGAACCCGTTTTTTCAATAAGGCAACTGGCGCTGAAATTCAATTTAATCCGGGACAAACCTGGGTAGAGGTAATTTCACCTGATTTATCATTTACTGCTGCATAATTTAGGAGAGAAAATGGCAAAAATCCAAAACATAACACCGCTCGAGGTTCTTGACTCTAGGGGCAATCCAACCATCTACGCTAAAACAATTTTAGACGATGGATCAATTGGTGTCGGTTACGTTCCTTCCGGTGCCTCAACCGGTAAATATGAAGCATTGGAGCTCCGCGACAAAGACCCAAAACGTTATGATGGTAAAGGGGTTCTAACTGCAATAAAAAATATTACAGATATTATCACTCCAGCAATCGTTGGAATTGAAATTGAGGATTTCCGAACTGTTGATGAAAAAATGATCCAACTAGACGGAACTCCAAATAAGTCCAAACTTGGAGGCAATGCAACATTGGCAATTTCGATTTCTGTGGCCGATGCACTTGCCAAAAGCAAAAAAACTGAAATGTTTGCTTATCTTGCTCCGTATTTCGGTCAAGCACAATCATATACGCTTCCACTTCCATATTTTAACATTCTAAATGGTGGAAAACACGCAGTTGGCTCTACAGATTTCCAAGAGTTTATGATTGTCCCGGTCAAATTTGCTAATTTTGCTGAATCATACCGTGCCGGAACTGAAATCTATCACGCCCTAGGAAAAATACTGCTCGAACGAAATTATCAGCCACTGGTTGGTGACGAAGGCGGTTTCGCACCATCACTTTTCTCTAACGAACAAGCCATGGAGTTGCTTATGATGGCAATCAAAGACGCCGGCTATGCCGCTGGGGAAGAAGTATTTATTGCTCTTGATCCCGCTGCTTCAAGATTTTTCTATCAAGACGTCTACCAGCTTCATCGTGAAAATAGAACATTTACCGGTGATGAACTAATTGACTTTTATAAAACATGGGTTGAAAAATATCCGATCATTTCAATCGAAGATGGCTTGGACGAAGACGATTGGAAGGGCTGGCAACGGCTAACTGCCGAGCTAGGATCACGGCTAGATATTATTGGCGATGATCTCTATACCACCAATGCCACCAGATTAAAAACTGGAATCGCTCAGCACGCATCCAATGCAATTTTAATTAAGCCGAATCAAATTGGTACACTTTCCGAAACAATAGCAACAATCAATTTTGCCAAACAAAGTGGTATTAAATACATGATATCCCACCGTTCCGGTGAAAATGAAGATACATTTATTGCCGACTTGGCCGTTGCTGCCGGTGGGGGAATGATAAAATCTGGCGCGCCGTGCAGGAGTGAAAGAACATCAAAATACAACCGAATAAAAGAAATTGAAATGATGTTGGGAACCAACGCAAAATTAGCCACCAGGGATGTTAGTCAAAATACTGGGCTACAATAAAAATTTTCTACAAAAAATCCCCTTTGATATTATCTCAGGGGATTTTTTTATTTTACCCCTCATCCATGTTATTGGGTGAGCGGGTTAGAAACCAAGGCTTCGGGCAACATTCATAACCTTATTGAAGTATGAGGTGGATGGGTTATATGACCACAAAGCAGTCTTGTATCCGTTCATAGCACCACCGGAAGCAGAAAGGTAGTTAGCAGCGGCATAGATCGCGTCATTAACATTAGTAATGTCAACAACTCCATCACCGTTACCATCTACACCATAATGTCTCCAGGTGGAAGGAATAAACTGCATCGGGCCTGTCGCACCAGAAGGGTTTCGCTTAGAAGTCGAACCGGAACATCCGGTTTCAACATAGTGAACAGCCTTAAGAATTCGCCAGTCAATGCCATAGGCGGAACCAGCCGACTGATAAATACCATCAAAACTTGATGGGTCAACATAGACCCGAGAAGTTGTGACAACAGTCTTAACTGATTTCGCAGCCGCAGCAGCTTGCGCAGCACGGGCCGCATTTTCGGCCGCAACCCTGACAGCAATTTGGTCTTGGCTCTCACCAGGAACAATTGTCGGGGTTTTTAGTGCGACATCGATGACTTGGCTATTCTTAGTTAACACAACATTACTTTTGAACTCCGACATGTTTTGGTCGGCATTTACCGGCAAAACAGTCAAAGGAATCAAAGTACCAATAACAGCAAATGAAGCCATTTTGGTGTAATGTGTGTTTTCGACTGATAATTTGTGAAAGTACGACTTGATCCTCTCCTGAAGGCTAAGGGCTGCTTTGTTAATTTTGATCTTAACAGAGCGACCACGGCCAAGTTGAAGGGTCATGTACGCTATTCTGGCGTTCGCGCCATTCACCGAAGTGAGAGCGCTTGCACCAAGAATTTGTTAATTTGCTTGCCCCGTAGTGATCGCCTAATGGTGATCTACTACTGGGGTTATTATTCTTATACTCAAACTGCGTTCATCGACTAAACGAACCCAGTCTGAATCAAAAATAAATTACAGTGTCTTCTGTGATTATCTGTATATAAAGATCCGTGTAATTAAAAATGTCGCCCCCTTTCGAAAGCAACTTCTCCATTGTAGCATATAGTTTTGGTTTTGTCAATACCCCAGACGAAAAACCGCCGAAAGCTCTGGGAGCAATCGGCGGCAGTTCTTGTTGCACTTGACTAGTGCTGAGTCACTGTTACCTGCATCCAACCCTGGTTGCGATGGGTGCTGTAGTACCCCTTGAACGTGAGGTTCTGCTTCAGGGTACTGACATTCTGCAGGTGATCAACGTCGGGCCCCGAATCAGAGATCCATCCGTCAATGCACCAGCTTTCGCAACTGCCATCTTCGTGGCTGATGGTATTGATTGTGCAACGAACCACCTCATTCGACTTGTCCCCGAAGTTCTTACGAATGCGGAAGACGAGCCGTTCACCCTTCTTGAAAAAGCCGACCATTAGGTCAAACTTCCCAGGCCCGCCGACGATGGTATACTCGTAAACATACTTGCGTTCTGGCTGTGCTGTCTGTGTCATAATCGACACCTCCTCAGGAGTTGCGGCGCTATGCCATAACGGTCATAGTCAATACATAATATCACACTTTAGTTCAAATGTCAAATTTTTGTCAAATCTGCTATAATCAAACTTATGAGATCAATAAATTGGCTGGAAAATCGATTCGAACACATTTACCGCACTTATTTTACTGATCTTGAGGCGCCGAACCAAATTGAGATCAAATGGGGCAGACGGTCGCGCAGACAACTTGGTTGTATTAAAAAGGAGCGACCAAAATCTATAACCGATCATTTTAAAAAGGATTTTAAGACGATAATTGTTATTAATGGGCTGTTCAAAGACGAGGCAATACCGGAGTATGTCATTGATGCTGTAATCGTTCATGAAATGGCTCATTACGCTCACGGGTTTAACTCTCCGCTACCACAAAAATACTCCAAACCACACACTGGCAATGTCATTCGCCGGGAGTTTTTGCTTCGTGGAATAGGGGACCTGGAGCGCCAACAACAGAAGTGGATGAAGGAAAATTGGCAAAAGTATTTGGATGAGAAATTTCCAAACAAACGTAAACCTAAAGTCAAATATCGGATAATTTGGAAGTAGTTATTGCCAAAGCCGCTTTTTTGCGGTATAGTGAATATAGATTTCGGGAGCTAATTTCCGATATTTGGATTCCCGCTTTCGCGGGAACCATTTCTGCGAAATGGGGTGATTACACTTGATAGAAGTAAAACGCAAAGGACAAGAACGTTTTGAGTCACTACTTCGCCGCTTTAACAGAGAAATCCAACAAAGCGGTATTTTGACTATTGCCAAAAAAGACCGATATTTTGAAAAAGAACCAAACCGCACAATGCGTCGCGAAACCGCCACACGAAAAACCGCTCGAAGAAGGATTAAGCAGGGTTACTAATCCAAAGGAGATTCAATGTCTCTAATTGATCAAATTGAAAGTGATTATGTCGATGCTCTAAAAACCAAGGAAGCTGAAAAAGTTTCTGTTTTGCGCATGCTAAAATCTGCACTACAAAATAGCAAAATTCAGCTTCAAAAAGAATTAACTGACGATGATGTTATTAAGACTGTTCAAAGCCAAATTAAACAACGCAAAGATTCAATCGCCACATACCAAACTGGTGGCCGCGCTGAACTTGCAGATAAAGAAAAGGCCGAAATCGAAATCCTTTCAGTTTATATGCCAGAACAACTATCCGACGAGGAACTGACTGCTATCGTCAAGTCTGCCATTGCAGAAACCGGTGCGACTTCTGCCGCTGATATGGGTAAAGTGATGGGAAAAGTTATGCCACAAGTTGCAGGCAAGGCAAACGGCGGTCAGATTTCTACTAAAGTCAAAGAACTTTTGAGCTAATATGAAAATAGATTTGACAATTCAGTCTGATCTTAGTTGTGGACTTGACTCCCAGTCATTAGAGTCGGTGGCCAACAATATTTTAGAAAAGTTAAACCTAAAAAACCTTAAGAGTATTATTGAGGTTTTTTTAGTTACTGACGAAAAAATTAAAAATCTGAACAAAAAGCATAGGGATATCGACAAAGTAACAGATGTGTTATCATTTCCCCAGGAACAATTTCCAGGAGATGACGAACAAGTACTGGGGACAATTTTTATCGCTTCGAAGTGTGCAAAAAACGAGAGTGTGTCCTGCGAGGAATTATTCGTTCATGGAGTTTTGCACTTGTTGGGTTTTGACCACGACAAAGATATCGAAAATTGGAATAAAGCTATAGAAAAAACAGGGAGGAAATCGCTATGAGTTACAACAAGTGGAGTATCGTAAAATTATTCAATAGTTTCATGTACGCGTCACGTGGCGTGGTAAATTTGCTCAAGACAGAGCAAAATGCTCGAATTCACCTTATCTACGCCATTACCGTTGCAACATTAGCCTACATTCTCTCAATTACTCGAATTGAAGCTATTATTCTCTTCTTTGCTGTTACGCTTGTTATTGCCATGGAAATCATCAACACTGCCATAGAAAAACTTCTAGATATTGTTAAGCCCGAGCAATCTAAAGCAGTCGAATTTATTAAGGATGCAATGGCCGGGGCTGTTTTGATCGCCTCAATCATTGCTTTGGTGGTAACAGTGTTAATCTTTTTGCCGTATTTTGATAAGTTAGCTGGTTAACGAACACTTGCAAAATCGAGCATCAATCTGGTAAAATCAGATAAGAACAAATAATTTTACTCTCTTGGAGGGCTAGTGTCTAAAAAACTTTTCTCCGTTGGACTTGATATTGGATCATCAAAAGTCTCTGTTTGTATTGGAACAGTGTCAGACGGCAATATTGATATTTTAGGTTTAGGTAAGGCAACTTGCAATGGAGTCCGAAAAGGCGTAGTTGTCGATGTTGAAGAAACAGTTACAGCAGTTTCAACTGCCCTTGAAGAGGCCGAGCGGATGTGCGATTGTCCAGTCGAGAGTGTTGTTGTCGGTATAGGCGGGCCGCATATTGAGTCAACTATTAGTCGAGGTGTGATTGCTGTATCAAAAAATGATGGCGAGATTTCCGAAGCCGACGCCATGAGAGTAATTGAAGCCGCTCGAGCAGTACCAAATCAACCCAACAGAGAAGTATTGCACGTTATTCCTAAAACTTTTACTGTTGACGGTCAAGTTGGAATAGCAGACCCAGTCGGCATGTCCGGAATTCGACTCGAGGTTGATACCAATGTTATTTCTGGCTCGTTGGCTGCAATAAAAAATGTTTCTCGTTGCGCTTCGCAAGCAGGGCTGGCAATATCTGATATGGTTTTTTCGCCCCTAGCTACTTCGAAGATAATGCTTTCAAAACAACAAAAAGAAATCGGCTCTATTCTAATTGATATTGGTGCCGGTACGACATCTTATACAGTATTCGAAGAAGGAGAACTTGTTCACTGTGGCGTATTGTCAATCGGATCCGGCCATATTACAAATGATATCGCAATCGGTCTTCGCACCAATATAAACCTAGCTGAAATTATTAAAATTAAATACGGTTACGCATCACCAGAAAAAATCGACGATAAAGAAGAAATAGACCTTTCGACTTTCGACAAATCTGAGACAGGAACAGCCAGCGTTAAATATATTGCCGAAATTATAGAAGCCAGGCTGAACGAAATTTTTATACTGATTAGAGATCAATTAAGAGAAATAAACCGAGAAGGAATGCTCCCCGCAGGTGTGATTCTCACTGGTGGCGGAGCAAAGCTTGAGGGTATGGCAGAAATGGTTAAAGATATCCTCCGACTACCGACCCAAATTGGCAAACCAATACTTCCACTTACCGGTGTTGTTGACAACTTGAATGACCCAGTATATGCTACAAGTGCTGGTTTAATGGTTTGGGGCATCGAGTCTGGAAACGTTTCAGTGCCAAAGAAAATGGCTGTACCAGAACTTGGCGGGATGGTTGGAAAAGTTAGAAATATTTTCAAAAAATTTCTTCCATAACGAGGCTATTGACACTTTTGGTATAATAACCGAAAATAGGCTATAAGATAGAATATACTACTTCAAGGAGCAATAATGGATAAAAGGTCAGAATTAGAGGGTTTCGCTCTGATAAAGGTTGTCGGCGTTGGCGGATCTGGTGGAAGTGCCATTACCAGAATGATAAACTCAAAACTTCGCGGTATTGAGTTTGTTTCAGTTAACACTGATGCCCAAGCATTAGCCTTTAATGAAGCTCCGGTTAAAATTCAAATTGGCAAAGAAACCACCCGTGGACTTGGCTCTGGAGCTGACCCGGAAGTTGGTCGAAAAGCGATTGAAGAGAACAAGGAGGAAGTTTATGAAGCGCTCAAAGGCTCAGACATGGTCTTTGTTACTTTTGGTGCTGGCGGCGGAACTGGAACCGGTGCCGGTCCTTTTGTCGCCGAAATCGCCAAAGAACTTGGTGCACTAACAATCGGAGTGGTTACCAAACCTTTTTCTTTTGAGGGCCAGCGCCGAATGAAAATCGCCGAACTCGGTATTAATGAAATGAGAGACAAGGTTGATACCTTAATTACCATCCCAAATGATAGATTGCTGCAAGTTATTGACAAGAAGACTTCGCTTTTCGATGCCTTCGGCATTGTTGACGACGTACTTCGCCAAGGCGTTCAGGGCATTGCTGATTTAATTACCTTGCACGGTATTATCAACGTTGACTTCGCCGACGTCAAAGCGATTATGGCTGACGCCGGCTCCGCTCTCATGGGTATTGGCCGCGGCTCAGGCGACAACCGAGCAATCGAAGCCGCTCGGGCTGCAATAGATTCACCACTACTCGAACTTTCTATTGACGGCGCAAAAGGCATTCTCTTCAACATTACCGGCGGGCCAGATCTTGGTATGTACGAAATTGATGAAGCGGCAAAAGCCATTACCGAAGCTGCCGATTCTGATGCTAATATAATTTTCGGCGCTATAATTGATGAGGCGATGCAAGGCGAAGTAAAAATCACCGTTATTGCTACCGGCTTCGAAACCGATAATACCAAACTTCACAAGCGACCAGCTTTTGGGCCAATCGGCGGCAGTGAAATTCCACAATCACAAATGGTTACTCGCGAAGAACGCCGAAGCTACGACACACCAGATTTTGGGTCTTACGAACCTCGTACCGAAGAACCAAAACCGGAAGTTCGTGATGATTACAGAAATGAAAGAAATGATCGCAACAACGACCGAAATGATAAGGACGACAAAGATGAAGGCGAACTAGAAGTCCCAGCCTTCATCCGCCGAAAACTCCGTTAAGTTCATCAAGTTATAAGTTAATCAAGTTCTCAATATAAATCATCCAAGGAAACACGGATGATTTTTTTATTGACAAAAATAATATTTCGTGTATAATATAATCACTACAGGAAGGGAGCTGTTACTATGAACTTAATCACACGGTGGCTGCTAAAGCCACGAACCAAGCAGTTCATCACGGCTGCACGAAAAGAATCATGGGATCTGGATAATGAAATGTGGCCATCATTTGGCAGTAGCCACATTATTCCAGTAACTGTCGACCGAGAGAATCAGATCGGCCGTCAGAATCGACGCTGCCAAATGATTGCCGACGCGCTTTGCGCTCGGCGCATCCGCATCATCAAGCAACTGATCGGAATTAGTCCCAGCCACTAGGTTGGGACGTTTTTTTATTACATACTACATATATCATCCAACCGCTCCAGTAAACACAAATTACAGGACTCCAGCTAATTTTCCACTACCAAGGTGGTGTTTTTTGTTTGTGGATAACTATTACAATGCCCACGCTTGATGGTTGGTTGACGATACAACATCTTGTAGAGGACAATAGAATTTGTAACCAGATGTTGGAATTTGGGTTAGGGCTAGGAAACCAGTTTGGAAGTTTGAAGTTGATGCTAGAATTTAGACTAACTTCTAATTCAAATTTCTACTTCTATACCGGCTTCGTAACCATTAAACTTATTTTATGCAATGTATCGAATGCAAAAAAGGCGACACTAAAGTCATTGACTCGCGTGATGACGAAAAAACAATTCGTCGACGACGCGAGTGTTTAAAGTGCGGATACAGATTTACAACCTATGAAAAAATTGAGGTGCCATTGATCCGAATTGAAAAGCGTGACGGTAGATTGGAAAATTACGATCGGGAAAAAATTAAAGTTGGAATTCTCCGATCGCTAGAAAAGCGGCCAGTCGACGATAATGAAGTTTGCAGTTTGTTAGATGATATTGAACACGAAATAATCTCTCTGGATAAAAAAACCGTTGCCAGCATCGAAGTCGGCGAGATTGTATCTAAGAAATTGCAAAAAATTGATGATGTAGCTTATTTACGTTTTATTTCAGTATATAAATCATTTTCGTCAGCAAAAAGTTTTGAAAGCGAAGCGAAAAAAATATTAGGGAGGAAGAATGGCTGAAAAAGTTGAATCAAAAAAGGAAGCCGATGTCGCGCTGTTTGAAACTATTGCCGAAGAGACCATAACCGTTGTAAAAAATCCAGTTGAGATTGTCGATGATTTTCCGGAACCAGAAATCTCCGAAAATTCACTAATGGTTTTGGAGCGACGTTATTTAAAGAAGGACGAAAACAATAAACTGGTCGAAACACCTAGGGACATGTTTATGCGGGTAGCAACAACTATCGCCCAGGCCGACAAAACTTATGACAAAAATGCTGACACCGATGCACTCACCAAGAGATTTTACAGTATGATGGCAAATTTTGAGTTTATGCCGAACTCTCCAACTTTAATGAATGCCGGTCGTGATTTAGGTCAACTCTCGGCTTGCTTCGTTTTGCCAGTTGAAGATAATATGGAGGCGATTTTTGATGCGGTAAAATATACGGCATTAATCCATAAATCTGGTGGTGGAACCGGTTTTTCATTTTCGCGACTTCGTCCATCTGGCGACCGAGTCAAAAGTACCTCCGGCGTTTCCTCCGGCCCGATTTCTTTTATGCGAGCTTTTGATGCAGCGACAGAAACTGTCAAACAAGGTGGAACCCGCCGTGGTGCAAACATGGGGATACTGCGCGTTGATCACCCGGATGTTTTGCATTTTATCGACGCAAAATTAGTTGAGGGAGATTTGGCAAACTTTAATACCTCAGTTGCCATCAGCGATAAATTTATGGAAGCGTTAGAAAAAGACAGTGATTTCGAGCTGATAAATCCTCGCGATAAAAAGGTGTCCGGAAAATTAAATGCCAAGGATGTTTTTAATAAAATCGTTGATAACGCTTGGGGCAACGGCGAACCGGGAATAATATTTATCGATCGAATGAATAAATATAACCCAACGCCGGAGATAGGCGAAATCGAATCAACAAATCCTTGCGGCGAACAACCACTTCTACCATATGAATCATGTAATTTGGGCTCAGTGAATCTGGCAAAAGTGATCAAACTTGATTCTGGCGGTAAAACTTCGATCGATTGGGATAAACTTGAACAGCTCTGTTTTGATTCGCTGCATTTTCTTGACAATGTTATCGACTTAAACAATTATCCGTTGCCGGAAATTGACAAAATGACCCGTGCTAACCGCAAAATTGGTTTTGGCGTTATGGGTTTCGCAGATATGCTGATCAAACTTGGAATTCCATATAACTCAGAGAAGTCTGTCGCCTTGGCTCGAAAAGTTATGAAGTTTATCGATGATAAATCAAAAGAAGAATCACAAATTCTGGCTAAAGAGCGCGGCGCATTTCCAAACTTTGAAAAGTCAGTTTATGCTAAAAAAGGCCAAGACCCAATTCGCAACGCAACTACAACAACAATTGCACCGACAGGGACGATCAGCATCATTGCCAACGCTTCATCTGGGATCGAGCCACTCTTCGCTGTCTGCTATGAACGAAATGTTATGGATAATGATATTCTAATTGAGGTTCATCCGGAATTTGAGAAAATAGCTAGGGAGCGCGGTTTCTATTCTGCCGACTTAATGAAGCGAATTGCCAATGCTGGTAATATTCATGAATTTGAAGAAATTCCAAAAGATGTAAAAGATATTTTTGTCACGGCACATGACGTCACGCCACAGCAGCACATAAACTTGCAGGCAGCTTTTCAGGAATATACTGACAACGCAGTTTCTAAAACAATTAATTTTCCTCACAAAGCAACTCGCGACGACATCTACAATGCTTATATTATGGCTTACAAAACTGGCTGCAAGGGTGTAACAGTCTATCGCGATGGCTCAAGAAACGAGCAAGTGCTTTCTACTGGTAAAACCAAGGAAAACAAATCTGGTGAAGTTGCGGCGGAAATTATTTATGAAACCAAAATTAAACCGAGACCGCGGCCAGAAGTTGTTGTAGGCACGACAGAAAAAGTCCCGACCGGTCTAGGCGACATGTATATCACTATTAATGAAGATGCTGAAGGAATGTGTGAACTTTTTGTTAGTCATGGAAAATCTGGTGGGGAAGCAAATGCCATGAACGAAGCGATTGGGCGTCTGATCTCCATTGCACTGCGGTCGCGCGTCGAACCTAAAGTTTTAGCAAAGCATTTGAAAGGTATCCGTGGGGCAAATCCGGTTTGGCAAAACGGCGAACTAATACTTTCATGCCCGGACGCTATTGGCAAGGCCATGGACCGCTATATTGAGAGATCAAAAAAATTGAATTTAGATTTTAACACTAATATAAATCCAACTGTGACTCCCAAAAAACAAACTGTTATAGACTCGGATCAGCTTTTAACAGAGCTTTGCCCTGATTGTGGTGGTCAGATTGAATATGAGAGCGGTTGTTTTGTCTGTCGCGGTTGCGGTTATTCGAAGTGCGGATAACACCAATGGATAACTAATAATCCAAATAAGCAAAGCTTTTAACGCTTTGTGTTCGTCTTCGGCGAAACTATTATTCTTGTTATAACTAATGACTAATAGTTTTTACTTCTGATTAGTTATTCGTCATTTAGACAAATTAGTCATTCTTAGATGGAGATTAATTATGCTTATCGTTTATACCGGAAACGGCAAGGGAAAGACATCAGCTGCTTTGGGTTTAGCGATGAGAGCCGCTGGCTGGGGACAAAAAGTCGCGATTGTCCAATTCATTAAGGGGTTCAAAAATACCGGCGAGTGGAAAATTATTGAAAGAATCCCGGAGATAGATATATACCAAACGTTCAATGATGAAAAATTGGGGATTGGAGAACCAAGGCCAGAACACCAGAAATCAGTATCAGATGGAGTTGAGCTGGCAAAGAGAATCATCAAAAGTAAAAAATATGACGTAGTTATCTTGGATGAGATAAATAATGCCGTACATTATGGTCTTGTGGAGGCAGGAGAGATCATAAAATTAGCAGAAAGCAGGCCGGTGGGAATGACAGTGGTTTTCACCGGCAGGGGTGCAGTAAAAGGATTATTGGAAATTGCCGATCTAGTGACAGAAATGAAAGAAATTAAACATCCTTTTCAATCAGGAATTCCAGCCAAGAAGGGGATTGACTTCTAAAAGTTTTTTCGATAAGTTTATTTAATACATCAAAAATTTACAATCTTTATTTTGGGTAACACGGTGCAAATCCGTGACAGTCCCGCTACTGTAAAATTCTGAAGGAATTTTATCCTGTCATCGACTCTGAGGCCTGAGCCTCATCGCTCAGACTCGAAGAGAGTTTATCGAAGGATATTCAATAGGAATTAAGTCAGAAAACCAAAGTTTAGACAAAACCCTTCGGTCGAGAGGTTTATCTAGCACTTTTGAAAAAAGAGCTGGGCTAAATTGCAGCGACCAAACGCTGCATTTATATTTAAAAAAAGGAAATTTATGAATAAATTATTTAAAAGTTTGGCATTCCCGGCAATTTCTATTTTGATTGTCACCATTATCTATGGCGGATTGTCAATCGCCAGTCTCAACAACCAAACCAAGGACTTGAAGAAAGTGAATCAAACCAGTGCAAATAGTATTGCTGATTTGCAGAATCAATTGAGCCAGATTCAAAACAAAGTAAATCAAACCTTGAATTTAAATGATAATTTGCAACAGTCGTTGTCTGCGGCACAAAAACAAATTTCTGGTCTGCAAACGAAATCAACCGTTCAAACCGCTTCTACGCCGACAGTTATTACAAAAACAATTACTCAAACTGTTGACCAACAAGTATTTACAAATCAAGCGACGGTAATAATCGATAAGGACGGTAGCTATCAAGGTGGTATTTACCAGGTAAATTTGCAGTCAGATGACAATGCTTTTACTATTCTTCAAAGAGCAGCGCAACAAAATAACTTCACTATCAAAACAACCGATTGGGGTGGCAATTTGGGAGTAAGTATTGATGGATTTAACGGTGACAACCACTTTTCTGATGGAAAATATTGGTCTTTCTACTACAACGGAAATTCATCAATGGTTGGCGTGTCGAACCAATCGATTTTCAGAGGTGATGTAATAGAATTTAGAATTGAAACTTACTAATTAGGAGGAATATGGCAATCTTTTTAATTCTGCTTGGTGTTTTGTTGCGTATTGCGACCCGCTTTCATGACTGGGCGCCAATAGCCCCACTGGTTAAGTATTTACCGCACATACCGAACTTCGCACCGATTGCAGCCATTGCTTTATTTGGTGGCGTTTATCTAAACAAAAAATATGCCTTGATTATTCCAATTGCTGCAATGTTAATTGCAGATTACTTTATTGGATTTTATAACCCATACATTTTGGCATCAGTTTACGGCTCGTTTATAATTATCGGACTGATCGGACTTTGGCTTCGAAAACATAAAACTTTGCCAAATATCATTGGTGGAAGCCTAGCCGGATCAATCATATTTTTCCTGATTACAAATTTTGCCATGTGGGTTATTCCGCATTCAATATACCCTCACACATTGCAAGGTCTAACAAATTGCTATATAATGGGCCTGCCATTTTTCCGCAATACAATTGCCGGCGATCTGTTTTATGTTACAATATTCTTTGGACTCTATGAAACAGTCTCGGTTCTATCCAACAGCAAATTTAAGAAGGAGATAATATGGCAGAGAAAGAGTTAACAGGAAAAAATTTCACTGAAATAATTGAGGGCGAAAAACCGGTGTTAGTCGATTTTTGGGCACCGTGGTGCGGACCCTGCCAAATGATGGGGCAAATAGTTGATGAATTGGCTAAAGAGGAAAAAGATGTCGTTGTCGGCAAATTGAATATAGATGACCACCCAGATGTTGCCGTAAAATATCATGTCATGAGTGTACCGACATTCCTGATGTTCAAAGATGGAAAAGTCAGCGGCCAGGTTGTTGGCGCGGTGCCAAAAGAAGCCTTGATCTCGATGATAAAGAAAGTAACAGAAAAGTCTTGACTTTTATCATATTATGTGCTACAATGGAGAAGTTGATGATGAGGGTATTAAAAACTGTCCTCAAAGTCAAAGCCCTTTAAATGAGGAATCCCTGGAGTTAGCTTCAGGGTTTTCTCTTTGACGGACACAGATTTGACACACAGATTTACACGGACAAAAAATGAATGTTGTTCATTTGGCGAGAATTATCGTGCCAAATGACGTAGCATACATCACAGCAAAGGATGATGCAAGATGAGAACATTGTTCGGCACGCTGGCCGTATTGTGCCTGGGAGGAGGATTTGGCGGCGGAATTACCGTCGCCGGAGACAGAGAGCCGGATTTTTCCGCCCACGGTCTGCTAATCCCAATCGTTGCCATAATGGTTGGACTATTATTGTCCTGGGTCTGGCACAAATGCGATTGGTGACAAAACGGCTCTCAGGCCGTTTGCGACCTCCGATACACGATGGCGTGTGTCGGTTTTTTTTGTCTAAAAAATACTTATGCGCTATACTGTGGTAACAATGAAAACCAAACCACTCAAATTTAATTTTGAAAATACTAAGCCAGATGTTTTAGCTGGCTTGAATAGTGCTCAACACAAAGCCGTAACCCATAAAAACGGACCGCTATTAATTATAGCCGGTGCCGGAACCGGCAAAACCGCAGTTATCACCCGAAGAATTGCTCATATTATTGAAAAGAAATGGGCAAAGCCATCGGAGATTCTGGCCTTAACATTTACTGACAAAGCCGCCGCCGAAATGGAGGTCCGGGTTGATGAGCTAACACCATACGGCTACACCGATATGTGGATTTCAACCTTTCACGCTTTTGGCGACAGATTTTTACGCGATTATGCCATTAACTTGGGATTGCCAGCAAACTTTAAAGTACTGACCACAATAGAACAAGCCATTTTTATGCGTCAAAATATTTACGCTTTTGATCTGAAACACTTTCGGCCAATTGCTGATCCGCTATCACACATTCAAGAACTTTTAACCCATTTTTCACGGCTAAAAGATGAGTTGATATCACCGGAAGAATATTTAGCATTTGCTGAAAAGGAAAATCAAAAGGCTAAAAATGATGAAGAAAAAATAGAGGCAGAAAAAACTCTAGAACTCGCCAACGCTTACTCCAGATATCAAGAGCTAATGATTCAGTCTGGCAACCTAGATTTTGGCGATCAAATTTATCTAACTTATAAACTGATCAAAGAAAACCCGCGAGTACTTTTTGAGTGCCGGAAAAAGTTTCAGTATATTTTGGTTGATGAATTTCAAGACACAAACTTTGCCCAAAATGAATTAATAAAATTGCTCTCTGGCTCAGACGGAAATATTACCGTTGTTGGGGATGATGATCAATCAATTTATCGTTTCCGCGGCGCTGCAATTTCTAACATTTTAGATTTTAAAAAGTTTTATAAAAAAGTTTCAGAAATTGTTTTAACTGAAAATTATAGGTCGACAAAAGAGATTCTCGATTCATCTTACAAACTAATACAAAACAATAATCCAGATCGGTTGGAAGTGAAAAATGGTATTAACAAAAAACTAACCAGTAAAAAACACGGGGCAGAACCAGAATTGTTATTCTGCGACACACTTTCTTGCGAGGCTGACACAGTGACCGAAAAAATTACAGAGCTGAAAAAGCAAGGTTTAAAAAACAATGATTTTGCGATATTGGTCCGAGCCAATAGCCAATCGGAACCATTTATTCAATCGCTCAACGTCGCCGGAATACCATCTGTTTTTTCCGGCGCTTCTGGACTTTATTCCCAGCCGGAAATCAAAATACTAATCGCATTTCTAAAATCAATTGTTTACACCAATGATAATTTAGCTTTCCACCAATTGGCTACATCAGAAATTTACAATGTTTCACACATGACGCTTTCAGAACTATACACTTTGGCTAAACGGGAAAATCGCAGTATATTCGAAATTGCTAAAAAAGATTCTGTTGATGATTTATCGCAACTAATTTCTGACATTAAAAAATATCGCCAGTTGATAAATCAGCCGGTTGGCGAAATTCTTTACAATTTTTTGACCGAAAAAAAATATCTAAAAAACTTAAGTAGTAATCCATCTGCAATTGATGAACGAAAAATCACCAATATCGCCAAATTTTTTGATCGGATTTCCTCCTTCAACCACTCGAGTATGGAAAGGGGAGTGTTAGCGTTTTTAGAAAATCTGGAACTGATAATCTCTGTTGGCGACGAAGTCGCTACTTCCGACATCGACCCAGATGTTGATGCAGTAAACATTTTAACTGTTCACGCTGCTAAGGGTCTAGAATGGCCAGCGGTCTTCATAGTAAATTGTGTTGCTGATAGATTTCCGTCACGCAAACGCCGTGATCCGCTACCAATTCCAGAAGAACTGATAAAAGAAAGATTACCAGAAGGTGACTGGCACCTAGAAGAAGAGCGTCGACTTTTTTATGTTGCTGCTACTAGGGCCAAAGATTTATTGTTTCTGACAGCTGCAGAAGACTATGGTGGGAAACGGGCAAAAAAGCTTTCGCAATTTGTCTTGGAACTTTTGAATCAACCAAAACCAGAAAAGTTAAAACATAAACTTTCAGCCATAGAAAAAATCGAAAGATTTAAACAATTACCGCAAGAAGTAAAACATTTGCCAAACAAATTTACTGATAAGGTTTTGAAATTATCTCGCCAGCAAATTGATGACTATTACTCTTGCCCAAAGAAATTTTACTACGCCCACATTATCAAAATTCCACTTTTAGAAAATCAACAATTAATGTATGGTACTGCAATTCACGCTGCGCTTGATCATTATTTTGCTAGAAAAATTCAGGGCGAAAAATTATCACTTGAACAACTCTTAGCCGATTACCGACAAGCGTTTCACAATATTGGTTTTATAACTCGGGAACAGGAGGAATTGCGATTCAAACAAGGGCTAGACACACTTGCCAGATTTTTTGATGACGACCAAAAAGATGAAGTAGTGCCGAACAAAGTGGAAGAGGTTTTTGAATTTTCCTGTGGTAACGTAAAAATTAACGGACGCTTTGACTTAGTTTACAAGGGCGGAAAATCTGCTGAGATCCGTGACTTTAAAACCTCTGATGTCCGCCAACAAAAAGATGCCGAACGACGAATAAAAGAGTCAACTCAAATGATGATATATTCGCTGGCATGGGAAAACAAATATGGCTATATTCCAAAAACAACACTTTATTTTATAGAATCCGGGCTCAAGGGTGAGCGAACATTCAACCAAACAGAATTAGAAAATACTAAACAAATGATTACGGATGTCGAGCAGGGGATTCGAAAAAAAGAACTAACTGCTAAACCGGATATGTTTCAATGCAAATACTGCCCATACCGCGACATTTGTGCCAAAGCGGTTTGATCAATTACTGTAGATCAAGCTTTAGCTTGTTAATTCACAAGCTAAAGCTTGGACTCCAAAATCCTGTAGGTCAGACTTTAGTCTGCGTATGACAAAATATTAATATATACCAAAAAACCCTTGACAAAAACAAACTTATTTGCTATACTGGATGAGTTATTAAAAACCTAAATTCACCCCCCAAATGCAATTTTCTGGTAGAGCCTTTTGGCTCTTTTTTTATTTAACAAATTGTTCTCTAACATAACTTCAATTGGTGTTTTGTAGTCTAGGGATTTCCTCGGTTTGTTGTTGATTCTCCGGATT
>JAPLVG010000016.1:0-50980 GCA_026397235.1 Candidatus Berkelbacteria bacterium
CCGAGACACACACCTCCAAGGTGTATGTAGGTTGAGTTTGTCATTTTGAGTGAAGCGAAGAATCTAGATACAGATCCTTCATTTTATTCAGGATGACAAATAAATATCGAGGGGGTAATTCCTTTGGATTATACTTGGGAATATGACGGATTTCCTTGGTTTGGTAAAAGGGTCGTTGTGATTCTGACGACACGGAAACTGGATCCGGAGGAAATCATTCATTTTGCTTATCAGATCGGTGCGTTTTTGAGTGAAGACGATAATGAGGATGATCTTTTCTTCGTCAAAATGCCGGACGAATTTGATTCGGAAGCCTTGACTGAGGACGAGGTCTATAGCCTCTGGGAATAATCGGTTGGGCGGCCGGAACGGCCGCCCACATTTATCTCTTGATTTTTTGAAAAGCATTTGTTACAATTGGTAAAGATCATCAAGCGGAAGTTAGTACACGGATCTTTTACACGGACTGGCACGGATGACTTCATTCGTACTTTAGTTAAATTAGCCCACAGGGTCACTTATCAGTAGATAATTTCGTAGGAGATAGTCTGAAAATGGCAGAGAAGAAAATTGAAAGTAAAATTTTGAAGAAAGTTACAGCATCGCCTAAGTCCGGTGATCTTTTAGCAAAATATCAAACAAGTGCCAATGACACCGGCTCAACTGAGGTTCAAGTCATTGTCTTAACCAAAAAAATTGCTGAGTTGACCAAGCATTTGAAAGAACACAAACATGATTACGACTCTCGTGTTGGACTTTTGAAAATGGTTGGAAAGCGCCGAAGACTTTTAAATTATTTCAAGAAAACCAACCAAGAAGGTTACGGTAATTTGATTGTCGATTTAAAGTTGAGAAAGTAAACGGAAGTAAGCCCACAGATCGTTGACACAGATTTAGACACAGATAATACATTAAAAAATTAATAAGTAATACAAGAGAGATCGTCGAGATAAGAGGTGAGGATATCGTTTAAATTTTGAGCGATGCCCTTGTTTCTTAAAGAACTCATCTCTCGACCCTCTCAGAAGGGATTTTTATGGTAGTTAAGAAGCTGGGACTCGTCGAGAAAACTTACTCGGTCGATTTTTGTGGCCGAGAATTGAAGTTGGAAACCGGAAAATTAGCGTTGTTGGCCCAAGGATCAATTAAAGCCACTTGCGACGGTACGGTAGTTTTGGCAACTGCGGTTGTTTCTGATGAAACTAGAGAAGGCGTTGATTTTTTTCCGCTTTTGGTTGATTACGAGGAAAGATTGTATGCCGCTGGTAAAATTTCCGGTTCCCGTTTTATCAAACGTGAAGGCCGACCTTCGGACGCGGCGATTTTGGCCTGTCGGATGATTGATCGTCCGATTCGCCCACTATTTCCAAAGAATTTTAGAAACGATGTTCAAGTTATCATCACAGTTTTGTCCTATGATGGCGAAAACGATCCGGATATCATGGGTATGATTGCCGCTTCTGCCGCACTTTCGCAAACAAAAGCGCCCTTTAATGGTCCGATCGGCGCAATCAAAATTGGTTTGGTTGATGGAAAGCTGGTAGCAAATCCAACAATCGATCAAATTGAGGCATCCGACTTAAATCTAACAATTGCTGCAACCAAAGACAAAGTTATGATGATTGAGGCTGAAGCATCTGAAGTGCCGGAGGAAAAAATTATCGAGGCAATCGAGCTGGCCAAGAAATCAATTCTGCCACTGATTGAAATTCAAGAAAAAATCAAAGCAGATCACGCAGAAGAGGAGTCTGGTGTTGAGCTGGTTGACGATCAGGCAATTCACGGTGAGGTTTCAAAAATTGTTGGTGATAAACTGCGTGATGCGGTTCGCGAGCTAGATAAAATGAAGCGCGAGGAAAATCTTAAGGGTTTTGAGGAAGAAGTGTTAAAAACTCTTGAGGGAAATTACAAGCAAGTTGAATTGAAAAATGCTTTCACTAAGTTAGTCGAGAAGGAAATCCGTTCTGCAATTCTTGATGACGAACACAGACCCGATGGTCGAGGTATTGAAGAAGTTCGGCCAATCGACATTGAAATTGGTGTTCTTCCGCGCGTTCATGGTTCCGGCTTATTCACTCGCGGCCAAACTCAAGCGCTAACAGTTGCAACACTGGCTTCTCCGGGAATGGAACAGTTTATCGACACAATGGAGCTAGAAACCACTAAACGATTTATGCATCATTACAACTTCCCGCCATTTTCGACCGGCGAGGTTTCACCAATGCGCGGTGTTTCCCGTCGAGCAGTTGGTCACGGATATTTGGCAGAAAAAGCCTTGCTGCGAATGATTCCATCAACTGAAGAGTTCCCATATACTATCAGACTGGTGACTGAAATTTTAGCATCCAACGGCTCATCTTCAATGGCGGCAACTTGCGGCGCAACTTTGGCGCTAATGGATGCCGGCGTGCCAATTAAAAAAGCGGTGGCCGGAATTGCCATGGGCCTGGTTACTGACAAAAAAGATGACAAGAAATTCAAAGTTCTTACTGATCTTCAGGGATTGGAAGACTTTGCTGGGGACATGGACTTTAAAATCGCAGGAACTCGCGACGGAATTACGGCAATTCAAATGGACACCAAAATTGCTGGTTTGAATGACGCAATTATCGAGCAGACTTTCAAACAGGCTAAAGTTGGCCGAATGGAAATTTTGGATGCTATGGAAGAAATTATCTCTAAGCCAAATGAACTTTCACCACTTGCTCCAGTTATCAAAGCCATTCATATCAGTCCAGAGAAAATTGGTGAACTTATCGGGCCGGGTGGTAAGAATATTCGCAAAATCATTGAGGATTGTGGTGGCAAAGAGGTGACATCAATCGACATTGAAGATGACGGCACAGTCATGATTGGTTCAACCGACTCAGAAATGGGCAAAAAAGCCATATCAATAGTCGAATCAATGACTCGTGAAATCGAAATCGGTGAAATTATCGAAGGCAAAGTTATCGAAATCAAGCGAGATAGAATGACTGGCAAACAGGTTGGCGCTATTATCGAAATTACTCCGCGCCAAGACGGCATGGTCCATATTTCGCAGATTGCCAATGAGCGCGTTGAAGACATTGAAAAATACATGAAACCTGGCGATGTTGTTAAAGCCAAGGTTGTCGATGTCGACAGAGAAAAAGGTCGCGTTGCACTCTCGACCAAAGATTTCTTGCCGAAATCATAATATTGAAGAAACCACACAGATAATTACACAGAATAAGCATAGAAAAAACCGTTGGCGATAATATCAAAGGTGGTTTTTTGAATAAGCAAAGCTTTTAACGCCTTGTGTCCGCTTCGCGGAACTATTGGATCTTGTTATAAAAAAATCGGCGAAGATACGTCCGCCGAACAGCTGTTTACCATATGTGCCACATCATCCTCTCGAAGAAGCTCGGCGTATGGCCGAAGAACGTGCAGCAGATGGCATATGCAGCCAGTATTGCCGCGGAAACGCCGATGGCAATCAGGACAATATTCCTTTTCGCCCGAGATTCACGTTCTTGCTGCGCTTGGCTGTGTGCCGCGCATGGCATATAACCACATCCCTCACATGTATTTTTCCGAGTTTGCGCCATCATTCTAGCAAAAGGCTTGACAAATGTAAATATGTATGCTAAACTTGAGTAAGAATCGTTAGGTTTGATCTCTTTACTTTCCATCTAAGGCAACCAGAGCTATTATTTTTTGCTTCCATGGACCTAGAAAAAACAAAAGAACAACTCATTAATGTTGAGAAAGAGATTGCTAGCTGCCAACTTTGTCCTCTTTATAAGACAAGACGAAATATCGTCCCTGGTGAAGGAAATCCTCATGCCGAAATTATGTTTATAGGCGAGGCTCCAGGCGCAAGAGAAGATGAATGCGGCCGGCCGTTTTGCGGCCCAGCAGGCAAATTTCTCGACGTTCTACTCGATTCTATCGGTTTGCAACGCGCGGATGTTTATATCGCTAACACTTTGAAATGCCGTCCACCTGCAAATCGCGATCCATTACCGGAAGAGAAATCGGCTTGCCGAAAGTACTTAGAAGAGCAAATTGCTATTATTAACCCGAAAATTGTGGTTACTCTAGGTCGGCACAGTACTGAAACTTATCTTCCTGATCTCGGTGGTATTACAAAGTTGCGAGCGAAATTATATCACCGCCCACTGGGTCACCTTACGGAAGAAGCAAATGGAATCTTTTATTTTCCGCTTTATCACCCGGCAGCAGCTCTGCATAATGGTGCGATGCGTCAAACATTGTTAGACGATTTTGCCAAGTTGCCGGCAGCGATCAAAAAAGTTAAAGCTGAAATCGAAAAGAATAAGCGAAATTCTATCAAACAAGAAAAATTATTTTAATAATAAAAGGTAGTGTATAACCACAAATCTACACCACAAATAATCACAGATGGATTCAATTTGTGAAAATTTGTGACAAAAATCTGTGGCTAGCCACTACAATTGTTCTAAAAAGGAGAAAATGATCACATCACAACGCACGCAGCGTCCACCACGTGGACCGAAAAAGACTGACCTGTCCAAAACGTTTGGCAATTTAACGCCAAATGCCGGGGCAACAACGCAGCCACTACCAGGAACAACCGGAACTGGTTTCAAAAAACCGGCACTTCGAATTATCCCAATGGGTGGTTTGGAAGAGGTTGGTAAAAATATGACCGCCATCGAATATGGCAACGACATCATGATTATTGATGCCGGTTTGATGTTCCCAAATGAAGATATGCCGGGAATCGACTATGTTATTCCTGATGTTTCTTATTTGGCTGATAACAAGAGTAAAATTCGTGGTTTAGTCATCACCCACGGGCATTTGGACCACACAGGTGCCATTCCTTATTTATATGAAAAACTAGGGAGCCCGATGATTTATTCGGCGCCAATGACAGTTGGACTAATTAAAAAACGGCTTGAAGAGTTTAGTATGGAGAATAAGGTCAAAATTTCAACCATTATTCCTGGCGAAGAGACTTTGCAACTTGGCTGTTTCCGAATCGAAACTTTCCGCTTAAATCATAATATCCCTGATAGTTTTGGTCTTTCGATCACGACTCCGGAAGGAATTTTGGTTTACGCCACCGACTGGAAATTTGACCATACGCCGGCTGATGGCCGACCGACTGATTTCTCAAAGTTAGCACAACTTGGCGGGCAGGGCGTTTTAGCCTTATTTTCCGACTCAACGAACGCTGAAAAGCCTGGCCACACGACGTCGGAAAAAGAGATTGAGGATTCACTTTTTAAACTAGTGGAAAATGCTCGCGGCCGGGTGATTATGGCAACATTTTCTTCACTTATTTCCCGTATTCAACAAATTCTAAATGTTTCAAAAAGACTCAACCGCAAAGTAGCTTTTTCTGGCCGCTCGATGCTAGCTAACGTTGACGTTGCAGCTTCGATAGAAGCCTTGAAAATTCCACAAGACACTATGATTGATGTTGCTGACATTGGTAAATATCCTGACAATCGGGTTACTGTCGTTTGTACCGGTTCACAGGGTGAGGAGCGCTCAGCTCTGACCCGAATTGCCGCCGGCGAACATCGACAAATTAAAATTCAAAAAGGCGACACCGTTATTTTGTCATCATCTCCAATTCCGGGAAATGAACGCTCGGTTTCTGAAGTTATGGATAATTTGTATCGCGAGGGTGCAAGAGTCATCTACCAAAAAATGTTTGACGTTCACACCTCCGGTCACGCCTATCAGGAAGATTTAAAATTGATGATCGGTTTAATTAAACCAAAATTTTTCATCCCAATTCACGGTGAGCGCCATAAATTAATGGTTCACGCCGGTTTGGCTCAGGATGTTGGAATTTCGGAAGCTAACATTTTGGTATCCGACAATGGACAGATTATCGAATTTGAGGGCGGAAGGGGCTCAGTTACCAACAAACGAATTCCGGCCTCATATGTTATGGTTGATGGACTCGGAGTTGGAGACGTTGGCAACATTGTCCTTCGCGACCGAAAAGCCATGGCTGAGGATGGAATCTTTGTTGTCATTGTTACTGTTAATCATGAAACTGGCCAAATTGTCACTTCGCCTGATATTATTTCTCGCGGTTTCATTTATATGCGGGAAAATGAAGACTTGGTTCACAAAGCCAGGGCGGAAATTAAACGACTCTTTGCCAAACATGCCACAGTTCCGAAAGGTCGCAGTGATTGGGGATTAATCAAAACCAAAATCCGCGAAGAGCTCGGTGACTTTCTCTATAAGGAGACTGAAAGACGTCCTATGGTCATCCCTGTCGTGATAGAAGTATGAGGCGGCCAATGGCCTGCCCCGCGTAGCTTTAGCGAAGTGGGGTTATTCCGGTAGTAATTGAGGTCTAATTTTATTGTCATTGCGAGCCATTGAGTGGAGCGAAAGGCGCGGCAATCTCTAATGAAAAGATTGCTTCACTATCGTTCGCAATGACAAAACCAAAAAACCATAAAAAAGAGCGGTCGGGGCATGTTGCCCGGCCGCTTTTGTGTCCGCGGGGCCAGCTATGTTTCACTGACCCATATCTTGGTCTCTGTCCCCTCCTGATCGGTGGGCGTCCACACCGCGCCATCCATTGTAAGGCGGACAGGATTCCACTGGGGGTTTTTGTCCGTCTTCTGCATGACGATGGTGATCTGCCTAATGTCGTTGGCTTGACGCTTTGGATGGCAGACGAAAGTGACGAGCTTGTTATGCTGGTCGGTGATGTCTGGGGTTGTGCTGACCCATTCGTGATCAGCAGGGAGAAGCTGGTGCAGGCGTAGGAAATCCATTATCCATGTCTGGGCCGAAGCTTCCAGGTCGAGTGGAAGCAGCTTCCCAAAATGTTTGAGGCAGCCCGGCTCGATGCCCGGCGAGAGAATTGGATGACAGGGCCTGTGAAGACTCTCTCGGCGGATAGTCCCGATGGAGACTCCGCGTGGATAGCCGGGTAACATCGAAATCACGAAGTCGTCCGGAAGACACATGAAGCGGTGAATGGCGTTCTGGAGTGGTTCGAGTTCTGCCTTGTAGATGATCCAGAATTCCCCCTGGCGGTCAAGAATTGGGTCTCCTTGCCGGAGAGCGCAGCCATCTTCAGAAGCGACGTAACGGCCGGGCGGGTACAATTTCCTCGACATTTCAGGTTCCTCCTCAGGATTGCAACTGTTCGGGCTGTTCGGCACCCTATAGCTGATGATTCAGCAAATTAGATTTTAACAAATATCTTGCTTCTTGTCGAGATTATTTTGTGTTACAATAGTATCAAACTCAATAGGAGCCTAATTTCTCTGTTGGAGGGATCGTGGGAAGAAAACGAAAATATCCAAAACATAAACAAAAATCTCCACTATGGTGGCAGAAGGAAGATGAGTGGGGTAATTTTGTATTTGATTGGACACTAGGTCTTGGGCCCGATACTTGGCGGGAGATTTTTGCTGTTGGTTTAATGATTTTTGCCATTATTTCATTTATGGGAATCTTCGGCGCTGCTGGCGGGATGGGTGAGAAATTAAAAATTCTCGATTACAAACTTTTTGGTACAATGGTCGGTTATTTGGTTCCGATCGCGCTCTTCTGGTTGGGTGCTATTATTCTCTTTCCGCCAAAAGGTGGGGTTAAGTTAGCCCGTTTTGTCGGAATCGTATTATTTTTTATCTTTTTTCCAGCACTGATTCATCTCTTTATCCCGGCAGCTGATGCCAAAACAGCCGCGCTAAATGGAGAAGGCGGAGGACTTTTTGGTTTTATGGTTTCTAAACCGCTCCGAGGATCATTGGGAATATTTCCGGCATTTATTGTTTTAATTGCCGTCGCCTTGGTCTCGGTTATGATTACCTTCAATTTATCCTTATCAAAAATCTTCGGACTTAAAACTGATGGCCGTCGTGATGACGAAGAAGCAGCGGTTCCAAGTGGTGTCAAAGTTCACCGCCAGGGACAAGAAGAAGAACTTAATCCAAAGCAACCGGGTTTTGCTGAGCGATTTCGTCGGTTTTTATCCCGCCGACCGAAAATTGAAGAAGTACCGCGGGCTCCGGTAATCGAATCTGCTCCAAGGTCAGCAGTTAAGACCAATGCAGGCAGGGTTTGGGAGTTTCCAACTTACGACATCCTGCTTGAGTCAAACGATGTGGCAAAATCTGGTGACATCGGAAAAAATGTTGAGACGATCAAGAAATGTTTTCAGAGTTTCGGTATTGAGGTCAAAATGCAGGATGTTAATGTCGGGCCGACAGTTACTCAATATACTTTACGGCCGAACGAGGGTGTTAAATTAAATCAAATTACTACTCGTGGCACTGATATTGCTCTAGCTCTGGCGGCAAAAAGTTTGCGTGTTGAGGCGCCGATTCCGGGTAAATCGGCTGTTGGTATTGAAGTACCGAATCTTGTTGCGGCAAAAGTTACACTGAAAGAAGTTATGGCATCGCCACAATTTAAAGCTGAAAAAAGTAAGTTGGCAATCGCACTCGGTCGTGACGTTGCTGGCGCTCCGGTTGCTATCGACTTGGAAAAAATGCCGCACTTGATGATCGCCGGCGCCACCGGTTCCGGTAAATCTATCTGCATTAATTCAATTATCACAAATTTTCTTTTTCACAATTCGCCCGAAGATCTAAAAATAATTCTCATCGATCCGAAGCGGGTAGAATTGACTAATTATAATGGTATCCCTCATCTATATACGCCGGTGGTGACCGAGGTTGATAAAACTGTTTCGGCCTTAAAGTGGACAGTTTATGAAATGGAACGCAGGTATAAAATCTTTTCTGAGCAAGGGAAGCGGAATGTTGTTGCCTATAATGAATCACCCGGACCGGATGGGAAACTGCCCTATATTGTCGTTGTTATTGATGAGTTGGCTGATTTAATGGCGGTTTATGCTAATGAAGTTGAGGCGTCCATTGTCCGTATCGCTCAAATGGCCCGGGCTACCGGTATCCATCTCATTGTTGCCACCCAGCGGCCTTCTGTTGACGTTCTTACCGGCTTAATTAAAGCTAACATCACTTCGCGAATTGCCTTTGCCACCGCATCGCAAATTGATTCGCGAACGATTCTTGACATGGCTGGCGCTGAGAAGCTTTTGGGAAATGGCGATATGTTATTTATCGGCAACGGTCTCGCCAAGCCGCGGCGTATTCAGGGCTGTTTTGTTTCAGATAAAGAAATAAATGAATTAGTCAATTTCTTGAAAAAACAGGGTGAGGCGGAATACGATGAAAATATCGTTTCTTTCCGGCCGGCAAAAGCCATTGGCGGTCGCGATGCCGGTGGTTCCATTGACGATGATTTATATGAAGAAGCCATTGCCGTTGTGACAAATTCCGGTCAGGCCTCTGCATCGCTCTTGCAGCGTCGGTTACGCGTTGGCTATGCTAGAGCCGCACGGTTATTGGATATTATGGAACAAGAAGGCGTTGTCGGTCCATCCAATGGTGCCAAGCCGCGGGATATTCTTATCAGCACGGACCAATCGGCGGGCAATAATGATAATCAATTTCCACAGGGTTATTAGACTCATCAAATGGAAGAAACTACACAGACAATTACACAGAATAAACACGGAATTTTTTCAGTGTATCTTCTGTGTCAAAAATCTGTGTGGTCAACTCCAATATTAAATTTTTAACTCTGTTAAAAATGGTTGCTGCCGGATTTAAGCTTCGAAAAATTAGAACAGTTCACACACTTGGTGAAAAACTCCGCCGTGCTCGAAAGAGGAAGGGAGTTGATTTAATTGAAGCTGAACTTTCAACAAAAGTTAGAGCAAAATATCTTGAGGCACTAGAAAATGAAGATTTTGATCTTTTGCCCAACGATATTTATACAAAGGGATTTCTTACTACCTATGCTGAGTATCTTGGTCTTGAAAGTAAAAAAATTGTTAACCTTTGGGAACAACAAACTTTGTTAAAAAATAAGACAGTTGATGATGATTTTCGGACGAATAAAACATTAAAAGAAAAAGCCTTTGTTATTACTCCTAGAATAATTGCCTTGTTCATTGGCGCAGTTTTTTGTTTATCTGCGGTAATTTATATTATCTTTCAAGTGATTAGTTTTGCTTCAGTCCCTAAATTAGCAATCGATTCTCCGAGCAAAGATATGGTTGTTGAAACAGACCAGGTTTTAGTTTCCGGTAAAACCGATGCCGGAGTTAATTTGGCTGTCAATAAAGAACCAATTATCGTTGGTTCCGACGGACGATTCGGACAGTATATTGCCTTGCAAAACGGGATAAATACAATAGTCATTACAGCCACTAACAAGGCCAATAAAGAAGACAGCAAGGTTTTTGTTGTTGAGCGAAAGTCGAAGACGGCAGAAGCAAAATAGATTGATGAAACCACACAGATATTTACACAGAAAAAGCACAGAAAAAACGGTTCTGTGTCCAGTCTGTGTCATAAATCTGTGTAGTTTCTGCCTAATAAACAAGGAGTATCATGCCCAAAAAACTGAGTGATGAACAAAAGACTGAAAAAGAAGTCTCAAAAACAAAAACTGAAAAAGCAAATATTCGCAGTGCTAAAAATGCGGCACTTGATGTTGCTTTGGCTTCAATTGAAAAACAGTTTGGCAAGGGCTCGATTATGAAATATGGTGCCGACAGCAAAATGGATGTCGATGTCATCTCAACTGGCTCATTTGCGCTAGATCTAGCGTTGGGTGTTGGCGGCCTGCCACGTGGCCGGGTAATTGAAATCTACGGTCCGGAAGCCTCCGGCAAAACCACCTTGGCAATTCACGTCGTTTCCGAGGCGCAAAAATTGGGCGGTTTGGCGGCCTTTATCGATGCAGAGCATGCCTTTGATCCTGAGTATGCCAAGAGAATCGGCGTTAATTTGGATGACTTACTTATCTCACAACCGGATACCGGCGAACAAGCGCTGGAAATCTGCGAAACTCTTGTAAGGTCAAACGCCGTTGATGTCATAGTCATTGATTCGGTGGCCGCACTTGTTCCACGAGCAGAAATTGAAGGTGAAATGGGTGAAGCTCAAATGGGACTCCAGGCGCGTTTAATGTCGCAAGCGCTGCGAAAACTGACCGGCGTTATTTCCAAATCAAAAACCATGGTTATCTTCATTAACCAAATTCGAATGAAAATCGGTGTGATGTTCGGCAATCCGGAAACGACAACCGGTGGAAATGCATTAAAATTCTATGCCTCTGTTCGATTGGAGATTCGTCGTAAAGCGACATTGAAAAGAGGCGAGGAAAATGTTGGTAATCATGTCGGTGTTAAAAAAAAAAAAAATAAAGTTGCGCCACCGTTCAAAACTGCCGAATTCGATATTATGTTCGGTCAAGGAATTGATAAGGAAGGCGAAATTATCGACTTAGGTGTCGCTGATGATATTGTTGAAAAAGCTGGTGCCTGGCTTTCCTACAACGGTGAAAAAATCGGTCAAGGCAAAGAGGGCGCCAGAGCGTTTCTGAAGGAAAATCCAAAAATCACCGCTGAAATCAAAGCCAAAATTATCGAAAAATCTAAAGAAGAATAAATGCCTCCTGTAATAAAAAAGAGAGACCTGCTGTCGGCGGGTCTCTTGCGGTTGGTTGATACTGTTAGTGCTGTTTCAAAGCTCAGCGCGATGACGTGCTTCTTCGCTCGTACCATAACCGAGGGCGTCGGCCAGACCGGCTGCGATCAGTACGATCGCCTCATTAAGCGTTTCGTCGTCTTCTGGCAGATCCAAGCCGTCGACCATGGCCTTGGCGCAACTCTTCGTGAGGTCGTCGATCTCCTCAGGGTCGACGGCTGAGACATCCGGATTAGTAACATGTTCACGCAGGTTTAGCAGCGCCTGCAGCCTCAGTGCCGCATCTGCTAAGATGCCAGGGTGATCCACCGGATTACCACCCAGTGCCCTTACTAACTGGACAAAAATCGGCATAGCACCGCGAAAGTGGTCCAAGGCAATCATCTCCCATAGTTAGACTGAATTGATAGTATCAACAATAAATACAAATGTAAACTGCTATTATTAACTCATGAAAAAGAAATTAAAAATCCTCGAATATGCGTTTTGGCTTTTGAAATTGTTCAACGATATTTTTCGATCAGGTGATATAATTTGTTTATGTTAGTTTTTATTGACGATTCTGGTGATCCGGGGTTCAAAGTTGGCAAGGGGTCAAGCTGTGCTTTTGTAATTTGTTGCGTTATTTTTGATGATGAATTAGAAGCCGAAAAAACAGCTGTTTGTATTAAGGAGTTAAAGAGAGAATTGAAGAAAAATGATAAATATGAGTTTAAATTTAATAAAAGTTCAAAAGGATATCGCTTAAAATTTCTTTCTGCAATTAAGAAATTTAACTTTCGAATCAGGGCGATCATTATGACAAAAGAAGTTATTTATAGTGATGAACTAAAGAATAATAAAACTTCATTTTATAACTACACAATAAAGACTGTCCTTAAACACAGTTCCGGTAAAATTAAAAATGCCAAAATTCGTCTTGATGGTCATGGCGACAGGGTATTTCGCCGGGAACTTTTAGCTTATTTACGCCGGAGTCTAAATGATGTTGATAAAAAGATGATAAAGAATTTACGATTTAGAGATTCAGGTCGAGATGTTTTGATACAACTTGCTGATATGGTTGCTGGGTCGATTAATAGAACTTCACAAAAAGACAAAACAGATCAGAACGACTATTGGAATGTGATAAAAAGTAAAAGCGAAAATTTATGGAGATTTAAATAAAAACGATCCACTTCCTAGCTCGGTTGTCCCGAGCACGCCACCATACGGTGACAGTTTGGAAAGTGGATCTTTGTAACTTTAGTATAAATCTTTGAAAATTGTATGTCAATGGGTCAATTATGAAGAAACTAAAAATCCTGGAATATGCTTTTTATCTTTTAGAATTGCGTGATCGATCAATTGGTGAAATGGAGGAAAAGTTTCGCCGGAAGGAGTTTGATCCGAAGGAAATAGCCGAGACGATGAAATTTCTTATCGATAAAAATTTTTTGGATGATGAAAAGTTTGCAGCCAATTTTGTCCGATTCAAGAAGTCGATTAAACCAGTCGGCAAGTATTATCTCCAGCAAAAATTAGTAGCGAAAAAAATACCAAAGGAAATAATCGAAAAAACACTGGCGGAAAACATTGACGAAGCATCAGAAATTGCCGAATTAGCTGATCGCTGGCTGACTAAAAACACCAAAGTTCCGAAAGAAAAAATCTACCAAAAACTCACGCGGCATTTATTATCTCGCGGCTTTGAGTGGGAGAAAGTTCGCGAAGTAATTGCCGAGAAATTGTGATAAAATAGTTAATGAAAAGCCCTCCTACGCTCAGGTTCGTCTCGAGGACTACGACCTCGCAGCCGAAACTTCGCTTCGGAAGGGCGCGACAAAATACTATTCAATTAAATTAATGAAGTCGCGGAGGGGCGTATGGCAAAAAAAGTAAATCACAAACCGTTTGTTCTCTGGTTTAAGGATGTCGGCAAAGACGACACTGAAGTTGTCGGTGGCAAAGGGGCGAATCTAGGTGAACTAACTCGTGGTGGTTTTCCAGTGCCAAATGGTTTTATTGTTACGGTTGATGCTTACTATTATTTTCTAGAAAAAACAGGAATTGGTCCGGCAATTACCAAAGCGCTAAAAGGAATAAACCCTGAGGATTCGAAAAAACTCAATTCACTATCGAAAATCATCAAAAAACATATTCTCTCGGCAAAAATGCCGGCAGAAATAGCGCTGGAAGTTGAGAAAAATTATAAAGAATTGGGCGACGTTGAGGTGGCCGTGCGTTCATCAGCTACGGCTGAAGATGGGGCAGAGGATTCTTTTGCCGGTCAGCAAATGACCTTTTTGAATACCAAAGGGCCAGCTGATGTTGTTGAGGCGTTACAAAAATGTTACGCTTCGCTATTTGAAGCCAGAGCGATTTATTATCGAGCAATCAACAACTATGACCAAATGAAAGTTGGTCTGGCTGTACCGGTCCAGATTATGGTTCAGTCAGAAAAATCTGGGATTATGTTTACTGTTGACCCGGTAACAGGCGATACTAACAAAATTATTATTGAAGCTGGTTATGGTTTAGGCGAGGCTATCGTTTCTGGATCAGTAACGCCTGACCGCTACATTGTTGATAAAACTACTGAGGCTGTCGTTGCCAAAGAGGTCAATAGCCAGCCCTGGAAGATTGTACGAGCAGCTGGAGGTGGTGATAAGCACGTAGCTGTACCAATGGCCGACAGAAAAGATCAAAAGATTACTGATGCGCAAATAATAGAATTGGCCAAACTTGGGAAAAAGATAGAGGAACATTACAATTCACCGCAAGACACTGAATTTGCGATTTCAGCTGATAAAATTTATATGGTCCAATCACGGCCAATAACAGCATTAAATAAGTCATCCGTTGCCAGTGATCAGTTATCTGAGGGATCAAAAACGGAAAACGGACAACCGACAACGGATAACGAGGTCTTACTCCATGGTGCCGCAGCATCATTGGGATCGGCAACCGGACCGGTAAAAATTATTCATAATCGCGATCAAAATGATTTAATTCAGGAAGGCGATATTTTAGTCACAGAAATGACGACGCCGGACTTTGTTCCGGCAATGAAACGGGCCAAAGGAATTATTACAGATACTGGCGGCCGAACTTGTCATGCGGCAATCGTTTCTCGCGAATTGGGGATTCCATGTGTTGTTGGTACCGGGACAGCCACCTCGAAACTAAAAACCGGGCAAATTGTAACCGTTGATGGTGCCAAAGGATTGGTTTATAAAGGTGCAATTCAAAGCTCAAATATCAAAGCTCAAAATCCAAATGATGCAACCAATCTGGCCAGGGGAAGCCAAGTATTTGAAGAAGTTCCAATCACCGGAACTAAAGTTTATGTAAATTTGGCTGAGCCAGAAGTTGCGGTTGAGGTCGCCAAATTACCAGTTGACGGCGTGGGTTTGCTCCGAGCGGAATTTATGATTGCCGGAATTGGTGAGCATCCAAAAGCTATGATTGCTGATGGGCGGGGAGAAGAGTTCACAAACAAATTGGCTCAAGGAATTGGGCAAATTGCTGCTGCTTTTGCTCCGCGGCCAGTAATTTATCGGGCAACCGATTTTAAAACCAATGAATACAGAGGGCTCAAAGGCGGTGAAAAATATGAAGGCCAGGAAGATAACCCAATGATTGGTATGCGTGGAGCACTTCGATATATTACCAATCCAGACGTTTTTAACTTGGAACTTGCCGCCATCAAAATTGTTCGTAATAAAATGGATTTGACCAATTTACACGTTATGATTCCATTTGTTCGAACTGTTGATGAAATGCGTAAATGTAAAGATTTGCTCGAAACTGCCGGGTTGTATCGATCGCCAGACTTTAAGCTTTGGATGATGGTTGAAGTGCCGTCCAACATCATTCTTTTGGAAAAATTCTTAGCTTTGGGTCTTGATGGCATTTCGCTTGGGACGAATGACCTAACACAACTAACTCTTGGAGTCGATCGCGACAATCAAGAATTGGCAAAATCATTCGATGAGCGCGATGAAGCGATTTCTTTGTCGGTTGAATATGTAATCAAAACTTGTCGGGCGCACGGAGTTACAATTTCAGTTTGCGGCCAAGCGCCATCGATTTATCCAGAATTTACCGAACTAATGGTTCGAAACGGCGCAACTTCGGTTTCAGTAACGCCGGACGTGGCAATCCAAACCCGAAAAATTATCGCTTCGGTTGAAAAGCGTTTATTGATGCAAAATATTATTGACCGCTAGAAAATAATATCGAAGAAACTACACAGACAATTACACAGAATAAACACAGAAAAATCCCCCTTTGCATGCGGATTTTTTAGTAGCAGTGAATTAGTCGTTGATAAATAAGCTGTGAAGCAGAATAAAAAGCACCGTACATATGCTGACGATGATAGAAATGGTGACAAAAACAGAGCGCTCTTTTTTTACCCAAACTGCCAGTATTCCGGTGACTAGGGCAATGATACTGGCTGGGAATGAAACTGCGCATGTCACATCCCACCAGTGATCATTGAAATTAAGCAGGCCAAATACCTTAACCAATAAAACCGAAACGATCATTGCGACCAGGAAAAAGGCATTTAACCCAACCGACCATTTACCTAGCGTAGTTTTTGGTATAGCTCCTCCTTGATTATATTATCTCAATTGTACTACTTTTTGGCGAAACGCTAAGCGTTTCAATCGCCACGCTAAATGTGGCGGGACAGTCAGGTCTGGAATTTTTATGTTTTTTACTTGATGGCATAAAAGATCAATCCAATCGGATGATCTTTGTATTCAGAAAATCTAGGGCTTTCTTTTAACAACTGTTTTGTCAATTCGGGTTCAATAATTTTTTTGACAGAGAAACCAGCGACTGTGAGTTGATTAAAATAATCAGATAGCGGGCGCTGGTAATGGTCTATCTCAAACTCTTCTTCATATTGCTTTGAAAGCTCGGGGTTGGTTTTGCTGTCGGCGCCCATAATATATTTTGCATACCCGCGTCGAAAATAATTGCCTAATCCCTGCATTTTTTTTGATTTTTTGCCAACTTGTTCTTGGGCAAAAACAAACAAATCCCATGATGGATGGGTAACAGAAAAAATAAAAGTGCTGTTGTTTTTTAAAACCCGATAGGCCTCTTCAATCGGAGTTTTTATATTTTCAACTTCATTTAGCATCATATTGGAATAAACAACATCAACACTACCACTATCAACCTTCCACCTTTTTGTCATGTCTTGCTCAAGGTAAGATATCCTTTTGTCGTCACATTTTTCTTTTGCATTTTCTAAATTGTGTCCAGAAATATCAGCCATGAGTAATGATTTTGGACTGTGAGAAATAAATTTTGGCGCTAAATAGCCGTTACCACAACCAAGATCAATGATCACCTTTTTATCTAAAGAACCAATCAAATCAAGCATTATTGGATCGAGTATTAATCTTTTGTAAATTTCACCCGTTTTGCCGGCTCTTTTATTCCAATATGTCGCAAACTTTCTGTCTTGATACAATGATTTCATAAGTTTTTATTATCATTTATTAAATTGGCGGGACACGTGGGTCTGGCACATTATCAACCCCTTTGTCCCTTTCCATTGGCTAATTTTTACATTACCAGATTTGCCCTCAAAATGGAATAAAGCTGGCAATTTGAGTGGGTTTGTGGTGTTGTATCATTTTAGTTTTGCAGATCCAAAAAATCCTGTTTTCGAAGATATCTTAATCAATAATCAAAAAAAGGTGCCCGAACCAGCTTGGTTCGGGCACAATGTCGCAATCTATTCCTTCCGCGAGGCGAAGTCCAGCAACTGTTGGACTTCGGGGGTCAGCGGATACTCAGGCTCGTCGGGGGCCTCGAGAATGGAGCGCATCAGCGCGACTCCCTTGGCCGCCACTACCTCGGGGGCGGCATCCGAGGCGTCGAAGGGGCAAAAGACGCGGTACAACTGCCCCGTCTCCTCCCATTCGCGGAGGAGATACGGGAGGTTATTCCACCCGTACTCCAGG
This sequence comes from Candidatus Berkelbacteria bacterium, assembly GCA_026397235.1. Lineage (GTDB taxonomy): Bacteria > Patescibacteriota > UBA1384 > XYA2-FULL-43-10 > CAINNR01 > CAINNR01. The sequence continues at coordinate 17,495 of JAPLVG010000016.1, forward strand.
TCGAATCCCCCCGAGCAAAAGCCTGGGTTGATCGAGCGGGCCGCACCTATGTACAGGCGGGCCACCTCCATCAACTCATCCAGATTTTCCGCGGGGCGAAGGTTGCTGGCCAGACGGCGTACGGACACGCCGATGCCCAACACTTCCCCCAGGTGCAATTTGACCCGTGTCTGGTCAAACTGGACCTGGGCCATCGCAAACGCCTTTCGGGCGTCCGCGAAGGCCATCAGCTCTTTCGCCGCCGGTGATGCAAGCCAGCCGGTAATGTCCTCTTGGGACATCGCCACCGCGGCATCGCCCCGCTTGGGGTCGAAGACGCGGACGACCGGAAGCTCCTCTTCCGGCTCATTTCCTATCTCCGGCGTGACGAGGCCGAGTGCCGCGACCAGCCGGAGCTGGTCCACCTTGTTACAAGCAGGCACGGCCCCAGTCAAGACTGGGGAGGTCAAATAGCTGTTGTCCCGTGACACCAGCTCCATGGCCTCCCGGATTTCCCAGGGCTCGAAATCGCCCTGGATTACTAGCCCTCGCGAGGCGATCCTCGCGAGTTCGATTACTGTCAAGGTCTCCGTGCCCATGTACTTTTTCATCTCTTCCGTCTCCTTTATTAGGGAGAATTCGCTCCTTTAATAGGGAGCCTCTGAAAAGAACTAAAGTCCCGTTCAGCTTCCCGCTTGAAATTTTTTTAAGCAGAATGCTGAACAGGAGACACACAGAAGACATGAGAGAATTATCGCGAATTTAAGCAATTAAGTTCAGTTGTCGATCAGCAAGCGGCGTGAATCAGCGCCAGATCAGTATGCACCACTTGAGATTAATCACTTGTATTGGTCTAAATTGTTAATGTGCTCGATCCTGACTCTTCACTGTATCAGAAAAAGCTTAAAAAGTCAAGTAGGTCGAGCTTAATTTACATAGAAAAATAGAACATTAAGCCGATTTAGAGAAAAGTCCCAAAGTAGTGAGCTTTTTAGCTTCATTCAAAAAGTTCCAGACCCAGGTGCGGTCTTTGAGGCAACCACCAAAACAAGCGAGTTTGCAACCAAAAAAGACCCCGAAAGGTCTTACCCTGTTTTACTCTCATTCTTACCCTTATTTGAGCGTAAAAAAAGTCCCAAACTTTATCTGGCGGAGAGAGTGGGATTTGAACCCACGGTACGGTTTCCCGCACACAGACTTTCCAGGTCTGCCTGTTAAACCACTCCAGCATCTCTCCACTAGCAAAATATTATCACATTTGAGCTCAGAAATCCAGGTAAGGTTTTTCTTCAAATAATTTTTTATTGGTAATTTCGTGATCCATTGGTAATTTAGTAGGGATCACAACATTTCCTGTTGCGATAAAAAAAGCCCGGCGCTGCTACGCGTCGGGCAAAGTGATCGGATCAGCGGAATGTCATTGCCGCTTGTTGCGGCTTGACCGATCTGGTTGGCGTCGGCGGTATCACCGGCGGAGTGATGATCGGTAGCGTGGTTTTGGCCCGTCGCTTGGCTCTGACGACGGCGCTGGGCCGGCGACCATTTTCGCGTCGCTCACTGCGAAGAAATTTTGCAGTGCATTCAACGTCGTCCGGGAAGGCAGATTTTCCCATTCTCCTGGCGCAACTGCAAGCCTGTATTTTGGCTTGAGTTTCGGTTTCATCATTGTGTCCATCAACTATTGATGTTACCGATTGCTGGATCACTTGTTCGCCACCAGACTTCTTATTCTCGGGAAATTCCGGGTGATAAACACGGTAGATGATCGCGAAGGTGATGGTCGGCTCTGACTTTTCCAGCGGAATCACATCCTTTGGCGGAATTTATACTGTAAATAATAACACAAATGACATCATTTTGTCAAGTTGATGAAAAAATATCGGTGCGGTATAATTAAATCAATCAAACCCGCTGTCATCCTCGCCCCGTAATCTCAGGGGTAAACTCCGGCGGGCCGTTCGAGGCTCTGAGGAGCCCTCAAGCTCTCGAAGAGGATCCACTAAGGAATTACTATCAGTAGATTCCCGACTGCTCGGGAATGACAAAAGAATTAATTTGAAAGGACAGAAGGAAAATCATGGAAACGAAACAGGATTTACTAAAAGCTATGGCTGGGGAATCTTTGGCTCGCAACAAATATACTTATTTTGCTGAGCAGGCAGAAAAGGAGGGGTTAATTTGGATATCAAAAGTTTTTCTTGAGACGGCTGACAATGAACGAGCACATGCACAAGAAGAATTTGAACAAATTAGTGAAGACACCGAAATGACCAATACTTATGGAATCGGTCCGCTAGCGAAAACTTTGGAAAATTTGCGTCACGCTGCTGAAGGCGAAAAGTTTGAATATACACAAATGTATCCCGGTTTTCAAAAAGTTGCCGAGGATGAAGGCGACGCCGCTGCGGCAAAATTATTCAAAGAAATCAAAGAAGTTGAAGAAAAACATTGCGAGCGATATACAAAATTAGTTGATCTTTTGGAAGCTGGAAAACTTTATAAATCAGAGACTGAAATTGAGTGGAAATGTTTGAATTGCGGTTACATTCACAAAGGCACCGAAGCCCCGGAAAATTGTCCGCTGTGCAAAAAACCACAGGGCTGGTATATGGGAATTGGGATTGTACGATAATTTAAAATTTTTAATTTTCAATTTAAAATTAATGACCGAAAAAATACTAGTCACTGATGCGCTAGATCCGGATCTCGACGGCACAGCTTGCATTGTTGCCTATAGTGAATTTTTGCGAGCGAAGGGCCAAAGTATCGAGACTCTAATTTTTGGTACTCCACAAGAGGAATCGGCTTTTGTTTTAGAAAAATTGGGTATCGAAATTCCAAACGGTGATGATCTAAATCTTGATTTTGATCAAATAATCCTCGTTGATACCAGCGGCGCTAGATGGTTGTCGAAAAAAATTGATCCAGCTAAAGTCTGCGAAGTAATTGACCACCGCGAAGTTGCTGACACCGGTGATTTCCCTAATGCCAAAATTCAGCTGGAAATGGTTGGTTCCTGTGCAACTTTAATTGCTGAAAAGTTTATAGCGGCAAAAATTGTTCCATCTGAAAAATCAGCCATCATTTTGTACGCTGCTATCATATCCAACACTATTAATTTTAAAAATAAAGTAACGACCAAGCGGGATAAAAAAGCCGCCAAGTGGCTTGTTGATTTGTATGGAATTTCTGATGAAATAATTCATCAAATGTTTGAGTATAAATCGGACGTAAAATTATCAATCAAACAAATATTTCAAAGCCAAATTGGCTGCCACACATTTGTTGACAAAAAAGTTTCAACTTTTCAGCTGGAAATTATCGGTGTAAAAGAATTTATCACTAACAATCTGAATGAGATTAAAAAAGAATTAATATTGATTGCGGCCAATGAGGACTATTTTTGCACATTATTCACTTGTGTTGATATTGAGCTAGGCAACAACACTTTTGTTGTGGCTGATAAGAAGTCAGAGGATGTTGTTGCTGGAGCTCTTGGGGTAGAATTTAAGAATGGAATTGCCCACTATCCGCATGTTATAATGAGAAAAGAAATTTTACCGAAAATTAAGAACTATTTAGAAAATAGATCTCTCGACTCACTCGAGATGACATAAAAAAAAGGTAGGGGAAAATGCGGAAATTAATTGGATTGGTCTCTATTGGCGCCATGATTTTATCAATGTGCGCTTTTTTGTTTGCATTACCGGAATCAGTTAGTGCGGTTGCTCCATCATACCCGGACCAGGGTTGCGTTAATGGTGTAAACAATTCCGGACTTTACATCTATGCCGACCGATCACAATCCAACGGTAGTTTTCACCCCGACATTTAATTGGCTAAATGCCGTATCTGTCCGGATTAAAGGTACAAATCCAACTGGTACGCCGCGCGTTCAGGCGCAAATTTGGGATTGGCATTCAAATCCTCACCGATTGCTGGCGATGAATACGGTCGAGTTGGTGAATCGCACAAGCGAGTATTGGCAGCCTATCACTGAGTCTTCGCAAGATATGGATCCTGGCTTGCAATACGCACTGGTTTTGGTGCCAAAAGATGGAACACAAGTTTATTGGTCGGCAACTATAACTACCTCCTGCTATGCTCGTGGTTATGCAATGCACGATGGTATACAGGATAATGGTATGATGTACGGTTTTTCAACTTATGGTTGGCTTGATCCAAACAATCCGAATAGTAATGGTCAACTTCCCGGTAGCAGTAGCGGAACGAGCGGAACTACTGGCAGTGCTGGCACGACGGGTAATACCGGTGCCGGAGCGCCGACTGCTGATCCGGCAGGAAATAATCCGACTGGGGTTGGATCATCTAGTAGTACCGGTTCGGGAACATCTGGTAGCGGAAGTTCTCCATCAAATAGCTCAAATTCTCCGAGTGATAAAGATATTGCAGCACTTTTGGCTGATTACAAAAATGGGTCTGGTGGTTTTGGCGATTTAGTAAGTGGATTGTTCTTCAGTCCAATAGTTACAATGATAATTCTGCCAATACTCTCGTTTTTGTTCTGGGCTGGCGTTATTATCTTAATTATTATTCTGATCGTTCGACACAATAAAAAGAAAAAATTAACCGTAGCAGTAGCACCAGCAGTGACTCCAGTATCACCAGTAAAACCGGAAGAAAAAAAATCTGAACCAGAGAAAAAATAAAATTGATCTATTTACCTTGACCGATAAAGATTTTTCGGCTATTTTAATTGTATCCTTGAAAGGGGAAATATAAGTGCAACACAAATCAGCCAAGTTTCCCCGTAGAGAACTGAGTTGTCCATGTCCATGTCGTTATTTTCAGATCCACCGCTCCACGAATTCAACTGTGCCTTTGGGATATTGCTGGAAAAGGCAGGTTGAGATTACTTTTTGCTCCGAACTATGCACAAATTGTCCAAGTTTCGTCTATGGGCTATTCCAGAACAGCATGGTCAAATTGCCAGCGAATCGCTCCGTCATTGTTATGATATATAACAGCGATGGACGGGATAAGGATCTACCCAATCTCTTTACTTGGGAGATGTGGCAGAGTTTTGGGCAGAAAGTGGAGGCTTGGTACAGGGGTATCTCCGCAGTGAGTGAAAAGCATTCAAGGTCATATGCCGCCGAATTGTTGTCACTCCCTGCCTGCGATTTGGCGCTTGCCGATCACAAACTACCCCCAGCCAAACCAAAGGAGAATATCTATGGATATTTTCTTCGGGTTTGCCCGTCTCATTATCGTCAAGCAAGTCGGGCGGAGCAGATGATAACTGAAACCTTTGAGGTTGCTCTTGATGATTTCATCAAGACACGGGAAACAGAGTTGCATTTGAAAAGCGTTATAGCTAAAGCTCAAGGCCTGCGCAGAGCTGGAAAAACTCCCGACGACTTGTAGCTGAGTTGTCGGTTTTTTATATAGGCAAATATGACTAAAATATGCTAAATTAAGCAATATGAAGACTAAAAAACCAATTCTTTGCAGTGCATGTTTGTTGGGCGTAAATTGTCGTTATGACGGTAAAACAAAAACCAACGACAAAGTTTTGGCGTTAGCAAAAACAGAAACACTGATTCCGGTTTGTCCGGAGCAACTTGGCGGACAGTCGACGCCACGGCCGGATGCGGAAATTGTCGGCAAAAAAGTTTTGGAATCAAACGGCAAAGACGTAACGTCAGAGTTTCAAAAAGGTGCAAAAGAAGTTTTGAAAATTGCTAAACTTTTAAATATCGAAAAAGCAATCCTAAAACAACGAAGCCCATCGTGCGGTTCAGGGCAAAATTTATGACGGCAGTTTCTCCCATCAAATAATTTCCGGCGATGGAATCACGACCAAGTTACTGCGAAAAAACGGCATCGAAATAATTTCGGAAGAGGAATTATGAGTGCGTACTTACTTGGAAATTTGATGTTTATTGTTGTCTGGGTTGTCCTATTTTTGAAATTTCCAAAAACTAAAAAACTCCAGCTTTTTGGCAGTGTATTACTTTTACCGTTTGCAGTTCTTGATTTTTGGTTCCGGCCAAATTATTGGCATCCGCCCCTACTAATTCATCAAATTGAGCCACTCTCACTCGAAACAGCAGTTTATTGCTTTGTTGCCGGTGGGATTGTGATTGTTGTTGGCAGTTGGATTTCAAAAACGAAAGACCAGTTCAAAATCAACTGGAAGAATCTGATATATTTTTTGGTGATTTCTTTTGGATTTTATGCGATTTTTCAAAGTTTTCTGGTATCGAACGCAATGAATAATTTGAATTTCTCATTCTTGACTATTTGGTTGGTTTTATTGCTGACAAATCCGAAAGAAAATATCAAAAGTTTAATTCCAGCTGCGATTTTCGCCATTTTTACTATAGTTGCCATTAATTTTGCACTGATTTTTTATCCGAACTTTGTGGTGCAGTACTGGAATCTGCCAAAACTTTGGCGAACATTTTTGTGGACACCAACGGAAGAAATATTTTTTGCCGGAATCTTGGCAGCACTTTGGTCGGTCTTACCAAAATATTTAACACATGAAAAAGCTTAAATTTGCTGAAAAATTGGTGCCGCTGATATTGTCTGGCGAGAAAACTTCGACTTGGCGGCTTTTTGATGATAAAGATTTATCTGTTGGCGATAAAGTAGAATTTATCAATTCCGAAACTGGAGATAATTTTGCAGATGTGAAAATTATTAGCGTTGGTGAAAAAACTTTTGCCGATATTACCGAGGCTGATTTTGAAACTCACGAAACATATTCATCAAAAGACGAAATGTTAAAAACTTACCGCGGATATTACGGTGAGATAGTTGACAAAAACACGAAAGTAAAAATTATAAAATTCAAATTGATCCAAAATTAATATCTTACTACCGTACTCTAGAGTATAGTAGTAAAAAAATAATCAAAATATATTTGTGATATTTTTTGTTGACTTTTTGGCATAAATTGTCTATACTCTTGGCAGGAAAGGTGAGAAACCCATGGTCAATGATACTAGTCAAGTTCAGTGGCCGAAAACAAAGGCTGGTGTCGCGATTCTGATCATCTGCACTGTTGCCGGATTGGCATTGATCGCGTTTTTGCTGGCGGCTTGCGGTGCCTTTAGTCAAATCGGTCATGAGATTAACTCCCCGACCTGGCCGAACTGGCATCTGCCGGATTTGTGGGGTGGATAAGCAATGAAACGCGAACGCCCAAAAGTCAGATGGTGGCTGGTTGTTGTAATTCTGCTGGCGGTATTGATCTATCTCATCGGGATTTCTTCCTGTGGGGCGAAAATGCTCGATGGGATAATGGTTGCGGCCTGTGACTAAATGGTTTGCCTGATTGGCGAGCCATTTTTTTTAATTTTATTCATTGATGTGATATATTTAGTTCGCTATGAAAACAATTGATGATCTTTTGCAATTAACGACAAAAATTTACGGCATCGGTGACGACCGTCTTTACGATTTGACGGATTTATTTTATTATCAGCAAAAGTGGCTTTTGCGTTATATTGATGATAAAAAACATGGTCGAAGGGATTCGGCTAGCGGAAAATTAATGGTTTCACTGGCTTGGTATTTTGCCATTATCAGTCGTTTTCGAATCGATTTGCAAAAATTGTTGGAAAAAAGGTATTCGTACAAATGCCCGTTTTGTCTTGAAATTCCCTGCGACTGCCAGAAATCGGTGAGAAAAAAATCACAAAAAACCGGTCGACCGGTTTCCGGAAATCCAACAAGTTTGGCGGGTTGGCAGAAAGTTATCGGAAAAATTTATCCTGCCGAGCTAATTGAATTTCGAAATTTGGAAATTTTGCGACAGCAAGATGTTTTTCATCAAACTTTCCGCCGTTTTCGCCAATCATCGGGCAAAAGAAACTTGCACGAAATCGAAATTGCCAGCGCTGATTATTTTGTCGAGCTTTTAAAAATCGCCAACAATTTGCAGATTGACATTGCCAGCGAATATTTCCAATTTTTCTCCGCTGGCTGTTTCGTCTGCCACTCTACACCGTGCGAATGTTTTTACAGCGAATGAATCAATTATTGGAGTTCAAGCTTCGGCTTGTTTAAAAACAAACTAAAGTTTGCTCTCCGATTTTAAAATTGTTGTCAATAAATAATCAAATAGTTCTACTTTTTGCCCTGAATAGAGTCGAAGGGTATTTTTAAATTGATGAAAGCACTTTAACAAAGGAGTGGTGACGAAATGCAAAAGGTTTCACTTGTTGGCAGTTTGTATCAGCTTGAATTGGAAGGCGATCGATATGATTTTGAGGATTCATTTGGTATCGGTTATATGGAACACACCAGTTACTATTTTCGCTGGAGAGGGAATGGCCGATTGACCAGATTTAGCGACCAAGCAAGTTGGAAATTTGCTTTCAAAACGCCGGCGATAAATAAGTGGAGCAACTGGTCAGGTTTTTATCGCGTGTCGCTGGAGCGGAATGTTTTCATTACCATTGACGGCGAATCACGGAAACCAGTAGATCACAACAAAATAATTGATCTGAAAAAAGTTGTTGATATGCTGGTTGAAGATATTTTCCGCCAGACGAGAAAATCACAGGAGCGAATTCCGCCGGTGTTCATTGATCCACTGGATATAAACGAACTGCGGAAACTTGGAGTTCTGCCGATGCCGGATGGACAATTCGCAATGGCGGAACTTACCAAAGAATGAACCAAACCTCAGGGATGGAAAAACTTCCATCCCATTTTTATTGTGTTATATTAAAGTTAGAATCCATTAGATAAGTTTGCCACGGCAGGAAGCCTCGCAATGACAAAACCAAAAAATTATGAACGAAGTTGAGGAAATAAAGAATAAAATTGATATCGTTGATTTGGTCGGCGGTTATTTAACGTTGAAAAAAGCCGGTGTTAATTACAAAGGACTCTGTCCGTTTCACAATGAAAAAACGCCGTCATTTATGGTTTCGGCTGAGCGGCAATCATTTAAATGTTTCGGTTGCGGTAAAGGTGGTGATGTTTTTACTTTCATTGAAGAAATTGAGGGCATGGATTTCTATGATTCACTAAAACTTTTAGCAGGCAAAGCTGGAGTCGAATTAAAACAAAAAAGCGGGTTAAAATACGCCGGCAGGGAAGTTGCGCCAACTGAAAAATCAAAGATTTACGATATTAACGATTTAGCTGCTAAACTTTATCACAAACTGCTGATTGATCACCCAAAAGCGCAGTATGCGCGTAAATACCTCCGGGATCGTGGTATTTCAGAAAAAACAATACTGGACTGGAGAATCGGTTATGCGCCAAAAACTTGGGATCTTTTAATTAAATTCTTGGCGGCTAAAGGTTTTAATGAAAAAGATATTTTTAAAGCTGGTTTGTTAGTTCTGGGTGAAAAGGGAAAATATTGGGACCGCTTTCGCGGTCGAATAATGTTTCCAATTTCCAATATCTCCGGTCAAGTTGTAGCATTTACCGGCCGAGTTTTGGAAGATGATCCCAAGGCGGCAAAATATGTCAATTCTGCCGAGTCACCAATTTATATCAAAGGCAAAACTATTTATGCATTGGATCGGGCGCGAATCGACATCCGGGCGCAGAATTGCGCTTTGCTGGTTGAGGGTCAAATGGACGCACTGGCTTGTCATCAAGCCGGTTTCAAAAATGTCGTTGCCGTTTCCGGTACAGCGCTGACACAGGACCAACTAAAAATTCTTGCCCGCTACAGTCCAAATATTGTTTTTTCGTTCGACTCTGACACCGCCGGGAAAACTGCACTAAAACGGGCAATCACCATGGCAATGCAAAATGACATTAACGCCAAAGTTTTGTCATTGCCTGGTTTTAAAGATCCAGATGAAGCGATAAAATCTGACGTGAAGAATTTCGAAGTTGCTATCAAATCTGCCAAGCCAGCACTGGAACACTGGATTGACTCATTGGTTTTAGAATTGGGAATAACTGATGTCGCGGCTAAAAAAACAATATCAAAAGAGATTTTGCCAGTGATTAAAATTATCTCAAACGATATTGAAAAAGAGCACTATAGTAAATATCTGGCGAAAAAGTTGGCAATGTCGGAAACAGCAATTATTGGGCAGCTAGATAAAACAAAAGGAAATATTGAAGAATCAAGGAATCAAGGAATTGATAGATCCAAGTTAACCTACGAACAACGAGTCGCCGGTCTGGTCTGGCAAGAAAAAAAATTAGCTGACAAAATTCCAAAAAATTTCTTTGATCTAAATTTTCAGGACGAGGCTGCTGAGACATTTTTCGAATCGATTAAATCTAATATTGATTACCAAAAGCTTCCGGTTGAGGTTAAATCCAAACTCGATCTGTACGCTTTTGAAGCAACAAAGGAGCTGGATTTAGACGAAGAAGATATTATCAATAAAGAATTTGATTCATTGCTCCGAACATATGTCGATAAAAAACGGGAGCTTGTTAAGATTGATTTTGCTCAACAGATTGCCGCCGCTGAAGCCGCCGGTGACCGGGAGAAAATTAAAGAGTTGATGCGTGAGCTTCAAAGTGCTATAGTAGATAAGTAAAATCATTAAGCGGAAGTAAGCCCACTGATCTTTGACACAGATGGGACACAGATCTGTGAATTATCTGTGTAGTTGATCTGTGGACTTACCTCAAAATAAATCAATGGCCAAAAAGGTAATAAAATATATCAAAGAGGAACCGTTGCCTTTTGCTCCGGAAGTTAATCGCTTGATTGATAAGGGTAAGGCTCACGGTTTTGTTATGATAAATGAACTCTTGCAGGTTTTTCCAGAGGCGGAAAATGACGTTGGCACTTTGGATGAGGTTTTTGATTACCTAATTGAACATGGTATTGATATTCAGGAAGAGCAAAAAACCTCGATTTTAGGTACTATTATCGAAAAAAATCGTGGTGAAGGCGATATTCTGGAAGGGCTAGAATCAATCTCTGATGATTCTGTCCGAATGTATTTGCGCGAAATTGGTAGAATTCCGCTTTTAAAAACTGAAGATGAAGTTCGTCTAGCGAAACGAATTGAAAAGGGTGATCAGTTAGCAAAACGCCGACTGGCTGAAGCTAATTTGCGGCTTGTAGTTTCTATCGCTAAAAAATATATTGGTCGAGGATTGTCGCTCTTGGACGCTATCCAAGAAGGAAATACCGGTTTGATGCGAGCGGTAGAAAAATTTGATTATAAAAAAGGTTATAAATTTTCAACTTATGCCACCTGGTGGATTCGTCAGGCAATTACTCGCGCCATTGCCGATCAAGCCAGAACTATCCGGATTCCGGTTCATATGATTGAAACAATTAATAAATTAATTCGTGTTCAGCGCCAGTTAGTTCAAGACTTAGGTCGCGAACCGCTACCGGAAGAAATTGCCCATGAATTGGGAATTGAAGTTGATAAAGTCGAACATATTATCAAAATCTCACAGGAAACAGTTTCGCTTGAATCGCCGGTTGGCGAAGAATCAGACTCAAAACTTGGCGATTTTATCGAAGACGACAAAAATCTCTCTCCTGAGGAAAATGCCATTTATCAACTTTTGAAAGGTGATGTTAACCGCTTTTTGGAAGTACTTTCTCCGCGCGAACAGAAAGTTTTGAAGATGCGTTTTGGCTTGGAAACTGGTCGGACTCATACATTGGAAGAAGTTGGAAAAGAGTTCGGTGTTACTCGCGAACGGATCCGGCAAATCGAAGCTAAGTCATTACAAAAACTAAAGAAATCCGAATCTTCTGAAAATCTGCATAATTATCTCAAGTAACGAAAGTGATCAGCGAGTTTTTGTAAATTTCTAGGCGCTTTTTTCCTGCTCCTGTCGGATGCGGAAAGCGCTTGCGACCGTCGAAATTTAAAAAACTCGCTGGTTTTATAACCATAAAAAAAGGCGCGCCGGCAAAGGCGCGTTTTGGGTGTGTTGATAACCCAAGTCCATCAGTTATAATCGACTAATGGTTTGAGTAAAGCCAGTTACGAGCCCAGCTTCGAATCTGCCGGTCCCGATCAATCAGCAACTGCCCGAGAGGTGAATCATTGGCAAATCCATGATCACCACTACCGACGGACTTTGTCAGGTCGCTGTCCAGCCAGAGTGCCAGAAGGATGAGTTGCCTGGCAAGCCATTTCATTTCCGATTGCCTCCAGTATTTACGCGGTTTGACAATATACTATTATATAAACTGTTTTTGGTCAAGATTTCCGACCGATTTTGATCGATCGGTCACAATCGGTCGGAAAATTGGTTTTGTTGATAAATACTTAAGTTGTTGACAGAATAACTGGTCATCAGTTATAGTTATTTTACTGATCATATAATTCATACAAGTATGTTAGACAAAGAATTTTTTGGATCGACGACAATTGGCGAACGCGGACAAGTTGTTATCCCAATTGAAGCAAGAAAAGCGCTTAATGTAGAAAAAGGAGAAAAGCTTTTAGTTTTTGGTGTTCACAAAGATACAATTGTTATTACCAAGCTTTCCTCTTTCAAAAAGATGTCAGCTGAAATGGCAAAACGTCAAAAAGATATTGAAGGAATGCTGGAAAAATTATAATCAATCCATTGTATTAAGATTGCCGCGAGCCAAAAAACATCGGCTCTCGCAATGACGAACCAAAAATATGCTAAAACTGTTTAAATATCTTAAACCTTATTGGTTACTAATCACTGCACTGGTGATTTTGGTTTTTGCTATGGTGGCGTTGAATTTGCAACTGCCGGATTACATGGCAAAAATCATTAATGAAGGAATTGTAAATCAAAATACCTCATCGGTTTATCACAACGGTTTAATAATGCTCTTGTTGGCCCTTGGAGCTGCGGCTTGCACTGTCGTCGTTGGTTTTTTAGCGGCGCGAATTGGCACCGGTTTTGCTCGGGATGTTCGGAATAAAATATTTGCCCAAGTTGAAAGTTTTTCCTTGGTTGAATTTAACAAATTTTCAACTGCGTCGTTAATCACTCGTTCTACAAATGATGTGCAGCAAATTCAGATGGTCTTGGTTTTGATGTTGAGATTGGTTTTAATGGCACCGATTACAGCAGTTTGGGCTGTCTATAAAGCTTATGCCTTGGCACCATCACTTTCCTGGATTATCGCCTTAGCGGTAGTCGCTCTGCTTGGTGTCATTACCACAATGTTCACTGTCGCCTTACCAAAATTCAAAATTCTACAAAAATTAGTGGATAAATTAAATTTAGTGACGCGGGAAAATTTGACCGGTTTGCGAGTGATTCGGGCCTTTAATAACGAAAAATTGGAGCAGGGAAAATTCGAACAAGCCAATGTTGAATTGACTGCTGCCAATCTTTTTGTCAACCGCTTGATGGTTGTTATGCAACCGGTAATGATGGTGGTTTTCAATTTAACGGCAATTACAATCGTTTGGGTTGGCGCTAAGCTTATCGGCAACGGCAGTTTAGAAGTCGGCAATATGATCGCTTTCATGCAATACGCAATGCAAGTTATAATGTCATTCCTAATGATTTCAATCATCTTTATTATGGTGCCGCGGGCCTCAGTTTCCGCCGGCCGAGTTTCTGAAGTAATCGAAACCGAACCGGTAATTAAAAATCCAAAGAGTCTTGAGGATATTAGCGGTAAAAAGGGCGGAGTTGTTGAATTTAAAAATGTCAGCTTCCAATACCCGACTGCCGACACGCCGGTGCTTTGTGATATTAATTTTACTGCCAATTCTGGCGAAACCACAGCCTTTATCGGCTCGACTGGATCGGGAAAATCAACTTTGATCAATTTAATCCCGCGATTTTATGATGTCTCAGAAGGTAAAGTTTTGATTGATGGTGTTGATGTTCGCCAAATGAAATTAGAGGATTTATACTCAAAGATCGGATATGTCCCGCAGAAACCAGTGCTGTTTTCTGGAACCGTAGAATCAAATATTAAATATGGCGCGCCAAATTCATCCGAAACAGATGTGAAAAAAGTGGCAGAAATTTCTCAGGCCGAGGAATTTATCAAAAATTTGCCGGAAAAATATCAAAATGAAATCGCTCAAGGTGGTGCTAATGTTTCCGGCGGCCAAAAACAGCGATTATCAATTGCCAGAGCACTGGCACGGAAGCCGGAAATTTATATTTTCGATGACAGTTTTTCGGCGCTTGATTTCAAAACTGACGCGGCATTACGCAAAGCTTTGAAGTCGGAAACAAAAAATAAAACCGTTTTAATCGTTGCCCAGAGAATTGCTACAATTTTGTCGGCGGAAAAAATTATTGTTTTGGAGGAAGGTAAAATTGCTGGTGTTGGGAATCACTCTGAACTGATGAAGTTTTGCGATGTTTACAGAGAAATCGCGTTATCACAATTATCTGAAGAAGAATTGGCTAAATATCAAATCGATGTTGATGCCGAAAAAGCTAAAATTGAGCGCCATGAAAGTTTGGTGGCGAAAGGCGGGATATGAGCGAAACACTAAAACCACAATCAGTTTCTGACCATCGAAGCCAGTCGAGGCCGGCGATGCTGGTTGGCCCTGGCGCCGCTGGACGGGCTGGAATGGGTTTGGTTGAAAAACCAAAGGATTTTTGGGCAACAATGAAAAAGCTTGTCAGTTATTTGCGACCTTTTGGGCTGGCGATAATTTTAGTTTTCACTTTCGCTATTGCTTCAACGATTTTTGCTATTATGAGTCCGAAAATTTTGGGCAACATGACCAATCAGGTCGTGTCGGATTATATCAACATTAAAGCTTATGATAGCGTGACTGCCAATATTCCCAAAGGAACAATAATTCCGGTTGGCACAACATTGAATCAACTGCTATCGACTCTGCCACCATCAATGGTCTCTAAACTGCCAGCCAATAAAATTGATCGGATTAGAAACTTGGATATCACCGTTCGGCCATCAATTAATTTTGATAAACTGCGCAGTTTTGCCATCAAATTGCTGATACTTTACATTTTGTCGGCGCTATTTTCCTTTATACAAGGCTGGATTATGACCTCGGTTTCGCAAAAAGTAACATATAAATTGCGTCGGGATATTTCAGAGAAAATTAATCGCTTGCCACTGCGTTATTTTGATCGCCGAACTTTTGGCGAGGTATTATCTCGTGTCACCAATGACGTGGATACAGTTAGCCAAACATTAAATCAGAGTTTAAGCCAGATTGTTACTTCGGCTACACTGATCATTGGAATTCTCATTATGATGCTGACAATAAGCTGGCAAATGACGCTGGTTTCAATTGTCCTTTTACCGCTAAGTTTTATTTTGATTGGTGCTATCATCAAAAAATCGCAGCACTTTTTTAAAGAACAGCAGGACCAGTTGGGTTCACTCAACGGTCATGTTGAAGAAATGTACGCTGGTCACAACGTCATGCGGGTTTTTAATGGTGAAGAGCGATCGGTTGCCAAATTCAAGCAAATCAACTCGAGACTTTATGGTTCAGCTTGGAAATCGCAGTTTCTTTCCGGCTTAATGATGCCGATAATGACGTTTATTGGTAACCTAAGTTTTGTCGGTGTTTCGGTCGTTGGCGGTTGGCTGGCAATAAAAGGCCGGATTCAAATCGGTGATATTCAAGCCTTTATCCAATATGTTAATCAATTCAATCAGCCAGTGGTTCAAACTGCTAATGTTGCCAATGTTATGCAATCAACAGCCGCTGCGGCTGAGCGAGTTTTTGAATTTTTAGCCGAAGAAGAGGAATCTGTTGATGCCAAAGATGCTATCCAATTGAAAAAAGTTTCTGGTAGTGTTGAGTTTGAAAAAGTAGTATTTGGATACGATCCAGAAAAAGAGATCATTCACAATTTCTCCGCCAGTATTAAACCAGGACAAAAAATTGCCATTGTTGGGCCAACCGGTGCCGGGAAAACAACGATGGTTAATTTACTAATGCGTTTTTATGAAACTAATAAAGGTTCTATTAAAATTGATGGCATTGACAGCAAAAAGATGTGCCGGGCGGATGTTCGAAGATTATTTGGTATGGTTTTGCAGGACACCTGGCTATTTAACGGCACAATCCAAGAAAACATTGCCTATGCCAAGCCGGAGGCGACCGATGTCGAAGTAACCGCTGCTGCTAAAGCGGCACATGCTGATCACTTTATTCATGCGCTGCCGGAGGGCTACAAGTTGCAATTAAATGAAGAAGCCGACAACATTTCACAGGGTGAAAAACAGCTCTTGACTATCGCTCGAGCAATGTTGGCAAAAACTCCAATGTTAATTTTGGATGAAGCAACATCATCCGTCGACACCAGAACAGAGCTTCTTATTCAGAAGGCGATGGAGAACTTAATGAAAGGCAAAACTAGTTTTGTTATCGCTCACCGACTTTCGACCATCCGCGAAGCAGATTTAATTTTGGTCATGCGCGATGGAAATATTGTCGAGCAGGGGACTCACAAAGAACTTTTGAAAAAGAACGGTTTCTACGCTTCGCTTTACAACGCCCAGTTTGTAGTTTCCGGCAGCTAATTAATCTTTTTTGTCGGCAAAATTTGATCTAAAAAATTACTGATTTTGACCGATCGGTACAAATCAGTAATTTTTTAGGTTGTATTTTGAATATTTCGATAACTATGATATTATCTATCCTAGATATAGGAAGGGGTATCTCTATAATGCCAGGCACTTGGTTTATTCAGACTATGACGCCGAAGCAAGCAGAGCAGATGATACCGGGGTTGGCGGCTTGTTGCCGTGGTTTGGCGCGGCGCTATTATGCAGCTGGTTTGCCGACGACGCCAATAGCGACGACGCCTGCAGCTGTCCGGCGTGCGATGGAAGATGCCGGAATCATCTCGCGACCAATGTCATGGTGGCGGCGTATCATTGCCTGGGTAGCCCGATGGGTTGCCCGTTTTTTTATCCAAAAATTCTGCCGATGAAATAGCCGGCAAGTGCGGCGGTCATGCCGATTGTAGCAAGTTGAAGAGCGCTTTTAACGGGGGAGCCGATGGTCATTTTTGCTTTGTAGAAGCCGACAGCCAAAAGAACAACAACTGATATTCCAAGTGAAATCCAAATTGCTGTGTGAATTGGCGCGAAGAAAAATGGTGTCAGCGGAACAAAAGATCCGACAAGGGCGGAGAAACCAACAACAAAACTCGAAGTATAAATTTCCTTTTGTTTGATCTCTTTTAGTTCCAGCTCTTCCTTCATCATTTGGTCGACCCAAAGGCTGTCGGAGGAAATTATATGCTTGACTATGTCTTCTAATAATTGGCCATCAAAGCCTTTTTTTCGGTAAACATCGCGGATTTCTTGTTCTTCTTTTTTCGGCAGAGTTTTTAATTCGCGGTGTTCACGTTCGAGTTCCGAATAATAATGATCGCGTTCGGCCATCATTGAGGTTAGTGCCACCGCCGCCATGGAAATGCTTTCGGCAAAAGTTGCCGCCAGACCACCAGCGATAACAATTTTTGGATCATTTGACGCCGCAGCGACACCAAGTATCACACCCAAAACGTTTACTAACCCGTCTTGTCCACCCAAAATCATGTCCGACAATCTGTTGCCGGTAGATTTTCTTGAAAGTTCCCCTGAGTGAACCATTTTTCCTCCTGATATATTTTTTTGCTAATGGTGATTGGCGTAGTTTTGCTATAAGAGTAAAACTTTCATTTTATTGGACAACATTTTGTACTGCACCAGAAGTGGTAGAACTGCCAGAAGACCCTTGAACACCGGGATTGCCACCTTTAATGACAACACCAGCAGTACCGCCGGAACTGCCAGTAACAGACTGTGCTGATGATGATGTGCCACCAGCGACAGTATTTACAATTACATTACTCGAAACCCCGGTACTTTGGCCGACGACCACCCAGCCCGAACTGGTGTAGTTTTCTACGACTGTGCCGTTACTTTGCTGTATTGTCCATTTTTTCTGACCACTATCACTGGTAACTGAACTTGGGCCGGTGCCAGGAGCGTATTCAATCTTTAGTTTGCCGCTATCTTGAGTAATTTTTGCCTCACCGCTATCTATCAACACACCATTAATGCCTTCGCCAGTTGTTCCGGCGGCATAAACACGGGTATTTTTTTCATTACTTGGGTCAATGGTTCCATCGGGATCGCGCCACGCACCAACGATGTCGTTTTCAAATTCTTTAACATCAGTGTCCTGTTGTTTTTTTAGAATTGCAGATTTTGTTTTACTTACCGCCTCTTCCTGGGCTTTTACTATTTGATTTTTTACCGTTTCCGATTTTGTTTCCTGACGAATTGTCGACAGAGTTTTTTGCCTTTCCAATTCACGACTGACAACCATATTGATAGTATCGGCCGAAATATTTTTCGTCTTAATGATATTCGTTTCCTTGTCTTTTAGTTGCAGATATCTATCAGCCATAGTGGAAACGCCACTGTCATCACTTGATTGGCTGGCAGTTTGAATATTGGCAACGCGCTCCGTAGCGTAGTTATCAAGAGTTTTGACTTTTGACTCGGATTTCCATGTGAGTAAATTTAGATTGATCCACTCTTTGGCGTAAGTCAACTGAGTTGGCAATTTGCTTTGACCATTAGCTGCCAACGCCGATGTCGCTAAAAATATCACTAGGCTTGCAACCAAAATCAGCAATGTTTTTTTCATATTTCTCCTTAAAAATTATTAGGAAACAGTAATTTGGATGATAAAAACCAAATCATCTTTAAAATAAATATTTAAATCATAAATTCCTGGTGAAACATTATCCAAAGAAGTTCCGCTGCCGATATCACGGCCGGAAAATGACAATTGCTGTTCGTTTTTTGATGAACGGGAAATTTCGCCACTGCTCGAATTAATAATTTGGTAATAAAATTCGCCGATAGTTGTTGATTTAACGCCGATAAAGTCCATTTCAAGTGCGTCAGTTTGGACAAAATTAGTGGTAACGGTTTCAGGATTACTTGGACCGGGGCCACTGCCAGGTTTTATTTTAGAGATTACAACCTTAGTGAAATATTTTGAATAATCCGGCGGAATTATACAGGTGCCGATTTTGCAATAAAGTCCATCGGCACAATCTTTATAAGTAATACAAGCATCGTTGACTTTTCCTTCAGTACATTTGGAGTTGACACAGTAACTCGTTTTGCAGTCAGCCTGGTCGGAACAGGCTGATCCTCTTGCACCGGACGAGCAGGTTTTGCTGATGCATTTTAGATTAGTTTCACATCTTCTATCAGACGAGCAACTTCCGCCCTCGGCTGATTTTTTCAAAAAGAAATACCAATCACCAATGATTGCCGCTGCAATTACGACAATAATCAAAATAATCCAAATATTCTTTCCGCCGTTCTTTTTTCCTAATTCCATTTCTTCAGGCATAATCTCTCCCTTTTTACTACTAAATTAATTATACATTGAAATTAGGAGAATCAAAAATCGAGCGAAGTTTATTAGTGTGATATAATAAATCTAAGAAAAATTGCTGGTCGTTTTTAGTAAATAATATTTCTGGGGGTAAAAATGTTTTGCACCAAATGTGGAGAGAAACTAAAGGAAGGGGAGAAGTTTTGTTCTAAGTGTGGACATCCTGGCCATGGATCCGAAGAGAAATCAGAGGAAGCGAAAAAGGAGGAACCAGCGCCTCCGAAAGCCGCAGTACCAGCTGCGCCAGCAAGAAAAAAAAATCCTTGCCTAACTTGTGCCGGACTGTTTTTAATTTTTATTTTAGCGCCGATAATCTTATATTTGGGTTTTGGCTCCAAATCATCAACCAGTTCCTCAGCGGTTTTTGTTTGGGTAGCTATTACGGCTGTGACAGTATTCCTTCTGTACCTGATCTATGAATTTATTAAAGCGATTGTCAAGAAACAGGTCGCTGGTGCAATTGCGATGGGAGTCGCAATTTTATTGATTCTTGGTGCCGGCACTATCATTTACTATTATCAAAAAGACAAAGAAGCTTCCAGTTATGGCAACATGCAAGATGCATTCACATCGGCATTGGCAGCTGAGTATTTGGGCGATGATATCGTCGCCGGAAAATCAACTGCCGATTTTGCCGGTGTCAAAACTCAGACTGCTGCGGCGACAGATTCGCTATCAAAAGTTTCGCCGCCTTCTGGTTTCAGCGACTATTACAATGCTATTTATGACTGGTCAAAAAAATTAAATGATGCCGCCGCCAGTAAAAAAGCTTGGAAAACCAGGCCGGAGGCACCGACAACTTTCGCATCGCAAGTATCCGGTTATCAGGCAAAAGACGCTTTTCAGACCTCGCTTGATCGGATTGTATCAACAAAAGATTATGGTGACTTAGCGATTGCCAAAGGCGATAAAGATTCAATGCGCTATATCGGGGCTGAACTTCAGGCTGAGGATATCGCGCTTGGTGATATCTCCACCGCTTATGTTGTATCAGTTGATCGCCTAGCGGAAATTATTGTTACACCAGCCGAGGCAAAAAATTCGCTCCGATTTCCACTTGGCCGCTGTGGAGATTTCGCTCCTTGCCACGGCAATGTCAAAAAGAAATTGCCGCCGACTTGGCAATCGGCGCATCGGTATTCTGTTGGCGATGGTGATGCTCGGACTGCATGGAACAATGCTTGGGATGATATGCTAAAAACTATTTCTATCGATAACGGTTACAATACTGGCGGTGCTGGAATTACCCAAGGCTCTGACCCGAAAGCAGTCTCGCCAATGGAGCAAGCGTTTAATGATGAATGTGCGGCAAAAGGTGGGAAAACCGGCGGAGCTAGCGGCGTTAAAGATCGCTTGCCGACAACATTGTCAGCCGGCTGGAATTGCAATTATCCAAATGGCTCTCAAACTTGCTGGGATTATCTGACAACCTCCGGCCAACGCTTTATGGGTGGAAACAATGGTTGTCCGGAACAGGGACTTTTGCCGAAACCATATACGGCGCCAACTTGGATACCAAACTTTGGTGGTGGGGGAAATAATGGTGGCGGGGGAACAATCACACCAACTTGGAATGGCAATTATCATGTTACCTATTCAACCATGAGCTGTAATCTCGGCACCTCACTCGGGTACGGTTCAATGTTTAATGCCGCTGGTTTCTCTGACACAGTCGTTGTTAGTGGCAATAAAGTAAAAAATTTTGATGGCACAACTTCGCAAATTGATTCTGCTGGCAATGCAACCTTTGTTTATAGTATGAATTACGGTGGCGTTGGCGGCATAAAATTCACCGCAATTTACCATTTTTCCGGCTCCTCAGTTTCCGGCAAAATTTCAATGGTGGTTAACGCCTACACTGAAGGTGGCACTGGCACCGTTACTTGTTCGGAAACATTTTCCGGTTCGAAATAATTAACTGAAGGGGATATATGAAAATCATCAAAATCTTAGGACTGTTCATCGTTGTTGTATCTTTGTTTTTCCCATCAATCAAACCAGCCAAGGCCGACGGTGGAATTTATGTTCCGCCTGACTATTACGGTTACGAAACCAGCCAGCAGGCGTTTATCTACTTCGCTGGACAAACCGAAACCTTAGTCATTTCCGCTGGTTTTCGCGGCAATGCCAAGGATTTTTCTTGGGTCATACCATTGCCGGCAAAACCGGAAATTGACAAAGCTTCGCCACAACTTTTTAAAACTTTGGCAGAAATAACTAGACCAACAATTGGAAATTTGAGTACCAGTAGCGGTTTTGGTTTTAGCCGGCCGAATTCCGCTCGCCAAATTCCGCTCAAATGCCGGTCGAGATAATTTCGGAAAAAACCGTTGATATGTACAATACCGCAGTCCTCAAGGCCAGCGACGAAAAATCGCTTTCCACTTGGCTCGCCGACCACGGTTACAATTATCCGGCGGGGCAGGATGCGGCGCTAAAAAGTTATGTTGACAGTGGCTGGTATTTTGCCGTTGCCAGAATTCAGCCGAGCTTGGTCAATGATCCGAGTACCGGAAGAGCAATGGCCCACGGCGATTTAACGCCGCTAAAATTCACTTTTAAAACCGATAAGATAATTTATCCGATGAAACTAACCGGCGTTGTGCTTCGATCTATTTTGCCAACCGACGTTGCCGATTCGCCGACCGATTTACCGGTCGGCGCGCAACCGGAAATAGTTTCGACCAGTATGCCGCTGACTTTGTACGTGATTTCGGCCGGTAAAGTCGAAGAAAGTTCGCTTACCGAAAATTATGCTAATTGGTTGCTAAAAAATAATCTGGACGAAATTAATACCGGTCTTTCCGGAACACAAATCACCGGCGATAAACTCTTTCTAACCAGACTGTCAGCAACTTTTGTCCCGGACAAAATCACCGGTGATTTGACCATCACATCCGCATCAAACAACAGCATTATTCCGGCTCCGGTTAATAAAACCGCTGACTTTTGGTTGACCAATGCTCTTATCTTTGTCGTGACAATATTAATGTTAGTTTTACTGCTGCCCGGCTCAATTTTTATCGTTTCTGTCGTACTGCAACGTTTTGTTAGAAATAAAACGGTTTTCATCATCGCCAGTATTTATCAAATTTTATATTGTCTGTTAGCGATTCTTCTCTGGATGCTGTTTATTTCCGCCAGTGGCGGTAGCGAGTCATTTCTGTCCGAGAGCGGCCCGCTCGGCGTAACGGCTGGCATGGTATTAGTGCTGACAGCGGCGATTTTCTTTATCATCAAAATGTTAAGACACTACAAAAAAACCTTTTCTCCGCCGGCCTAACTTTTTGCATTTTGACAAAGATATCATTAAGTTTTAAGATAAAAGGGTAGCAGCATTATTGATTTAATAGCGATAAAGGGAGGGAAGATGATGCAATTACGAAAGTGGGCAAAGAAAGTTGTCGTTTTCTCTTGCGCACTATCGATGGTTTTTTATTCATTGTTTATTGCTCTACCGCCACAGTTTGCTGAAGCCGGCACTCCGCCGACCGCTGCCATCACTTATTCAACCGATGGCGGTTCAACTTGGGCTTCGACTGCCAGCGTCAAAAACGGTACGACTTTGAGGGTAATCCACTTTTTCTGAAGATATGTCTGACACGACGGTTACTCAGGTTGCAATTGATAGTGATTTGCGTTCGGCTGTCGATATGACAAAAGGGGTCGACAAACAACATTACTATTATGACTTTACGGTTCCGGCTGGCAATGTTGCAACGGCAACAGTTTCGCTTTCAGTTGGTATCGATGACGATGACGGCGATGTCATTAACTCTACCCCAACTTCAGGGGCCACCTTTTCTGTCGATAACGCCGCGCCGACAGCTGCTGTTACTTACTCCAAAGATGCTGGTTCAACTTGGGCGTCATCAATCTCTGTTAAAAATTCAGACACTCTCATTATCAAAGCGACTTTTAATGAACCAATGGTTGTTGATCCAGCGACAAAAATCGCTCTTGATCATGCCGTTTTGTCGGCAACTGATATGACGAAAGATGACTCTACTCATTATACCTATACCCTCGATGTTGGGGCATCAGAAACTCATCTTGATACAATAGCGGTCTCTCTTTCGGTCGGCACTGATCTGGCTGGTAATATTATTACAGCCACTCCGACTTCCGGAGTATCATTTAAGATTGACAACGAAGCCCCAACTTTTACCATCCAGTATTATTCCAATTCCGGACTCTCAACTTCACTGGGCAACAATCCTTATCTAAAAGTCGGGACATACTATATAAAAATTACCTCCGACGAGCCACTGGCGGCCACTCCAACAGTTGAAAGCAATACCGGAGGGGTTCTAAATCAAGTTGTTGATGGAGCAACCGCAGCCGTTTCTGGTAATGATTATAAATATACTCGCACAATAATCCATGACGATGCCGGCATTGGAGATAGTATGGAAAGCTTAACGCTCAACGGGACTGACTTGGCTGGCAATGCCGCAACACTAGTTCCTCCGACTAACTATCTTGCCAAAAGTGCTTATATCGATACGGTTTCTCCGGCAGTCGATGCTGCGGCAATCACCTCACCAAACGGCGGCGAACATTGGGCCGGCGACTCAGTTCACAATATTACCTGGGATCCAACTAAAATTACGGACCAAAATCTGCCTGAGTTATCGATCGCTTTGGACTATTGGGATGGAACTGATACTGGCACATGGAGATCAATTTCTGGCGATATGGCTAATACCGGCAGTTATAGCTGGACACTTCCTTCGTTATTTGATAGATCAGATGTTACTATCTGGTTGCAAGTCACAGATAAAGCAGAAAACCATACCAATGCTTTCAGCGGCGGCGGCATTATCAACTTTACCATCGATTCCACTCCTCCGATGGCTCCTCAGGTTCCTGATTTTGTGGACGACAGCGGCTATAGAAACATTGCTGATAAAGCGGCAGGTATTGATGCTGTTGTTAATTTTATGCCTCTTCCCCTTGGCGCTGCCGTCGGCGATACATTGGAGCTTTTGCTAGATGGTGTTTCTTTCCCAATTCCTCAAACACATGTTCTCACCAGCGAAGATCTTGCTGATCCGGATAATCCATATTATTTATTTACTATTCCATCTGCTGCCTGGGGTGATATTGGAGATGGAACCAAAACCATTACAGCCAATACTACCGACATGGCTGGAAATGTTGGAGTTGGTTTTGCAGGCATAACTTTTATTTTGGATACTGGCGCTCCGACCGTTGATGCTGGCGCAAATAGAATAATGTATGCCAACCAGACAATTACTCAGAATGGCACAGTCTCTGGTGCTACCGGAATCGCTTGGTCTGGCAACAGTGCTGTTGGTTTTGGTTCGACCGCGGCGGTCAGCACAATTTCTTGTGCCACTGCCGGAACTTATACTCTGACATTGACCGGATCGGATACCGCCGGCAATTCTGCTTCGGATACCATGACTTTGACAGTTTATAAAAATGGCGATATTAATAATGACGGGTCAATCAACAACGACGATTTTACCTTGTTGATGTACAACTGGGGTGCGCCAACCAACACTATGGCCGACTACAATTCAAGCGGTGCGGTTGACAATGACGATTTCACAATTATGATGTATTGGTGGAACGCTTAAAAAATTTAAAATTATAAAATAGGAGGAGACAAATGAAAAGAATAACAGCAATAATAACGTCGGCTTTGTTGGTAGCAGCAACAGTCTTCTGCTTAAATATTTCACCGGCAAATGCGGCAGCGACTGCTACAATTTCCGCATCACCAGGAAGCGGCGCAAAAACCACCGGCGTCAGTTTTAATGTTACAATTTCGGTCAATGGCGGCGGGCAAAACTTTACCTCTTTCGGTGCCAGTGTGGCAACAACAAATTTAACGATTGTCTCTTTGACCAAGGGGTCAAGCGTGGAAAAATGGACGACCGAACCAAGCACCGGCTCGCTGAATTTTTTTGGCGCCGTTTCCGGATCGAAAGGCAGCGTCACAGCCTACACACTAAAAGTAAAGGGTAAAAAAGCCGGCAAAGCTTATATCTCAATCAGCGGCGGTTCGGTTAAATCAACCGACGGCTATTCGGTGACTGATATTTTCTCTTCATCAAGTGGTGGTAGTTATACCATCGCTGATGCACCGGCTGCACCCGCGGCTACCACTCCGGCAGTCGTTGCGCCAGCTTCACCGGTTCTGCCGGATACGGAAGCGGATTTAGCCAATAGTTGGGGACAATATTCAGTTGATCCAATTCTTATGGTTAGTGTCGGCACTGACACAACTGCAGCATTAGATAGCACCGGTAATTTGACCGGAGTGAAATTTAGCGGTAGTGCAACACCGGGCGCTTTAATTTCGGCCTATATTTTCAGCAGCAAACTGGTTAAATCAGCCACTGCCGATGCCAACGGTTTGTGGTCGATTGTTCTTACGGAAGGATTAGCCGACGGTTCTCACACTGCCTATTTTGTCAGCACGAAAGATGGCGTCAATACCAGAATTTCTAAAAAATTAGCTTTTACAGTAGATGCAACCAACAAAACCGCCACAGAAGTAGCAAGCACAGCGGCGACTGAAACATCGGCAGCAACTAATGTTTCTCATTGGTATTCCAATCCTTGGTTGTGGACCGGAGTTGGTCTGATCTTAATTGTTTTGATTTTGGTTTGGTATTTTTACTGGAAAAAACATCGAAAATCAGCTCAATAAATAGATAGATAAAAATCTCGGTTTTTGTGCTAGGAGGAAAGTTGTTTTGTTCTAAGTGTGGGGCGAAAATTGGCAAAGATGAGAAATTCTGCCAAAAATGTGGCCAGATGGTTGGGGACGGCGAGGAGAAAGATAAAAAAATAGCCGAACCGGCTCAAAAGCCGATGCCAATCCAACCAGCTGCGGTTCAGCCGGCGCCGAAACCGAAACAAAACGCCTGTGTTTCTTGTTTTGTTGGTCTTATAATAATTATTATTTTTATTGTCGCCATTGCCTCGTTTTCAGATTATTTCAAAAAATATAATACTAATTCCGACACGAAATCAACGGATTCTAAATCAACAACCACAACGCCAAAATCCGACTCCAGCTCCGGACAAACAACAACTCCTTTGACTCAAACGACAAAACAGTTGTACTATTCAATTGGCTGTTCCGGCTGTCAAAGTTCCGCCTGTCAACGCAGCTACAATTATGCCGGCTGGGATTCCGGAACCTGGCAGTATTACAAAAATACCTGCAGCTCTTGCCATTGCACCGATCTCAAAAGCCAATCGGTTTGGAGATAAAACTGATTGAAAATATGATCTATAGTGCGACCCTATTTTTTCGTTAGAACAATTGTACCGCTGGCAGATTCGCCGCCACCGGAACCGCTGTAGTTGACATTTATTGTCGTTCCGCTGATCGCCCCGGTATATGTCCCGATGACTGTAGCGCTTTGGCCGCCACTGGTCCCTGTTCCTGACAGATTGCCGCTGACATTGCCGTTGGCATCAACTGTTCCGGTTACGGTTAGAACAATTTTGATGCTATATGCTCCGGTATAATTGGCGGTACCGGTGATTGTGCCGTTTAAAATGTTCACATTAGCAGCGGTAATTCCTTTGTTGGCATTGGAAGTGCCGGAGTAACTGCCGTCAAATTGTGCCAGCGGATTAACTGGAGTCGTAACGGCCGGTGTTATGGTTTTTGGTTTCGATCGGTAAATCACGACTGTAACAATCGCGGCGATAGCAATTAGACCAATAATTACTAAAATAATTCCTAACTTGTTCTTCGACCAAAATGATCCCTCTTCAATTTTTTTTTCTCCGCCAGAGGCGGACTCCACTTCGTTTCGCATAATTCCTCCTTGGTTAATTTAATAATATTATAGCAAAAAACCGAATTATCCTGTTCCATTTACATTCAACTGGTTTTTTGCTAAGATTTTTCTGTATTCCCCGGTAGCTCAATGGCAGAGCAATTCGCTGTGGCACCTTAAAATTCCTTCATAAATATGAGACAATCTGCTTAATGGAGAAAAGAAAATATCGAGATCGAGCAGAGGAAAACAAAAAAGCCGTCGCCAAAAGAAGAAAAATGATTAAAGCAATGACGGTTAAGTACAAAGGTGGTAAGTGTTGCGTTTGTGGATACCATAAATGCAGCGCGGCTTTGTATTTCCACCACATTGATGATAGTGACAAAAGCTTTGGTTTATCCCTTAGGGGTTTGACCCGGTCATGGGCAAGAACAAAGGCCGAAGCTGATAAATGTGTATTAGTTTGTGCAAATTGTCATCATGAAATTCATGAAGGAACAACGCAGCTTCCAACAGAAACGTTGGTTGAAAAATCTCGGGATAACGGTGAAGGCTAAGTCGTAAGATATGCTAATACCGTGGGAACCCAGCACCACTTTTACGTTAGGTTAATGTAAAAGTGGTGCTGGGGCGCCGTAGAGACTAGATACCGAGACTCCTGTAAAATGGAGATGATATAGTCCACGCTGCTATGAAAATAGTGGATTAAGTGTAACGAAAAGGTTGTCCGTTCGAATCGGACCCGGGGAGCCATAAAAAATAGATCATCGCAAGATGGTCTTTTTCTTATTGATTATTTTTGTAAATTTGCTAGTATATTCGCAAGAGGTCTAAACAGATGAACGAGACAACACTTTGTTATTTGATCCGCAATGGTGTGCAAGGTCTGGAAGTTTGTCTTGCGGAGAAGAAACTGCGATACGTCAAAGGCAAGCTAAATGCCGCTGGCGGCCATGTTGAAAAAGGTGAAGATCCGGCAGCTTGTGCCGCTCGCGAGCTTTTTGAAGAACAAGATGTTGTTGTCGAACCGGGAAAGCTTTGTCTCCAAGCCACAATCTACTTCATTTTTCCTGGCAAAGAGCATGTTGACCTAAAGTGCCACGTCTTTGTAGCTCGCGGTTGGGAAGGTTGCCCAAAAGAAACCTCGTCAATGGGAGCTCCTGAATGGTATCCGGTTGACAATCTCCCAGTTGATCAGTTGCCAGGAGCCGACGCTGATTGGCTACCAACCGTTATCGTCGGCGAGGAATTCATCGAACGGACTTATCGTTTCGACAAGGATTTCAAACCTCTTCAATCGGCATAGACCACCTGTAGTGATCTTGGACCAATCTGTGCGATTGGTCATTTTTTTAATATCAACCATGTGGTAAAATATAACAAATGGAAACTGTTATTGAAGTCAAAGATTTGAAGAAGCATTTTGCGGCGGTTAGGGCCGTTGACGGGATTTCTTTTGAAATTAAAAAGGGTGAGATTTTTGGTTTTTTGGGTCCAAATGGGGCAGGTAAAACGACAACAATACGAATGATAATGGATTTTATCCGCCCAACTTCCGGTGAAATTAAAATTGCCGGGCTTGATGCGACAAAAGATAGCGTTGAATTAAAAAGAAAGATCGGCTATCTCTCAGATACGGCCAGATTTTATAACCACTGGAATGTCAAAAAGCACTTGGATTTTCAGCAGGGAATGCGGGGAAAATCAAAAAATCTTGACGACCTGATTAAATTATTTAGATTGACATCAAAACAAAATTTCGCAAATTTATCATCTGGCAACAAGCGAAAACTTTCAATTATCTTGGCGCTAATGAACAACCCGGAAATTTTAATCCTTGATGAACCAACATCATCACTTGATCCGATTTTGCAAAATGCATTTCTAAACTATCTTGATAATTTTGCCAAAAACGGCGGCACGGTTTTTATGTCATCTCATAATTTATCCGAAGTTGAGAAGGTTTGTGATCGAGTCGGCATTATTAAAGACGGCAAAATGGTGGCAGTTGAAAGAATTTCGGAAATGAAGTTGATGAAAATGTATGATGTTCGTTTTCATGCCGAAAAAATTGATCCTAAAATTTTTGCTGCTGAAAATATTGAAATCATTAGCCACACTGACGGTCTAACAATGTTGAAAGTCAAGGGCGACATTAATCCAGTGATGGAAAAATTAGCAAAAATTAAAGTTAAAGATTTGGAAATCACTCACGTTAGTTTGGAAGATATTTTTATGGAGTTTTACCAGAGAAATAAATGAGGAATAAGTTGTTAGGCGTAGAGGTGAGTATTGGTAAAGTTTAGGTCGAAGTCTTTGGGATAAATAACTTGAACTTAGACTACGACTATACTAACATCCAACCCTTTCAACTTATAACAAATTATGTTTAGAATTACTTGGGAGACAATGAAAGAGCGAAAGTGGCCGATGCTAATTTATTCTATGTCGTCAATTTTGTTATTGCTTTTGTACGTTGCGCTTTATCCCAGTATGGCGAGCCAATCACAACAATTGGCTGAAGTGATGAAATCGATGCCGGAAGCGTTGATGAAAGCTCTTGGTTCATCGGCGGCACAATTAACGAATTTTTCACTTGAGGCGCTTTTGGCCAGCAAACAATTTTCGGTAGTTTTTCAGGCGTTAGCGGCAATTTTTGCCATTTCGATCGCGGCCAACGATCTTGCTGGCGAGATAGAAACCGGAACGATTGAATTTTTACTTTCGCAGCCGATTTCCAGAACAAAACTTTATTTCTCGCGGTTTTTTTCTGGCTCATTACTATTGATCATTTTTTGTATCCTTTCAACTGTGACCGTAATTCCGATAGCAAAGCTTTTCCATGTTGATTATTCAGCTGTGGTTTATTGGCGGCTGTTGTTCGTGTCAGTATTATATTCTTTAGCGATTTATTCCTTCTCTTATGTGCTTTCAGCAATCTTTTCGGTCAAGGGCCGCGTTACTGGTATCGCCGGTGGAATTATCACTTTAATGTACGTTGTCTTTATTATCTCGTCATTAAAAGAAAGTTTAGACAAACTAAAATATCTGTCATTTTTCCACTATTTTTCCGCCGACGTACTCTATACCGGCGTCGACAAACTCGGCGTTTGGATTTTCATCGCCATCATCATCATTTGTACAACAGCAGGTGCCCTGGTTTTCAATCAACGCGATATTTCAACATAAATCATTTTGCTAATGCGGGGAAAATTATTTAACACCTCGTTTTTTTTATTGTTTTTAATTATCGACCATCATCAGTTTTTACTATCCCGACCGATATTAACCGATCGGTCACAATCAGTCGGAGATCAGAAGAGTTTCTTGATATGGTCGTCAACATTACTTTTATCGACAATGAAATACGAGACATATTCACGGATGCCGAGCTCGTCAACCACCAAATCAATTTCATCTGCTTTGTTGAAGCGACAAACCCACAAACTTTTTTGCAGTTTCTTGTAGCCGATTCGTCGCAAAGTTCGGCAAAATTGATGTCTCCTTTTGCAATGCTCTTCTGGAATGTCGTAGGAAATAATTCTAATTTTACCGTCCGATTCGCTGTTTTTGGGATTTTCCAAATTCTTGATTTTGCCTCTCGTCGTCAGGCGGACAGAGTAAGATCCGTCAATTTTCTTTAGTTCGATGTAGCCTCGCTTGTCCATACTTCTCAAATTGTCGATTAATTGATCGGCGAGAAATCCATGGCCGTCGATATTTTTGTGATCAATGAATGATCCGAGTAATGCCTCAGGAATTCGGGCGATTATGCTGAGAATAGTCCAAGTGATTTCACCCGAAACTTGGCCGATTTTATTCAGAGTTTCTTTTCCCGTCTCTTTTTTCATTACAATTATTATATCAAACTTCAGACCGATATTAACCGATCGGTCACAATCAGTCGGGGATTGGTGCCGATGATCGGTGGAAAAAGCGCTGAACATAATAAATAGCATTAAAAATAGGAAAAATTGTTGTAGCACTTGACTACTACTACTACTACTACTACTACTACTACTACTACTACTACTACTACTACTACTATGGAATTAGAAACTAGAATTAATTAATCCTTGGATTTAGTCCAAGATAAAATTTGGAGGTATTTATGCCAGGTGGAGTAGAAGGATCACCACAGGAGCTTTATAATGAGCGTGGACAAGTGAAAGATCCAGAAATTGCACAAGAAATGGCCAAAGTTGAGAAACCATTTCGCGAAAAAAAAGTTTTAGGGATTTTCAAGCCCTCCAATAAACGGATAAAAGAAGGGGAACAACGGGCTGAAAATTTGGGCAAGGACTTGCGAATTGAAAAAGAAGATAAAAATGGTTTGGGCAGCGCTCAGCATAAACAAAATGGTCAAGAAAATTTAGCGGCCACTGAACAGGGAGAATTAATTGATGACATTATTCCAATATCTGTGAGTTGTGAAAACCGAACTAATGTACGAGATCCTGAGTGCATGAATAACCCTGAATTGATCAGATACAGTCTTGAAAGACATGCCAAACAGAGACTGGGTGAAAGCTGGAAAGAAAAAGTAAAAAGCTTCAATATCCATTTGACAGTCGAGGATAATTTAGCTCGTAATGGAAATGTTTTTATCTATTCTGATCAAGTTATAATGAAAGATGGGACAGTGGTTGAACTAGGTGTGGGTCGTACACCAGATTTATCTTTTTTCTGAAAATAAGGCGATTTGCTAAAAAAAACCAGCTTCGGCTGGTTTTTTTGGTAGAGGCAATATTTATCAGTCGGTGGGATATTTTGCTATACTTAATTTATGCGATATTCTCATCCACTACAAAAAAGCAGTAAGCATCACATTTTAAAGCACCATTTTACCAGTGGCGCTATTAGCTGGGCTTGGATTTTGGCAGCATTTTTAGTTGTAGGTTTTGTTTTTAGTTTTTCTAGTTTAAGCTGGAATCAGATTCTGGGCGGATTTGTCGTCAGCCTAATTCGCACCAGTATTTCCTATATTATAGCCGCAACACTTGCTATCATTATCGCTCTGGCTATGACTTCGAGTCGTTGGTTAGAAGGATTATTGTTGCCGGTTTTTGATGTCCTGCAGAGTTTTCCAAGCTTTGCCTTATTCCCAGTTTTAGTTGTAGCACTACGAAATTCTCCAGAGTTCATTATCATCATCGTTTTAACTATAACCATGATCTGGCCGATACTCTTCTCAATTATTGGTGGAATAAAAAATCGCCGCCAAGATTTTGAAGAAGCGGCAACTATTTTTGGCGCTCGTGGTTCGAAACGCTTAGTCCATTTCGTGTTTCCCGAGCTCATGCCGTCAATTGTAACCGGCTCAATTGTTGGATGGGGTGAAGGCTGGGAATTCATTATCGGTGCCGAACTTTTGGTTAAAACTAACATCGGCATAGGATCATATCTTGGATTTTTAGGACAGAATCAAAAAAATGTTGCTTTGGCGTTTGGAATTATTATTTTGCTAATGCTTTTGTTTGTTATTAATAAATTAATTTGGTTGCCGCTACTCACGCGAGCTACCAATTATAGTTCGGAGTCATAATGACTGATGGCCAAATAATACAATTAAAAAATATTTCGCAGAATTTCGAAATAGATAGCAAAAAACAAATTGTTTTGAAAGATATTAGTTTTGAAATTAAAAAAGGCGAGTTTGTTTGCATTGTCGGGCCATCTGGTTGCGGCAAATCGACACTTCTGCGGATAGTCGCCAAGCTAATCAATCCAACAGCGGGGGCGGTAAGAGTTAACACTGATAAATTAGCCATGGTTTTTCAAAATTTCGCCTTATTCCCTTGGTTAACCGTTGAAGAAAATATAGCTTTTGGATTAAATATGTCAGGAGCTAAAGAATCAGAAGCAAAAAAAATAGTTAGAGAGCAAATTACCGCTATGGGCCTGTCCGGCGTTGAGAAAAAACATCCAAAGGAACTATCCGGTGGTATGAAGCAACGGGTTGGAATCGCTAGAGCCTTGGCGATTAATCCGGAAATTTTACTTTTGGATGAACCTTTTTCGGCGCTAGATATCTTTACGGCAAAAAAATTGCGTGCGGAATTATTATCCATCTGGAAAGAAAGAAATTTGACAGTCTTGATGGTGTCACACTTGGTTGAAGAAGCAGTGGAGTTAGCTGATCGGGTAATAATTATGTCGGCAAATCCGGGAAAAGTAAAAGAGGCAAAAAATGTCGGATTGTCTCGTCCAAGAAGTGTGCGATCTGAGCAATTTTATCATCTAGTTGATGAAATTGAAAAGCTGAT
The DNA here is from genome assembly GCA_026397235.1 of Candidatus Berkelbacteria bacterium. Taxonomy (GTDB): domain Bacteria; phylum Patescibacteriota; class UBA1384; order XYA2-FULL-43-10; family CAINNR01; genus CAINNR01. The sequence goes on from JAPLVG010000016.1 coordinate 50,807, forward strand.
TCATTCATAATTACGACTTACGCGATGGAGTCCAAGCTTTAGCTTGTTATCCAACACGCCATTCGACATTGCTCATGGTCTGAGTGAAATCGAACGACTAAAGCGTGGTCTCCGTGGATTTTGCGTAAGTCATATATAATATAATCTTTAATCAAAAAATGCCCGGGTCGCGGG
>JAPLVG010000016.1:51015-73198 GCA_026397235.1 Candidatus Berkelbacteria bacterium
GCGGGCATTTTTTGATTGTGACAATTATTTCTTCTGGTAATGTTTGGCGGTATTAACGGCTAAAATTAGAAACAATATCAATATAGCTGCCGCTGCCGCTGTTCTGGTTCTATCCATCAGCTGTTCAATTGCTTCCGGCCACTGGGTGAAACCAAAGGTAATTGCTGGAGTTGAAGTCGCTCCGTCGGCATTTTTTGCAATAACCTCAATTTTGTACATTGTTCCGGAATCAAGATTCAGAAAGGAGTAAAAGTGAGCCGAGGCGGGAATATTTGCACTCCTGATTTTTTCTCCACATTACCTCTAGCATAGTGTAGGTTCTATCAACAACTTTTAGATGCATCGGTTTTGCCGGGGCGGCGTCGGCTGGAACGGTAGCCGAGGCAATGTTTGAACTTACGGATTGGCTGTCTCCTTTGTAGGCTCGAACTTGATAATAATATGTTTTTCCAGTGATAACATCAATGTCAAGATATTCTAATGTACCTTTTGCAATCGAAGCAATTTTTGCCGGCGTTCCACTTGCGCTTTCAGATCTAAAAACCTTGTAACCATCAATATCTACAGTTGTTGAAGCCTTCCAGTTTAGTTTGACACCTTTTCCATTATCTGAATAAATCGCTGTTAGCGTCGTTGGTTTAGCAATTGAAGCGGAGGTTGTGCCCAAAGTTTCAGTTGAGCCTGTTGCTGTGTTTTGCCCGTCTGTTGCTTGGGTGTTTTCGGCAACAATGTCGACAGGATTACTGCCCCAGGTTTTGAAGTTATAATCCCAATCAGGTTTGTCAATGCTTTGCCAGATTGCGTAACCTTTAGAAAAAACACTTGGTCCTGAGGAATACTTCCATTGCGGTCCCTCCTGTGAACAGTTGGTAAAAATGCCATATGAATCATTGGCGGTGATGCCAACGGTTATATTGTCAAAATCGAAAGTATTCCAACCGTTTGTTATTGTTTGGACCGGGGTCGTAAGCACATTACCGGTATCCCAGTTGAGGCCAGTTCTATGTCGAATACTTATGCTCATACTTTTGCTTCCGACAATGTTTGTCAGCTCAATCTCTACTTTTTCCAGTGTTGTGTAGGTCGGTTTAAAAGTTTGGGCGAATCTTCCAAGTGAGGATTCAATTGATACTGAACCGTCACCAGCAGTATATTGTTGGTCTATTGACGGTCCGGCTTCGGCATAACTGAATGAACAAAGTACTAAAATACTGGCGGCGAAGAGAACAAAAAACTTCTTCATAATTCTACTCGATATTATTCGAGCCCCTCTAATATTTCTTATATATGAATTATAGACAATTTTTTATCATCTAGCAAATATTGTTATCAATTACTCAATATAGTATAATAATCTTATTACCTACAACTGGAGGGAAATGGGGAGATTTGGAAGTAAAAAACTTAATTTAGTTCTGATTATTTTGGTTGTTGTTGCATCAATTGTTTTTGTCAATTTAAATCATAAATCTATAGTTAACCAGAAAACTGCAAAAGCGGCTAATTGGTACAATAGTGATTGGAAATATAGGACTAAAATTACTATCGACAAAACTAAAGTTGTCTCTAATCAAACGGCATTTCCGGTTCTGGTCTCTTCAACGGTTAATGATTGGCGAACTATTGCTAATGGTGGATATGTCGCTCAGTCAACTGGGCAGGATTTTGTTTTTATTGCATCAGACCAAACGACCAAACTTCCGCACGAAATTGAAAGTTATACAAACACTACAGGGAACCTCATTGTTTGGATAAAAACTAATGTTTCCAGTTCCGCCAATACTGACATTTATTTATATTATGGTAATGCTGGCTGCGCGGATCAGCAGGATAAAACTAATGTTTGGTCATCGTATGCCGGTGTTTGGCATATGAGTGAAGGTGCCGGGACCGCTGTTGCCGATAGCACATCCAATGTTAACTCTGGTAATTTCACTGGCACTGGAAATGCCTGGATCACGAATGCAAAAATTGGAAATGGGCTGAGTTTTGATACTCATGGACAAATCAATTTAACTAATTCGGCCACACTGCGTCCGACTAGTATTACTGTTTCCACTTGGCTTAATACTTCTGATAATTTTGGCCATATATATTTTCAAATGGCAGATCAGGGTTATCGGTTGCATATTGATGATTGGCAGAAACCGAGATCTGCCTTAAACTCATCGCTTGGTTTTGACTGGACCGATAGAGGAACAGCTTTTTCTACTGGTAATTGGCATTTTGTGACCTATGTTTATGATGGCATTAACACGGCAACAACCTATGTTGATGGTGAAGTAAATGTTACCGACACCACGCACGCGAGCGGTTCATTGGTTTATGGTGACACAACGGTTCATCAAATTTCTACTGATTGGAATGGTTTATTAGACGACGTGAGAGTATCATCAGGAATTCGTAGCGCCGATTGGATTAAAACCGAGTTCAACAATCAAAACTCTCCTGCAACTTTTTATTCTCTAACAGCGACTGAAGCCGGGGATATTACTCCGCCGACAAATCCTGGCACAATCAATGGTTATGATAGCGTCACCAAAGGCTCAGCATTGGTAGATGGCAATTGGAATCACTTTGCCAACCCATATTTTGAATTTTCCGGTGCCACTGATGATAGTGCTGGAGTTGCTGGTTACTATATTTATTTTGGCAGTACTGCTGATGCTAATCCACAGACTTCGGGAGACTATCAAGCTCACTCGGGAGGAATAGGAGCAATACAAAATTATACTTCTGCTACTAGTTTGATAGTTGGAAGCAGTTATTATTTAAGGATCAAAACTAAAGACAACAACAGTAATGTTTCTGCAGCTGCCACTATATTTACTTATAAATATGACAATGTTGTCCCTGATCCGCCTGAGTATGTAAATGTTTCACCAGCTGGTTGTTCAACATCAACCTCCTTCACTTTCACTTGGCCGGCAGCATCCGATACCGGCGGTTCTGGTTTTAAAACCTACCAATACCGCCGTGGAACGACCGGCGTCGTCACTGATAATTTAGAAACTACTCTTCAAACTACTGCCTATCAAGATGGTGACAATATTTTATATGTCAGATCGGAGGATAATGCTGGAAATGTTTCGGCTTATCAAACTTCAGTATTTTGTTCGACTGCTGTTGTTCAAGTTGTTGATGGTCCGACAGTTGTCGCAGGTCCGTCATCAATTACTGCCACTTGGGTTTCTAGCAAAGCAACAACCGGCTATATTAAGGTTTACGAGGGTAACACTTATATTTCTGAACAGGGTTTGACTGATTATTCAATGTCGCACACGGTAAAAGTAATCGGTTTGGAACCGGAAAAAAGTTACCGGTATCAAATTACCTGGACAGACCAGTCAGGAAATTTAGGTCAAAGTGATTGGTACACAACAACCACTGCGACTGCGCCACAAATAAATAATTTAAAAATTGATATTCTTTCACCGACCTCAATTAACGTGTCCTGGAGTTCCACTATCGCAGCTAAGTACGGCTTGGAGTACGGAATTGGAAATTATGGCACAGTAATATCTTCTGATGATTATTTAACCGGTTATTCAAGTAAAATTAGCAATTTATCTGCTGGTATTACTTACCAATTTCGGGTCAATGCAACTGGGCAAGATGGAACAAAATTTTTTGCCGGTGAGTCAGTAGTGATGCCGCCATTACCTTCTATTGGCGGTTTGAAATTTGAACCAATTACCGGTCGGCCGGACACCGCAATCTCAGTTTCTTGGACAACAAATGTTGAAATCACTTCCTCGGTATTTTTCGGAGTCAAGGGTGGTGATAAAAAGGAAATTTCGACTTCGGACAAAGTTCGCGATCATAAGATTGAAATTGGTAATCTAACTGATAACTCGGATTATGAAATTTATGCCACTGGAATCGATCAATTTGGCAATATGGCTAAAAGCGGAACAGAAAGTTTCAAAACCGCTTACGATACTCGTCCGCCGGTAATTTCGGAGATTTCATCAGATACTTCAAACGTTGGAAGTGGTAAAACCGATCAGGCGCAAATTACTGTCGGTTATAGCACTGATGAACCGGCAAAGTGCCAAATTGAGTACGCCGATGGAATTTCCGGCGACAGTTATTCCAGTAAAAACCCTGAAGAGGATTCATTTTCGACGACTCACTTGTCTGTTATCTCGAATCTTAAACCGCAGGCGCCATACCACTATCAAGTCATTTGCCATGATCATGCTGATAATACGGCGAAAAGTTCAGCCCAAACGATAATTTCTGGCGAGGTAACTCAATCGGTTTTTAATATTATTTTAAAAACACTAAATAATTTGTTTGGCTGGCTAGGGAAAGGGTTTTGATGTCAACGGGAAAAATAACTGAAAATAAAACACAACACGACGCCGTTATCGAAGTTAAAGATGTTACAAAGAATTTTGTTGTTGGCAAAAATACCATACAAGCGTTGAAAAAGGTTGATTTAGTCGTTTCAGCTACTGATTTTATGGTAATTTTTGGTCCATCCGGTTGTGGAAAATCAACACTATTAAATATTATTTTAGGTTTGGATAAACCGACTGCTGGCGAAGTCGAAATTCGAGGCAAAAAAATTAATTTAATGTCGGAAGATGAGCGAGCGGCATTTCGGGCGGAGAAAATCGGTATGGTTTACCAGATGCCGTATTGGATTAAATCATTAAATGTTTTGGAAAATGTTTCCTTGCCGCTTTTGGTTCGCGGATTAAGTCAAGGGCAATCATTAATTCGGGCAAAAGAAGTTTTGGCTGATTTGAATTTGTCCGATTTTTCCGGTCAATTTCCGACACAACTTTCCGGTGGTCAACAACAGCGCGTTGGGCTAGCCAGAGCGATTGTTACCAACCCTTGGATTTTAATGGCTGATGAGCCAACCGGAAATTTGGATAGCAAATCTGGCGAGGATATTATGAAATTATTTTTGGAGTTAAATAAAAAGCACAAAAGAACAATTGTTTTAGTTACTCACAACGAGGATTACTGGAATTTTGGCAACAGAAGAGTTGAAATGAGTGACGGTGAAATAATAGAAGACAAAAGGCATGGATAAAAAATTTCTAATAAAATTAGCATTTCGCAATTTAATGACTCATCGGTTGAGAACGGTTTTAACTTTGGTCGGAATTGTTATTGGTATTTCAGCGGTGGTTTTTTTGGTTTCTTTTGGTTTTGGAATCCAAAAGTTGGTAACAGAACAAATTACAACTGGTGATGCTTTTAAATTGGTCGATGTCGGTACCGGTAATTCAGAGATTATAAAATTGAACGATGCTTTGGTTGACAAAGTCTCTGGTATTTCGAACGTTTCTTCGGTAGAAAAAATTACCAATTTGGCCGGCAAAGCAAAAAATGATGGACGCGAACTGGATATTTCATTTTTTGCCGTTTCAGCAAATTATCTGGAGTGGACCGGGAGAAAAATAACCACGGGAGCGTCATTACCAAAAAATATCGATGGAGATAAACCAATCATTGTTAATACCTCATTTCTTTTGTTTTATGGTGATGGTGATCCACAAAAATACATTAACAGGGAGATAAATTTGTCAGTTATTGTCCCGAAAGAATTATCGGAAACTGATGAATTTAAGACTTTTTCTGACCAAACCTATAAAATCATTGGCATAATTAAAGATGATTCTGCTCCGTTTGCTTACACTTCGGTTTTAGTTTTGCCGTCATACAATGTTAATCAATATTCTCAACTAAAAGTTCGCATTAACGATCAAAATCAAGTTCCTGGAATTAGAAAATTAATTGAATCATTTGGGCTTAAGACTGAATATGTTGGTGATACGGTAACTCAAGTAAATCAAGTCTTTACAATTTTCAAAATTATTCTTGGATCATTCGGGTTGATCGCACTTCTAGTTGCACTTTTAGGCACATTTAATACTTTGACCATTTCTTTGCTAGAGCGAGTTAAAGAGGTTGCTCTGCTCAAAATGCTTGGTATGAGCCGAAAAGATATCAAAAATTTGTTTATCTATGAAGCGGTATGTTTGGGAACTTTTGGTGGTGTACTCGGATTACTTCTTGGATTGATATTAAGTATTATTACCAACAAAATACTGAATTATTTTGCTGTTCGTGGCGGCGGTAATGCGGTTTCAGTTTTTTACTATCCACTTAGTTTTGTTTTTGGCATTGTCGCCATCGCACTCCTTATTGGCTTTATTACTGGCATCTACCCGGCTCGCCGGGCGGCGAAAGTCAATGCCTTAGATGTTTTAAGATACGAATAATATAAAAGGAATGAGATGAAAAAAATTGTCGCTTTAATGGTTCTGGTGTTAATTATTTTTTCTTGGCAAAAAGCTTTTGCCGAGTATACATCAACTGCTGTTTCTGCTGATGCCGATGTTAGGTCACAATTTCCAACAACTAATTTTGGTACTGGAAACCATAATTATGTATTTCGAGCAACCTCTGGCAATCGTGGCCGAATTTTTCTTAAGTTTTCACTTCCGTCGATACCGACTGGGTCAACCATTAATCAGGCTTATGTAACGGTTAAAAACTACACTGATGAATGTTCTGGTACTCCTAATGCGACATACGTTTCGGCGCTAACTTCTGATTGGGGAGAAAATAGTATTACTTGGAATAATCAGCCAGGAGCTTCTGGTATGACTTCGGTTTATTATCCATGCCAAGAACCAAATAAATGGATTGCGCTTCCGGTAGTCGGAATTGTCAGAGAAATGTATGCTGGTAGCAGACAAAACTACGGTTTTCTTATTTGGGGGGAGGAGGGAATTGGTAATTGGCAGAGAACGATTTATTCCAGAGAATTTGGTCTTTCGACCCTGTCCTATCTTTATGTTGATTATACACCTCCGGTTGCAACCACGCCTAACCCAGGTCAGACGCCTGGTGGAAGTGAAAATACTGGTAACTCTACTTCGGGAACAGCTACTACTGGATCGTCTGCATCAACCACAACATCAGCCAGCCGAACAGCCCCAGCCGCGATAACCTCAAAAACAATAGAACCAGCAACAAATCTGGTCTTGGATCCAGTAGCCGGTACAGATCAAACACTGCTCAAGTTAAGCTGGGTTTCATCGACAACAACTGGTGTTGATGGTTATAAAATCTTTCGCAGTGAAAAAGTCGATAGTGATTTTCTCAGTGTTGCCATGACTGATAAAAATACGCCAACCTTTACCGATTCAATTGATGCCAGCAAAAGTTATTATTACAAAGTCAGAGCCTACAAAGGTAGTGAGGAATCGATTGACTCAAATATTGTTAACTTTGCGTCAAAAACAAATACTGCGGTAGCAACAGTCAAGAAGCTAACCTTAAAGGAAAAGGTTATAAACTACTTCAAATCAAATAAAATGAGGGCGGCGTTTGCAATCGGTGCTTTGCTTGTATTAATTGCCACTATCGTATCAATAGTTATTATCCGCAAGAAAAAACGCGCTAAAACTAAATCGGTTAATCAATAAGACAACTTTGGTTGAAAAATCGAGATTTTTTATCTATAGTTTGATCTATGATTTTAATTATTTCGCTAGCCACTATTGTTAGTACTTTTTTTGGGGGAATGTTCGCTATCCGCTTTCGCGATAAGTTGCATTTAATTTTGGGTTTTTCCGCCGGCGCAGTTATCGCTGTGGCTTTTTTTGATCTTTTACCGGAATCGCTGGAAATTTCCGGTCGCAGCCCAACTACTGTTCTGACTTTTGTCGCTATTGGTTTTGCTATTTATCTTATTTTGGATAGATTTTTTTCGCTACACGGACACGACGATGAAAACTGCGACAATCCGTCTCACTCATCGAAGCTTGGTGCGACGGCGCTTTGTTTCCATTCGCTGCTTGATGGTTTGGCGATTGGTCTATCGTTCAAAATATCTCCAGCAGTTGGTTGGATTGTTGCGGTTGCAGTTCTAACCCATGATTTTTCTGATGGCATTAACACTGTTGGTCTAGTGCTTAAGGACAAGAAATCGGCGAATCCGATCATCTGGCTTATTGCTGATGCCTTGGCGCCAGCAATCGGGATTATAATCACCTTGTTTTTTTCAGTCTCAGGTTCAGTCTTGGGCATGATTCTTGCCATCTTTTGTGGATTTTTTCTCTACATTGGCGCTTCAGACTTAATCCCCGAAAGCCACCATGCACACCCAACAATCTGGACAACGGTGATGACTGTTTTGGGGATGTTGGTTCTCTTTGTGGCAGTCAATTTGGCAATCTAGCCTAACTTATCCTTTTGCCAGGCGCTTGAGCGTCTTTTTTAGTTCTTGCATCCGTTCGAAATCAGCCTGGTCAATTTCCTGGTCAATAATTTCAAACAAAAGGGAATTAACAGCCGATTTAATCGCTGAAAGCTGAACTATGATCTCGTCGGAGGACCTAAGTAGCTGAACCATATTCTCGACACCACGAATCTGGCCCTCTATCCGCTTCAATCGGTTTTGAATTTTTTGTATCTCCATAATTTTGAGTTATTAGTTATAAGTTTTGAGTTCTGTGGTAAAAACTCGAAGAGTTTTCCACAGCCATACCCCCAGTTATTAACACTATACCAGGGTGGGGTATTATTTAGCAACAAATTAAGATCAAGTTTGACAGATAAGCTTTTATATGCTATAATAGTATCAGTACATTAAAAAAGGAGAGGAAATGACTGAGAAAAAGCTTCAGGTTCAGGAAACTGCTATTAAAGATGAGGGTAGAGTCAAACGAAAGTCTGACCTTACGCTCTGGCAAGCAGTAACTATGAGCATTGTAGCAATACTCGCAGTCGCAGTCGGAACCATTTACGGAACAATACTCTTTTGAAAAAAGTGGAGTATTTCCAGTTCGACAAGCTCACTGCAGGCCGAAAAAATCACCTTAGGGTGATTTTTTCGTTCAGTTGGCTTTTCAATCACTCTATGTTAAATTAACTCTATGAAACAAGTCGATAAAATCTCAATTAGTGAACTTAAAAAGATGGCAGACAAAATGTTTGGCAATTTGGTCAAAGCGGTTGTTGATATTGAAAAAAAATTTTTAATTGTTGATGCTGAAATGCATGCCGATGAAGAGAAGTTTTTGTTGGAAAATGGTTCAGATCAAGAAAATTTATGGGGGATAAACCTTTATCCGGAAAAATTTGGCAGTGATGATTTTGTTGAATTCGACTCAATGATAAATTTACGTCCATCACAACAAAACCGATCTCGCGGTGTTGAAGATAAAAAAATTAGGGAGAAAATTATTGAAATTGTAAATTTGAAAGTAGATCCTTCGACTTCGCTCAGGATGACAGGCAAGAAATGAACCTAATTTATCACAAAAACCTGACTGAAGAAAAATGGTTTTCTTTGTCGCTTGCTGAGCAAATGGCTAATATTGGCAGTGAAATTGAGCGAACGATCATTTGGAAGAATAAAGATAATATAGAATATTCGCAATTAGCATTTGAGCGGGCACTGGAACTGGTTGACTTGACAAAACTTGATCCGAAAAACCGCTCGCGTCTTGGTGAACTCTGCCGAATGCGGGAAATGTTGGTTGATTGGTTTTTTGAAAACAAATATCATTCAACCGACAAATCTTGGCAGAATTATTTTCTAGGATTCAACTATTTGGCCAGAATAAATGTCTAATTTATTTCCGATCGGAAATAAATTAGACAAAGTTAAAATCCAAAATTCAGAAAATCACTGACATAATCCCGCCAAAGATTAATTGCAGTGGTTTTTTTGTAGTTTAATCATAATTTTTTTGCTACGGTGATTTCAGTTTGGGAGGTGAGTGTAAATGATACCTGGCATTCGATCAGAATGTGCCAGAAGACGATTGTGTCTACCTATCGATTCAGGAGTGCCGCTCTCTGTTTTGTCGGGGTGGCAGTCTGCAGAACCATCGGAAAGATATCCAACACCAGCGGAAGATGAATTGCTGGTGTATCTTCTTCCGAGAACCCCACCGGCATCGGATCCGGTCTTGTCGCCAGTTGAAGAGTTCATGCAACGGTACAACGCGCCGACTCGTGGTGTGCCACGACGATGATGCCGACAGTTCAACTGTTACCTCGCGGGTGCGTCGATCTGACGTCCCGCTTTTTTTTGCTCAATTTTTGCTATATAATAGAATCAAAGAAATAATGTAACGCCCCACTTCGTCCAACTTCGCATAAAGCTTTGCTGGACTTCGCGGGGCAAGGAGAGAAACCCATGGTAGCCGGGAGTGATTTGAGTGTTGATAAGGACAAGTGTATTGGTTGTGGTATTTGCATGGCATCTTACGATCAACTTTTTAAGTTTGATAAGCAGGGAAAGTCAATAGTTATTGAATCAGGCGAGTGTGAGGATTGCGACATCAAAGATGTAATTGAAATATGTCCACATGGAGCGATCGCGGAAAGAAGTTAGCTGGAAGGTTAAGATGCCGGTTTGGAAATTAGAAATTGGAAGTAGAAATTAGAAAAAACCAATATCCAACTTCTATCTTCTAAACTGGTTTCATAACCTTAATCCAACATCCAATGCAACAGGAGGGGACAAACAGTTTAGTGATTCTATACTTTAGCTGGTGGTACGGTTATTTACCACGCCGGTTGTTTTTGGCACTTGAAGCATCCATGATTACTTTGGTTGATCTTTTCTCGGTAAAAATATTGTTTAGAACGCTTTTTTCTCCTTGGAAGCGTGATCTAATTTCGACTGACGGTTTGTCGCTTCAGGAAAAATTTCAGGTTTGGATGATGAATTTGGCATCTCGTTTTATCGGATTTATAGTTAAAACTTTCGTTTTAATTACTTTTGCCATTGTCTTTGTCGCAGCTGCGGTTATTTTCGCCGCCTTATTCTGTTTATGGATTGCTTTCCCGCTGGCAATAATTGGTTTGGTTATTTTGGGCTTAACCAATCTTGCTTAAAATATTGGAGATCAGGCTTTAGCCTGTTAGACAACAAACTAAAGTTTGAACTCCAAAAACGGAGATCACGATTTATCGTGCTAGCAACAAGCTAAAGCTTGGACTCCATAAAAAAAATAATGTAACAGTATGAACATAAAATTAAAAATAAATTTTGCTGGCTCGCGTATTGCAAAACTGGTTCGAGTTAACCAGTTCGCTTCAAGTTTTGCTGGTAAATTTACGGCATTTATTTTCTGGTTTTTGGGAATTATTTCGCTTGCAATCTGGATTTCCTGGCTACTCAACTTCACAAGTTTAAGCCAATACTTTGGTCTAGATCAAATATTTCTGACACTGTTTTTAGTTTTTCTGTCAATTAGATCATTTCTCCGATTCTTTGTTCACCGTCCGGAAATATTAACACCAAAAAAACTTAAAAGCTTGGTCGAGTCTGGGCAGACAGTAAATATTGTCGATTCATTCTCGGTAGCTTTGGGCCGAGCTTTAATTGCTCTTGGCCCCGACCTGGAAGAAGTGAATCTGACTGATGTTCTTCGGGCAATTATAAAGTCAGATGATACAAATTTTATTTTCTACAGAATTGGTCAATCCAAATCTGATATTTTATCGCAGCTAGAAAAACAAACCACGCCGTCTGGTATTCGGTTTGCGACTTTAGCCGAACAAGCACTAGAAATTGCGATTCTGGAAAACCATGAGCAAATTGAAACCGGCGATATGCTGGTTGTTTTAGCCGAGGCTGACATAACTTTTTCTTCCTATCTTTCGAAATTAAATCTTACCAGCAGCGATTTAACTAATATTGTTTATTGGAAAACTGAAGTTGTCAAAAAATATGAAGAACACCACATTACTTTTGATCCAGCGCATCTACATTTAACCGGCGGTATCGGCAAGGATTGGGCATATGGTTATACTCCCGATTTGGATCGCTACTCGACAGATCTTACCACCGGTCTTAAAAGACAAGGGCTAGGTTTGGAATTAATTGGCCATGACAAAGAAATTGGATTGTTAGAACAAGCGCTTAATCGTAATGTCGGAGCTAACGCAATTTTGGTTGGCGAGCCGGGTATTGGTAAAAGAACAACACTTTTGGGTTTCGCTAAGAAAATTGATCAGGGCCAATCACTGCCAAACTTGGCTCACAAACACGTTATTGAATTAAATGTTGACCTCTTAATATCCGGACTTTCCGGTCCAGGCGAATTTACCGAGCGGATTACCCGGGTTTTTTCTCAGGCCGCCAATGCCGGGAATATCATTATTTACATTGATGGAATTGAAAAAATACTTACATCTGGTGAAACTGGCCAGGTTGATGCAACTTCGGTTTTAATTCCATATCTTTCTTATCCAGAGATAAGTTTTATTGGCACAACTGATGTGGTGAGTTACAGCAATTTAATTGCCGGAAATACTGCTTTGTCTCAGCGTTTTGAGAAAATTGAGATTTTGGAGCCGACTGATGAGGAAATGGTGCGAATTTTAGAAGATGTGGCACCAAGAGTTGAAAGTCACTTTGGTCTTGCTGTGACATATCAAGCAATTGGCGAGACAGTTAAATTGGCAAAAAGGTATATTCTAGATCAACCAAATCCGGAGAAATCAATTTCAATTTTGGAAAATGCTGCTAATACATTATCAAACAGCAAATATAAAGTTTTGGACGTGGAAGTTGTGGATAATTATGTTTCGCAAAAAACCAATGTTCCGGTTAAGGACGCAACCGGCCAAGAAAAAGAAGTGCTAGTTAATTTGGAACAACGGCTTCGGGAAAGAGTGGTTGGGCAGACAAAAGCAATTGACGCGGTTTCAGGGGCACTTCGACGGGCCAGAGCCGGAGTATCAGAGAGCGTAAAACCAATCGGCAGTTTTCTTTTCTTGGGACCGACTGGTGTTGGAAAAACTGAAACTGCTAAGGCGCTAGCTGAAGTTTATTTTGGCTCAGAAAACTCAATGCTGCGTTTTGACATGAGTGAGTATCAAAATAAAGAGGATGTTTATCGGCTCATCGGTTCGCCGGCAGGCTACGGTCAGAAAATTGAAGGGGAATTAATCGCTAAAGTTCGCAATAATCCTTTTTCACTTATCCTGTTTGATGAAATTGAAAAAGCTAGTCCCGACATTTTGAATCTCTTTCTACAAATATTAGACGAAGGATTTATTACCAGTTCAGCCGGCAGAAAAGCTTACTTCAAAAATTCTATCATCATTACAACATCAAATGCCGGAGCAAATCTAATTCGCAAACTAACTTCGGAAAATATTCGGTATGATGCGGCAAAAAAACAAGTGGTGGATTTTATTCAAGACCAGGGGATTTTCCGCCCAGAATTCATTAACCGATTTACCGATGTTGTGTATTATTCGCCATTATCCAAGGATGAGATCAAGGAAGTGGCAAAAATGATGATTAGAAAATTGGCTAAGGAAATTCAGTCAACTAAGGGTGTGGTTTTGAAAGTTGAAATGTCTGCGCTGGAAAAACTGGCAACATTGGGATATGATCCGGAAATGGGAGCCAGACCAATGGCTCGAGTTATCGAAGAGCAAGTTGAGAACTCATTGGCAGAAAAGATTCTTCGCGGTGAAGCGGTGAAGGGTTCGGAAGTAGTTTTTAGATTAGCGGATATAAAATAAAACTAATTACAGGACTTCCGCATGGAGCTCAAACTTTAGTTTGTTCCCCAACACGCCATTCGACATTGCTCATGGTCTGAGTGAAATCGAACGACTAAAGCGTGATCTCCGAAGTTTTTGTGTAAATCCTGTAATTAGACAAATTTGTCCAATGAGACTCATTAGACTTATAGAAAAAATTGCCAAAATTTGGTTTATAGTTTTTGGTTTTCTGACAATCGCCAGCGTTTTTTTAATTGCTTTTTATTTTCAATCCCAACTTAAAAAATCAAACATTGATATTCCGGCGGTTTCAGTTGATCAAACAGCTGTTTTTAATCAAGCAAGTGGCAGTATTACAACCGAAAAAACTCCAGTTGCTGGGGAAAAAGCAACTATCCCAAGTAAATATCTATTAAAAGTTGCTTTTCAGTCGCAAGCTCCATTCGGTGACTGGTCAGAACCATATCAGAATGCTTGTGAGGAAGCCTCAATAATTACTGTTGAGCACTATTTAAAAAATCAAGATTTATCAAAAGAGCAAATGAAGTCAGAAATTGATGCTGCCGTTGCTTGGCAAATTACAAATTGGGGCGGACACAATGATTTAAATGCCGATCAAACATTGAAATTAGCAGCCGATTATTTTCATTTGTCAGGCAAAGTTGTTAGAAACTATTCACTTTCAGACATCCAAAAGTATATTTCATCCGGTATTCCAGTTTTGGCGCCGACAGATGGGCAAATGCTTGGAAACCCAAATTTTCGTGGCGCCGGACCAGAGTATCACATGATTGTTATTATTGGCTACGACGACTCGCAGTCTTCCGAAGGTGACCCTCTTGGGGGAATTTTCATTACCAATGATGTTGGGACCAGAAAAGGTGAAAAATATACTTATAAATATCAAACGGTCTTGGACGCAATCTTTGGCCCGAAAAAAAGCATGGAAAAAGCGATTATAGTTCTATCTAAATAATTTTTTTCCAGCAACTAATATGATACCCAAAAGCTGTCAAAAATGCCCGATCGGACATAATCCGCAACCTTTTATCTGGATAATTCGGACTTGAATAAATTTTTTAAATGGTTTTCAATGTCGGTTCTCTCGGCAACAATAAAAGAGACATATTTTCTTATGCTCAATTCATCAATAATCAAATATATTTCATCAGCTTTTATAAACGGACTGGCCCAAAGACTTTTTTGCACTTGTTTATATCCGACGCGTCTGATTGATCGGCAAAATTGTCGCCTTTTAATTGATAGATCTTCCGGAATATCCCAAGATAAAAATCTCCATTTGCCGTCTGTTGTTTTATCAGTAGAATTTTCCAGAATTTTGATCCGACCCTTTGTGGTAAACTCAATACTTTGTTTTTTGTGGTTAATTTTTATATATCCACTTCGCTCAAGACCATAAATTTGATTTCTATATCTGCGCGGGTCACCTTGTTGGTAATATGTTTCTCTTTTAAGTTTTTCCATGCTAATAAAATATAAACCCTCATCTAATAGTCTACTGGCCTCAATCAAAACATCGATGGCCGTAGCGAATCCTTTTTTAATTTTCTGTTTAGTTTGAAATTTCATCTCAAAAATATTTTAACATAAAAAGCTGTCAAATTAGTCCGATCGGTTAAATTTGACAGCTTTTTTAGGTTGGTAGAAAATGTTTAAAAAATATCGAACGGTTTTTTTAACATTTTTTCCGGCCTGAAAAAATATCGGGAAAGCTCGGGGAAGCGGTGAAAGTTTTAATCGGATTATTATTTTAGAAATGATTTTATTGAGTCGATGACAATTTGTGGCTGATCTTTTTGAATATAATGGCTACAGTTTTGGACCATGATATATTTGGAATTATTTGATAATTTCTTTGCCAGATCAGACTGCCAGTTTGTTGCGCTTGACCCAAAAGCAGTGATTGCGTCTTGCTGTGATTGATCGGCAGATAATACGATCACGGGCAAACTTCCAAAGTTGCTGGTCGATTCGATCTCATTGATATTATGAAATGCCTTGTTCCCGTCTGGAAATTTATTTTTAGGATTTAATACAGCCGTAGAGTTAAACGCGATTTCAATATTGGCAACATCACTGTCAATATTAGCGATACTAGGATCTATATGCATGACAATTCTCGCGACTCCCATTCTAAACAGGGAATCTATCACACTATTTTGGACTTTGCCGATAACTGGAATACTCTCGTTTTCAAAAGGCGCCAACTGTTCGACTGAAGGATCAATCTGAACCAACCCGTCGACTTGTGTGAGATTTTTCGCAGTAAAAAGTCTTGTATAAAATCCGCCGAGAGAATGCCCGACCATAATGTATGGTCCGCCAACATTGGCATTTTTCAGCAGAGTTTCCAATTCGGTAACGACATCGTCGTTTGTTCTTTGATCTGTGGTTCCTTCGCTAAATCCAACACCGGATCGGTCGTAAGAACAAACCTTTGTAAATATAGAAATTTCTGGTTGAACTTTGTGCCAAGTTGTGTAATTGTCACCATCACCAGCTTCAAATATTACTGTTGGATTTCCATTTTTATTTTCACCGGTGCAATAAATATGCATTTTGTGATCGCCAACTTGAATCAGCTGTCCTGGAGATTTAAGAGTCTTTGCATCTACATACTCAGACATTTGTTCATAGACAAAACCGATTACGATCAGGCACAGCACAACAATTAATAACCACTTTATAAAGTGCTTGATCTTGGAGGACTTTTTTATTTTTTGCATAAAAATTATTTGTGAATATATACCTGGGTTCCGTCGGGAGTCCAGTTATAAACAAACTCGGCTGGGCCGACGCCAAGGCGAATGCAGCCGTGGGAAACCGGAGTGCCTAAGTGAGCTTCTCCCTCTTTGTAACCGTTTGGCCATTCTGGCAACTCGTGTATTCCATATCCGCCGCCAAGAGCCATAAACCACGGCATCCAGAGGCTAGACGGCGATGACCAAGCTCTCGGATCATGTCCCTGGACTGTTCTTGTCCCAACTGGTGTTGGTGTAGAAGCTTTGCCGGTAGAAACTTGATATTGTCCAATCTGATTTGTATCATCAAAAAGGGTTAAAAGTTGAGAAGAAAGACTGATATCAATATATTTTCCAGGGAACCGGCCGGGAATAATTCCTTCATCAGGAAAAACTTTAATAATTTGCGGATCTTTGGTTGTTTGAATTAATGCGATTGTGGCAGCCGCGGCTGATGAACTTAGGGCAGTTTTGATTTTGCTCAGTGCATCATTTTGGTCAATATAAATTCCCTGGCGTCCTTGCTGGAGGACTGTGGTATTATCAACTGCAGAAATTTTAGTATCGATTACTGAAATATCATTTTTGGCAGCGATTTTGCCGAGAAAAGTTTTGATAATGGTGTCATTGAGCCAGGCTGCATATTTTCCGTTTTGCAAACCGAAGGAAATCCAGCCGGAAATTATGTTACTATCAGCCGGATAATTTTGACCGCTCAGTGTCAAATTAATTTGATGAGCTAAATAATTTTCTGCAATCGTTTTGGCGCTCGAAAGATTTTCAGATAAAAGAGTTGGTGTTACCGGTGTGGTTGGAATTTCAATTGCAACAGTCTCCTGTTTAGTCAAAATTTCCACTGCGATCTCATCCTTTAGCCCTGAGGCGTCAACCGTTAGGCCATTTGTTCCGGTATTAGTAACTATTTTATTATTGGATATTGTCAGACTGGCATCAACCGGAGGCAAACTCAGATTGTTTTGGGTATTTGCAAGATAATTTTGATATTCATCATTGTTGAATGTTGGCTGAGGTGAAATTTCTTTTTTGGAAAACACGGTTTTGGATAAAGAAAACAGGGTTTTAAAAAAGTTATCATTTCTACCAACCGTAAAAGCATTGTTTACAGTTTGGTCAATATCAAAAAATACTCCGGTTTGTGAAAAAGTCGCCTCGTATTGCTTGCCTGTGGATTTTGTAATAATTTTATTATCAAGTAGTGGATCGGTATTGTTTTGGATTATTGTTTTGGCTTGGACCCGAGTTTTTCCTTCAAGATTAATGTTATCGAAGTAAACATTGTGTAAAATCTTATTGGCATAG
Source organism: Candidatus Berkelbacteria bacterium (assembly GCA_026397235.1). Lineage (GTDB taxonomy): Bacteria > Patescibacteriota > UBA1384 > XYA2-FULL-43-10 > CAINNR01 > CAINNR01. Next base: position 68,610 of record JAPLVG010000016.1, read on the forward strand.
GCTCTTTGATACAAAAAAAGCGACAAAGCTAAACAAAAAATCAGAGACAGAATAGTAGTTGCCACAATTAAAAATCTTTTTTTGTTTTTGTAATTCTGCCCCATTAGATTTATTTTATCAGAAATAAAAAAACTAAACCATAATTATATTACTCGCTGCTTGCAGACTATAAAATATCGGAAAGGAGTTTTACTGGTGGGTCCGGATGGACTCGAACCATCGACCAACACCTTATAAGAGTGCCGCTCTACCACTGAGCTACGGACCCGCCAGTAAAATTTCTATTATAAATTTGCCGATATTTTTTAACGCTTTATTTTCGCCTGCGGCATAACTTTATATTTTGCAATAAGAGTGCCGCTCCCTGCCTGCCGGCAGGCAGGTACCGCTGAGCTACGTGCCCAACATTATAAAATAATAATATCAATTTGAGCGTCATTTTTCAAGTGTAGAACAATACTACTTGAACTATTTGAATATTTATACGAAAATAGGGGTATGAACGAAGAAACAGAACACAAAATTGTGCCAGCTGTGGCCATTTTGGCAATTTTTGCTTTTGGAATAATGACTTTTGCTCTAGCAAATGCTTCGGAAATCAGTCCAGATAATATTATCAAGTTAGTTAATGTAGAGCGTTCATCTAATGGCTTGAATCCAGTAAAAATGAATACAGAATTGCAAAATGCTGCAATTTCCAAATCAGAGGATATGATCTATCGTAATTATTTTGATCATTACGCTTTTGGTCAGACCCCATGGATGTTCATTATCCGAGCTGGTTATAATTATTCTGTTGCTGGTGAAAATTTGGCCAAAGGTTTTAATACCTCTGAAGGGATCGTTAGTGCCTGGATGAATTCTCCAACACACAGAGCCAATATTCTAAACCCGGATTATCAAGATATTGGTATTGGAGTTGTTAAGGGTACCTATACAGAAAATGGTACAACAGCGGATACAACTCTAACAACGGAAATGATGGCAACACCGAAGTCGGGGCTGACTTTGTTCCTTGAGCGAGTTACGAATGCTATATCTAGTATTCTCTAAAATAGAAAACACAATTTGTTGAGAAATGTCGCATCAGGTGCGACATTTTTGATTGATAAAATTTGTGATCAACTAATTTATTGACAAGAAAAAGTCTAACTGATAATTTGCTGCCGTGGATGCGTTTATACCTATGGCGGGCGAAAAGTATGATATTGTAATACCTTATCATACCAATCACAATTGTGCGCTATGGGAAGCAGATGGTGATCTAACCACAGAAATTTAAGGAGTGATGAAATCAGAATGACCAGTGACTAAACGCGTTATGCGTTTGTCTTGAAAAATCTATTGGGAGATGGAAAATCTCATCGTCAAAAGATCTGATGTCCCACGGGCTGACTTGCGGAAAAATTTGTTCTCGGATTGATTTTTGGCAAATTAAAAACTTGCCACGTTAATTCTCTGTACAATTAACTGTGGCCAGCCGTGTTAACTTTTTTACAGTTAATCATGGTACAAATCAATTGTTAAGTTTCTGAACAAGAAATTATTTTTATCTATTTAAAAAAAGGAAACGTATGAAAAAATTCCTCTACAAATCCTTGGTTGTCATGCTTGCCGTTGGTATGATGATGCCAACCTGGATTACAAAAATGTGGGTCCCAATAAAGGCTGAAGCAGCGGTAACGGGCCCGGTTTTCATTGATACAAATTTAAATGGCATCATTGACCCCGGAGAACAAAATTTCGATACTATTCAGCCCGCGGTCGACGCTGCAATTCCTAGTGATACTATTGTTGTCACTGCAGCAACATACAGCGAAAATGTAAACGTAAATAAATCACTTACTCTGAAAGGTGCGGGTAATCCTATTGTGACTGCGGCAAGTCCAGCTGTTAGCGTTTTTACAGTAACCGTGAGTAATGTGAACATTTCGGGATTAACGGTCAGCGGCGCAACTGGAGGTGGGCAAGCTGGTATATTTGTTGGTGCTGGCGTAACCGGTAGCAATATCCACAATAACAATTTAACTGGAAACTTCGACGGAATTTGGCTGGGTGCTGGAAGCAGTGGTAATACATTGGACAGCAACACTCTTTCGAGCAACGCCGCTCAGGGTTTTGAGCTCTACCATTCAGATAGCAATATACTAACAAACAACCACGCTGATTCGAACACTGGGTATGGTTTTAAAATGGAGTCCTCAGACAGCAACACATTGACGAACAACACGGCAAACTCGAATAGCAAATATGGTTTCTATCTTTCTGCAGGTAGTTCTAAAAGCGACAACAACATATTGACAGGCAACACAGCTAACTCAAATACTGAATATGGCATTCGTATAAATAGTTCAACTGGCAATAATTTAACCAAAAACACTTTTAACTTGAATGTCGCCGCCGGTCTGAGGTTAAAAGATGATATCACCAATCTCATGCTGAGCGATAACACCATTACTAACAGCCCAATAGGCGTCGATATTGCCGCCGGCGCAGGTGATGTGACTTCATGGACAGTGAATCATAACAATATTTCTGGGAATGCTACTTACGGTGTTTCTAATGGTGGTGCGGGTACGCTTAATGCTTCTAGCAACTGGTGGGGGAATTCATCAGGACCTTTTGATAATAAAGGTCTTCCTGGTACTCCAAACTACAACAATCCGTCGGGCACGGGAAATTCTGTAACTTCTTTTGTTGATTATAAGCCTTGGTTTACGGATTTGGCGATGACGACTCTAAATAATAAACTTCCTGCACCGACAAATTTGATTGCCGCTGCAGGCAATGGCGAAGTGTCTTTGGCTTGGAATGCGGTTGCCGGAGCAGCATACTATAATGTTTCGCACAAGAAATCATCAGATGCGGGTTTTGGCACTCCAGTTCCAGTTATAAATACCACAACGAAAATTATCGGTTTAACTAATGGCGTCAGTTATGATTTTCAAATTATTGCTGTTGACGGTTATGGTATTCTTGGGATTTCCGCTGTGACGACAGCAAGTCCTGTGGCGCCAACGGCAGTAAAAGTAGTTGCCACAATCGCATCGCAATCGGTAGTGTCACAAGTGACGACGACTCCAGCTCCAACTCCGACCCCAACAGTTGCAGCTCCGACAACCGCGGTTCCAATCGAGCAAGGTCAAATTAAGGGGACAGAGACTAATGAAAATCAAGAATCAGAGAAAATTAACTGGACACCGTGGATTATTCTCTTCATCCTAATTATCCTCGCTGGTGCGGCAACGGGTGGATACTTCTACTGGTTTGGCAAAGATGATGAAGAGGAAATTGTTAGCGCAGAAGTTCTTGAGAAGAATAAGAAACCAGTGAAGAAAGATTCTCCAAAAGCAAAACCATCGGCAAAGAAAAGCAAGCGCTGGTAAATAACCTCACAGATCTCTTACACAGAGCAAACACAGAAAAATTCAGAAGAAAAATCCTCCGATAAATGGAGGATTTTTCGTTCCCGATATATTTTTGATGTGGTCTGTGGGTAATTCAGTGAGATCAATCAGTGAGGTTATGATATAATTGAGTTAATATGGTTGATGATAATATAATCACAAAGACGAGAAAGGGTTTGCCAGAAGGTTTTTGGCGTTTTGTTATTATTGGTTTCATTATCTACGCCTTTGTCGTGGTTGGGAAGGTGATTGTCGACAACTATAATGAAAACAAAACCGTTAGTAACCAAGAAAAGGATATCGACAAACTAAAGACCGAAATCAGCGATTTGCAGTTAAATATCGCTTACTATAAAACCGATACCTATAAAGAGAAAATTGCCCGGGCAAAGTTACGTTATGCTCTTCCGGGTGAAACTGTTGTTGCCACCCCATACGACACTATTGCTGTCCAAGATTCAAAAACTAATTCTTCGTCTGCTGAAATAACTCGGCCAAATATTGAATATTGGAAATTGTACTTTTTTGGACAGTAACCTCACAGATTATGGCCACAGAATTAACACAGAAAAAAAGTAGCTCGTATGCACACGCCGACTTAACAGAAAAAATCATTGGGTGTGCTTATTCAATTTTTCACGACTTAGGTTATGGTTATCCGGAAAAAATTTATCAAAATAGTTTTGTATTTGAATTGCAAAAACAGAATTTGGATTTTGAAAGAGAAAAATTTTCAAAGATAACATATAAGGAACAAGTGGTTGGAAAGTATTTTCTTGATTTCTTGGTTGACAACAAGGTGGCAATTGAACTTAAAGTACGAAAAGAAATGTACGAAAGTGATTGGCTACAATTATTAAGTTATTTGAAATCAGAAAATATAAAAGTTGGCCTGTTGATTGTATTTTCTCCCAAAGGGGTATTGATTAAAAGATTGGTGAATTGACAAATTTCGCTTTTTGTCCGTGCTATTCTGTGAAATTTATCAGTGAGGTATTGACAAGTATATACGATGTGCTAATATAAATCTATTAATCTGAGCCTAAATTCACCCCCCAAATGCAATTTTCTGGTAGAGCCTTTTGGCTCTTTTTTTATTTAACAAATTGTTCTCTAACATAACTTCAATTGGTGTTTTGTAGTCTAGGGATTTCCTCGGTTTGTTGTTGATTCTCCGGATTA
>JAPLVG010000022.1:0-4993 GCA_026397235.1 Candidatus Berkelbacteria bacterium
TTGGCGCTTGCCTACTGTCGCAAGAACTTGATGCCTGTGATGCGCCAGGTTGTGGTTTCGCAGGTGTCGATCCTGCGGACTGTAAGCCTGACGTCCTTGGCCTGCGTCAACATCACCTTTTCGGCTCCCCACGGGGGGAATGATCCGGTAGGTTTCCCGTTGACAACCACATCGAGGACCGCTCCGGACACAATTGCGCCTTCAAGCTGCAACTGTCCAGTGAATGGTTTACCGAAAGTGATCACCGATGGGTTGATGACAGGGCAGGTTGAGTCGACGACCCAGTTAGTTGACGGGTCAGCGTCGAGGGCGTAACAGATTTTGCCACTGACGCTCATTCCGTCATAAGCCGCTGAGACTTTGTCAGAAAGGACGAGATCGCCGTCCAAGTCTATCTGGGACTTGACTGTGTTGGTGAGTGGGGCGAATAGCATGTAGCTCCACAGGCCGTTGTCTAGCTTCCCGAGCTTAATGTTACCGTTTTTCCACTCTGACTTGATGCTCCAACCTCGAAACTCACGAACTTCGGCCCCATCAGCGAACACCTTTGTCGTGTTTGTCTCTGGAGACCAGGCTGCGGCAAGGCTCCCGCTGGACTTTGTCCAGTTGGGGCAGTAGTTAAGGGTTAAGCTGTTCTCCAGCCTGCCCGCAGGGCTGAACCACCTCAACATCCGACGGGGTGACCAAGCAGCCAAGACGACACCAGCCACGTGGTTTGGCGGCACTGGTTTCATGCCATCACGGTCGTCTGTGGACCAGTTTTCGTTGTCACCCTTGAACTTGATGTTCCCGTTCTCATCGATCGCAGTTCGCCGCTTAATCCATTGCCTGTGTGGTATGTATTTGTACCAAGCGGGGGCATTGGCGGGTGAGAAGACGAAAATCTGTCCGTCCCGGATAGGTTGCGTGCCCCACTGATGGATGTAGATGACTCCAAGGTTGTTCATGCTCAGACCACTGTTGAATGTTGCCCCACACACATAGATAAGTGCTAACATGCCAATGACTCGCCGTTTGCATGACCACACCCATCGCCAGTTGATCGTAGTAGCCAAGAAACCCTGTTTGCTGTTCATTATTTTCACCTCTTCCGCTCGCCGCAATGCGGCCGCGGTGAGCTTTTGGAGGTTTCACTGCTCGTGATTCCTCTGCTATCTGCCTCGTAGTGCACGAAGTCAGATCAACTAATTTATAGCACAGTTTTTCCCCTTTGTCAACAGGAATTTTGGTAAATCACCAATTATCTTTTTCTGCACTGCCAAAATTACATCAGATTATCCCTTTTATCAACACACTATTGTGTTGCAGTGAGGGAGTAAACTAAAAATAAAAACTTCAAAAACTGTTGTGGGTTGCTTAACTGCATCACGCAAAGAAAATTAAATAAAAACCAAAATATGTGGAATTTGGTTTTGGCCAAATTCCACATATTTTTAAACCAGAGAGCAAATAAATTATTTTTTACTAATTTTTTTTGTCATTTTAATACTGTAACTCTTAAAATCATTTTTAGCATAGAAGTTGATGGCATTTTGATTAAATGCGTGAACGAGAACAACTAAATCAACTATTCCTTTTTCTTTTGCCCAAGTTTCTACTTTTTTTATTAGTTTTGAACCAATTCCTTGTCGTGAAAAATCTTTCAAAACAGACATTTCTTCAATAGAAACGCGATTATATGATTGAGACCAATCGTCTTCTTCATATTTTTCGATCATTGCATAAAGTATTCCAATAACTTTTTTATCAGATTCAGCAATCAACAGGAGTGCATTTTTGTCTTCCAGAATATTCAGAAAAGTTCCTCTCGGTAGTGTTGGTGTTGGTGGCTTTTTATAATCATTTGGAATATTGTTGTGATAAAGTTCGTAATTTTTACGATACAAAAAATCAATGGATTTATAATCATGTTCGGTTGCATTTCGGATTAATATTTTGAAATTTTTCATAGATACATTATATATAATTTACAAGTCAAAATAAATGGGGTGGTCGAATAGGTTTCTTCCACCCCAAACGGTGCTTACTTCTTGAACTTGGTCGGCTTGTAGCCGTCCTTGGTCGGTCCGGGCTTTTGCCCTGGGCCCTTGGGCACCTTTTGCTGATGCTGGTCGCGATTTCCCTTCTCGCTACCAGTCGACTGCTTCTTCCTATCGTGTGACATTTTCTATACAACCTTTCACATTGACACGACGATTGGTGCACTTAAGCTTGGAAAATTCTGCACTATTTGTAGCACACTTTTTTCTTTTTGTCAACGGGATTTTGGAAAATATCACATTCAATATAATTTCTACAATCCTGTCTTGTTAAATTACCAACACAAATAAAAAAGATATTATACCGATTTGAGTCGATCGCTTCAAATCGGTATAATATTATACGGGAGTCAAATGAAAAAAATCGATTTGAAAAAGGCTGGCAATATAACTTTACTTGTGTTGCAAGAAATCTCGCAATTTTTAGACGAGGTTGTCGAGCCGTTAACCTTGAGTGGAATGAAGCGGCGGCAAAAATTGGGATGGACTCCTAAAAGAGTTTCTGATAATTTATTAAGTTTGGATCGTCGAGGCTATATTAAAATCAATCGAGCCGCGGACAGTATCGAACTGACGAATAAAGGCAAAATTAAATTAATTGAGAACTCGTTAGATAACAAAATTGATGGCAAATGGCGAATGCTGTCTTGGGACATACCGGAAGATGTAAAAATTAAGCGGCAGCAATTTTGCCGATCAATTCGCAGAATCGGATATAAGCAAGTACAAAAAAGTCTTTGGGCATGCCCTTATATTCGGGCCGACGAAGTTGATTTGATAATTAAAGAATATGGAATTAGCAAATATGTAGCCTATTTGCGGGTTGATGAAACTGACATTGAATCTCATCTTAAACAATTATTTGAAATCAAATAATTTGAACTAAGTATACCGATTTGAGTCGATAGCTTCAAATCAGTATAAAGAAGAAAAATATATAAAAACTAAGACGATAAAAAGCCCCTGTGGGTTGCAATCATTATTTCGCAACCCGCAAAGACCTGTTTGACAGAGTTTTGGATGTTGATGCTATACTTAAAACATGACAGAAAAAGTTGATAAAGAAATCACAATTAATGACCTCGCCTCAAAAGTTGACATCCTCACTAGCAGGATGGATATCGGTTTTGCATCCACGAACAAAAATCATAACGATTTGGCCGAAAAAGTTGATATTCTTGCTGACAGGATGGATACCGGTTTTGCATCCACGAACAAAAATCATAATAATTTGGCATCAAAAGTTGACAGTCTCACCAATAAAATGGAGCAAGGCTTCGGAATTTTGGATACGAAGATTGATACAAAAATTGATGATTTAGCCGCTTCAGTGGCTAACTATTCAATTGATATTCAGAACAGGTTTGATAACACGGACAATCAAATTAAAACTCTAAATTCTAAATTTGATTTACACGATGGTGAATTCAAAATATTGAGATCTCAAATGGGCAAAGGATTCAGAGAGTTGCAAAAAGAATACGAAGATATCAAATCAAGGCTAGAGCGGATAGAATAGAAAAAAATTCAGATGAAGAAATGGTGCTTTTGGGTGATGATGTTTATCATTTGAAATCTAGGGTTCTCAAACTAGAACAAAAAATCGCCAAACTAAAACTGGCGAGTTAATAATATTTCTTCGAAAACAATTGAACTAAATTTTGCCCCTTTTTATTTTTGTTAATGGGTTTTTTGTTAATTAATCAATTTATCAATCCGGAAGCGTTGAATTTATTTCAGATTATCCCCTGTAGCAACACAATAGAGTGTTGAATAAAAAATGGAGTCCAAACTTCAGTTTGCTAAAAATCAGCAGGCCAAAGCCTGGTCTACAAAAAACATGAAATTGAACCAAAACATTTTTGCGGGTTGCGTTTTCCACAACCCGCAAATACCAATTTGACAAAGATTTAGTCGCTGATGATATACTAAAAACATGACAAATAAAAAAGACAAAGAAATTTCATTAAAAGATGTAGTAAAAACAATTGATGATTTGGCGTTATCAACTGCCGCCGGTTTTGCTGAAATGAAAAAAGACAATGAGGACTTTGCAATTGCTGTGGCCAAAGGTTTCGATGAAGTCAATGAAAAGTTTGATAAACGCTTTGATGGTGTTGATGCACGGCTAGATGGTATCGACAAAAGACTCTACCACATTGAAAGCGAACTCAAGGTGACCAGATCTGAACTGTCACTCGGTCTTCGTGAAATTAAAGAAGAAATAAGACGGTTGGATGAACGAATTGACAAACTAACAAAAACAACTGTTCTGGATATCGATGAATTGGTTGAAAAAGTTGTCGCTTGCGAATTGGACATATCTAAATTAAAGCAAAAGATCGCCAAATTGAAATTGGCGAGTTAATTTTTAAGAAAAATTTGAACTAAATCTGTGGTATTTTTTTCTCTTTGTCAATGAGATTTTGCATATTTTAAATTTGTTTTATTTATCCAATCCTATACAACCAAAATCTGTATACTGATTTGAAATTAAATCTCAAGAACTAAAGAAACAAATAACACAAATACCCATTTGACAGAGTTTTGGATGATGATGTTATACTTAAAACATGAAGAAAGAAGAAGAACTCACAACTAATGATTTGGCTGAAAAAGTCGATGGTCTTGCCAGTACTATTGGAACTCTTGCTAATCGCATGGACGCCGGTTTTGCTGAAATTCGAAAAGAAATGGCGGGCGGTTTTGTCAAGGTTGAGAATGATAATAATGATTTTGCTATCGCCGTGGCTAAAGGTTTTGACGAGGTCAATGAAAAATTTGATGGTGTTGATAGCCGTTTTAATAATATAGACAATCAAATTAAAACTCTAAATTCTAAATTTGATTTACACGATGGTGAATTCAAAATATTGAGATCTCAAATGGGCAAAGGATTCAGAGAGTTGCAAAAAGAATACGAAGATATCAAATCAAGGCTAGAGCGGATAGAA
>JAPLVG010000022.1:5034-30583 GCA_026397235.1 Candidatus Berkelbacteria bacterium
AATCAAGGCTAGAGCGGATAGAAAAAAATTCAGATGAAGAAATGGTGCTTTTGGGTGATGATGTTTATCATTTGAAATCTAGGGTTCTCAAACTAGAACAAAAAATCGCCAAACTAAAACTGGCGAGTTAATAATATTTCTGATATAAATTGTGCTAGATTTTTGACACTTTTTCCTTTTGTCAACGGGTTTTTGATAAACTATTGCATTATTTTTATTTATGTGCTATAATATTTGCAGACTTGAAGATCAATCAGCAAAGGAGCTGATTCCTGGTGAAGAAGGTTTGGATCATTATCGGCGCTGTTTTGGTGGTCGTGGTAGTACTGGCGTTGGGAGTGGTTATAGTAATGGCCCAGTCCAGGATGGCCGGAGACTATCAGTCGAGAGTCCAGACCGATTGGGCCAAACTGAACGATAGTCTGGCACAACTGGATAGCGCGATTGCCGCCAAGGAATCATTCAGCTTTACCGACACGGCTAAGGATGCTGATGCACTTCGTCGTACTTTCGATGAGCGGGCGATCTACTATAGGAGTATGACGCCGCCAGCGGGAGGTAAGTTATTCCATGCCTACTATGTCGATTACCTCTCCAAAGCATCAGCAGCGCTGTCCGCGATTGGCACTAACTGCTCGACCTGGTCGGAAAGCGAGACCGCGAAGATGCGGTCGGCCGATACAGCGCTTTGCGATTCCTCACGCTACTGCGCAACGGCCTGGAACGGCAAGCGGGCACTTGTCTATAAGCCTGACTTGTTCCAAAACGTGCCGAGCATTTTCAACCAGATGCACCAAGCGCGGAAACCGGCCCCGCCGGTATCGACGGTAGTCGTTGAAAGAAATAATGACTCGGGCGGATCAGTGATGTTGTCCAGTGATTACGTCTTGCCGGACTCCAGTTCGCGGGATCTAAGTAGTTCCGAGATTTTAGGCTTAACTCCATGGCAGTTGCGGATTGCCCGCAACGAGATCTACGCTCGCCATGGCCTTCGGTTCCAGACGGCGGCCATGTCGCAGTATTTCGGGTCAAAGTGCTGGTACCATCCGCGGTACAATTCCGTCGATGGTGAGCTTTCACCGCTGGAAAAGCGGAACATCCAGCGGATCAGAGGATACGAACGTTAGATTCACACCAATCCGCCCCAAAGTATCGGGGCGGATTTTTAATTGCCAATTAGCCGTAAAACGGCTAATATCAAATTGAGGAAACTACACAGATCTTTTACCCAGATTGATGACAGATGATACAAATATTATTCGTAATTTAGTTAGATTCGCCCACAGGGTCACCTGTCGGAAGATAATTTAGTAGGAGAAGCGAAGCGGATGTCAGGACATTCAAAGTGGGCGACAACTAAACACAAAAAAGCTCTAGTCGATGCTAAGCGATCGGCTTCTTTTACAAAACTGGCTAACGTTGTCACTATTGCGGCTAGAAATGGTGGCGACCCAACAATGAATTTTCAGTTGCGACTGGCGATTGATCGAGCAAAAGCGGCATCAATGCCAAAAGAAAATATCGACCGTGCCCTTCGACGGGCTCAGGGTAAACTCGGCGACGAATTATCCGAGGTGATTTATGAAGGATATGGCCCAGGAGGTGTGGCAGTTTTAATCCAATGTTTAACTGATAACCGCCAGCGAACTGTCGGTAATGTTCGGGCAGCCTTCAATAAATTTGGTGGATCATTGGCCGAATCTGGAAGCGTTGCTTATCTATTCGAGAAAAAAGGTCAAATAATAATAGAAAACAAATCCGAAATCCGAAATCCGAATGACGAAACAAAAAAGGAAGATTATCTAGAAGAGAAAATTATTGAGTCTGGCGCTGATGATTTTCATATCGACGATGATTCTATAATAGTATATACCCAAGTTTCAGATTTGCAGTCAGTTGCAAAATATCTTGAGGACGCCGACATCAAATTAGAATCGTCGCAATTAACATATGTACCTAAGACTGTTTTAGAAATTCCAACAGACAAACAATCATCATTGGAAAAACTGATCGATGTACTTGAAAGTGACGACGATGTGAGTGAAGTCTACGTAAATATTTGAGGGAATTAATGAAGATTCTTGGTATTGATCCTGGCACGGCTACTACCGGTTGGGGGATAATTGAAACTGATGGTCGAAAAATCGGCGGACAAGTTGTCCCGCAGGTTCTATCATGTGGAATTATCACAACCAAATCGGGTACGCCTGATGCCGATCGGTTAGAGATAATTTACGATTCAATTAGTGCTATAATTAAAAAAGACAGGCCCGATTTTGTCGCTGTTGAACAGCTGTTTTTCTTTAAAAATCAAAAAACTGTCATGACAGTTTCTCAAAGTCGCGGTGCGATTATTCTGGCAATCAAAAAATCCAAGACTCCAATGGTTGAATTCACGCCACTTCAAATTAAGCAGGCGGTTTGCGGTTATGGACGGGCGGACAAAAATCAGGTTCAAGAAATGGTGAAAACTCTGTTACATTTGAAGGAAATCCCTAGGCCAGACGATGCTGCGGATGCACTAGCAATTGCTCTCTGCTGTTCGCAATCGCAAAAATTTAAAATTTAAAAACTCAAATTTAAAATGAATGTAAAATGTCTTAATGTTTAAAAATTAAGAATTAAAGCATTTATTTTAAATTGCAAAATTTTAAATTGAAAATTATGTCTTTACTGGATATCAACAAGCGAATGGAAAATGAGGGTGGATTTATTCCGCCTGTTTTGCGTCAAAATATTGTCACCGGTGATTGGATCGTTATTGCTCCTGGGCGCTCCCGCCGTCCGGATGATTTTATCCACCCAAAGTCCAAACCGGTAAAATCTAAAGAGGAGTGTCCTTTTTGTGTCGGCTCAGCTGGCTTTAAAAATAGCGATATTCTTTCCAATCACGGTGATGTTTACGTCATTGAAAATAAATTCCCGGCGTTTTACCAGAAAAAAACCGCCACCAGAAGTTATTATCCCGAAGAAGGTTTTTATTGCGAGCGGCCATCGGTTGGGCAGCATGAAGTGGTGATTATTAAAGATCACAATTTGGGGCTGACAAAGTTTTCGAAGGCATTGACTTCTGAGCTCTTTTGGACTATCCTTGAGCGGTATCAGAAAATCAAACAAGATGACCAGATTTTTCAGATAACACCGATTTATAATCACGGGCCGGAGGCCGGAGCTTCGATTGATCACCCGCATGCGCAAATCTTCGGTTCCGGAGTTGTCGCCAACACTGTTAACAGGGAAATGGATGGTGCTGAGCGATACTTTGGTATAAATGGTGTTTGCGTCTACTGCGACATTATCAAACACGAACGCAAAGAGAAATCCCGAGTAATATTTGAGAATGAATATTTCCTAGCTTTTTCACCGTATGCTTCTCGTTATCCGTTTGAAACTTGGATAATACCAAAAAGACATCAAAGCCAGTTCGAGACATCCAGCCGAAATGAAATTGATGAATTCGCTGACGCGACAACTGAAGTGTTATATCGATTAGAAAAAATTCTGCCCGATTTGTCACTCAATATGTACATCCGCACACTACCAACAACAATGAACGACTGTGATTATTATCACTGGTATCTGGAAATCGCACCTCGCTTAACAACTTTTGGTGGCTTTGAAATGGGCTCGGGTCTTATTATCAACATCGTCCCACCAGAAAAAGCCGCAGAATATTTGAAATCAAATTAATAACAACAATCAGCGAAACTGTTAAACAGATCTCTAGAGAACTAATTTCCTTCGTCTAGTAATTTTTTTGAAGAGTGCGAAATATTTTTCTAACATATATTCTATTTGGTAGTTTTTTTCTGCGCTTTCAAATGCGTGTTCGGCGATTTGTTGTCGGCGTTTTGGATTAGCGACTAAATATTTTACTCGTTCCTCCATTTGATCAATATTTTTTACAATGTAGCCATTATATCCATTTTTAATCGCCTCCGGCACAACACCAACTGAATAGGCGATCGGCGCCATTTTGCTTGCCATGGCTTCAATTAGACTTAAGGAAAATCCCTCATATCTTGACGGCATAATGAAGATATCACCCTTGCTAGTCAAATGTGGCAGGTGGGTATACGGACAGTTCGGAATAAATTCGATTCCTCTTTTGGTAAAAAGTTTTCCATATCTGGCAACGTATTCTTTGCGCTCCTTGGGAACTATTGCGATTACGACTTTATTTACCTTTTTACTATCCAAGCGGTCAAAAAGTTCGAGTACTCTATCAAGTCCTTTGGTTTTGAAAGTATTATGTTCTCGTCCAGTGCGCCCAACCCACATTACGGTTGGTTTTGATGCCCATTTTTTTGTAATTTTTTGGCATCTTTTGCAATCGACGTATTTCTCGTCGGTGAACCAAGACTCCTCTATTCCATTATGGACGACTTGGATTTTTTTATTTTTTGGTAGTAAATAATTATCAATTTCTCTTTTGACTTTGTCTGAAACTGCAACGATATAGTGCGACTTCTTAATCATCTGGTCTTCCATAAGTGCCCAAGTTTCCAGCGATGCTCTTCGCATCTCGTCTGTTACCAAGGCTAATTTATCGAGTTCTTTATAATATTTTTGGTAAAGAGCGTATTCTGCCATTTTGTGATAGTCACCAGTCAAGTGCTCAAATAAGGTTCTAGTTGTTGAATGAAAAACAGAGAACATTGGCACACCAACTTCTTTGTCAGATAAGCTTAGAGAAATTCCGTTTGTGCTATATAGAAGGTCGCATTTTTTGGCTTCGGAAATATGTTCGCGCATCGAAGCCATTGAAAGAACGCTGCCAATTTTATCAATTTTGTTTAAGTCTTTATTGGTCGGGTAGAATACTTCAACATTAACGCCGCGCTTTTTTAATCCAGCTGCAAAAGTTTCTTCAAAAACCCCCTGACCGTCGTTTTTGCCAGGGGATAAAAAAGGAAGACCAATTTTGAAATTATTTTTTGTCATTTAATTACTCTCTTTGTTGATAATATCAATAATTGTAACTCTTTTTTCCTTCATTTGTCAATCGTTTTGTGCTATATTTCAAATGTGTTTTTAAGCTAACAAATATGTCACAGAAGAAAAAGCTCGGAATAATTTTAGCACCAGAAAAATATATGACTGGTGCGTTGTTGATGAATCGCGAAATTTATCAATACCTGAAAGATAAAATTGATATCGGTTCCATAATTCCAGCCCAAGAGAGTGATGATTTTTTGAATATCAAAAATGTTGGAACAGCTTTGTACTATTTTTCAGCAATTGATCAGGCGAAGGATTTTGAATATGTTTGGGGCACTAGTGTTGCAACCGTTGGGTTTTTTGCCCAAAATAAAGTTATCCAACATTTTCACGGAATCGATTCTGTCGGTCATCAATTAGTTATCGATGGTTACCGGCGCCAATCAAAGAAAGAATCGAAAATAACTAAAAAATGGCAGAATATTTTGAACAATTCAGCCGAATTCGATTTGGCTGAGATCGAAACAAGCATCAATGTTTCACGGGCAATCGAAGAGTTTTGCGTTGAAAAATCAAAGAATATCATCGTGGTTTCTCCACTGGTAAAAAAACAGTTACTAGAAAATTTTGGAATTGACGAATCAAAAATTACTGTAATTTTAAATGGGATCCCGGAATACTGGTTTGCGGGCAAAGAAAAAGATTTTGTTCTAGAATCCGAGGTAGTATTTACCACAAGATCGGATAAGTCTTTTTATAATTTACTAGAGAAAGGCCAAGACAGGGCTTGCGAGATATTTTCAAAACTTAAAATGAAGAAATCTGTATATGCACATTTGCCAAAAACAGAAATAGAAGATTATAAAAAGAGGATTGATAAAACTACTGGCGCAACTTTGATTGCAAATTTGTCTCGAGAGGGACTGAAAGAAAAATATCAGCCCGGGCAAATTTATCTTACAACTTCAAGAACAGAGGCTTGTCAGCTCACATTAATAGAAGCAATGGCGTCGTATATGGTACCGGTTTGCTTTCCGGCTGGATTAGTTGCAGATTATATTAAAAATGGCTACAACGGTTTTGTTGCCAATTCTGTCTCAGAAGCAATTAAAGTCATTAACAAGCTGGGCCGCGATGGGGAACTTAGAAAAAAGATTGCATTGAACGCTCGCCAAACAGCGGAAAGACATTTTAGTTATAATAGAATGCTAGGCGAATATAAAGACTTTGTCTCTAAAATTATAAAGGAGTAAAATGGCAAAAATCAGTTGCGTTATGCCTTGCCGAAATCGTGGCGATATTATCGGAGAGTCAATCCAGTCAATTATAGATCAAACTGAAAAGGATTGGGAGCTAATTATTGTTGATGATCACTCCGATTCCAGTGACAAAACTGAGGAAGTCGTAAAGAGTTTTGCTGACGAAAGAATCAAATATTTCAAACTCGATGACAAATTTGGTAAGGCAATTGCCTCCGCTCGAAATTTTGGCAGTGTACTCTCGTCATCAAAATATATCGCTGTCGCTGATTCTGATGATCTTTGCTATGAATATAGATTTGAGGAAACGATTAAGGCCTTTGAGAAAAACGACGCAGATGTAGTTTACGGAGACATGGATTATTGGTACCCAGAGACAGGTCTAATTGAAAAAAGAGATGATCAATACAAGGCAAAGGAATTTAGTCTCGAAGAATTAAAGCAGACAAATTTTATTCCTCACGGCACTTCGGCGTATAAACGTCAGCTGGCCGTTGACTTCCCATATAACACATTTTTCCGCGTTGCCGAAGATTTCGATTTTTTTACTAGGTTGGCTAAATATGGATACAAATTCCATTTTATCAACAAGAGTTTAATGAAATATCGTGTTCATGAAAAATCAATTACCAAGCAATCTCGTTACAATTTTAGTTATGGTGATTTGGTAAAATACAACCGTGGTTGGCGAACCGAGCGACCACAAATGGAGCAAAATGGGCAGTTTGCTGAATAATCTAAGAATATGACAATTATAAAAACATTATCAAAGTTTGATAATTGGGGCGATTTAGCTAACGGTTTTTTTCTGAAACTTGTTTTGGGTAAAGAGCCAACATTAATTAACTACGATGATGAATCATACAAGAAGACCAATTCCGAATACTTTTTGATTATCGGTAGTATATTGGCTTTAGCTGACGAGCAAGCGGTTATTTGGGGCACGGGTTTCATGAAGTATGGGGAAAAAGTTAAAGGTAATCCGAGAAAAATTTTAGCCGTTCGCGGTCCATTGTCGCGAGAAGGACTGTTGGCTCAGAATATTGATTGTCCAGCAATTTTTGGTGATCCAATTTTGCTTTATCCAAGATTTTACAAACCAGATATTGAAAAAAAATACGCATTGGGTATTATTCCGCATTATTCCGATGTTGACAATCCTTGGCTTAAAGAAAATATTGATCCGTCTGTCAAAATCATAGATGTTAAGCAAAGTGGCAATGGATTTGTCGATGATATTTTGTCCTGTAAAAAAATTGCCTCCAGTTCGCTTCATGGCATTATTGTCGCGGATGCATATGATATCCCGTCGACTTGGATTCGATTTTCCGATGCTGATTGGGGAAATGGTTTTAAATTCCGAGATTATTTTCTCTCCGTCGGACGTAAAGATGCCGATCCTTTGTTGATTGAAGAAAAAATCAACTTAAAAGAAATTTTTAACAATTTTTCCGATTATAAAATTAATATCGATTTGGATAAACTCTGGGAAAACCGTCCTAATTTTTTAAGATAATCAAATGGAAGACGACGCTTTAAAAATAATAGATGAATTGAACTTCGAAGAGCTTCATAATATCAAAAAAGACTACAAAAATAATGAATTTTTTTTGATTGGGAAAATAAAAGGTCGCGATGTATTCTTAAAAATTTCTAACAAAAAAAATAAGACAAGGATGGATCAGTTTAGGAGAGAAGAGCTAGTTGACCAAATTCTTGAAAAACACAATAAAGATATAAAAAAGCCGTTGGTTGTGAAAACTGATATTTTTGGGTTTGGCGAAAATAAAAATTACGTCTGGGTAGCTAGAAAATTTTATCCAGGGCAGACGTTGGCCCCATTTAATCCAGGGAAAACACTTTTCGGATATGACCTAATTCGACCGAGTTTTCTGTTGTCGCGTGAAAAGATTATGAAAAAAATTATCGAAAATATTGAGGCGATTTACTCTTTGGAAACTGATTTTCGCAAATTGGCAATTAGCCACTCTGAATTTCCGAGAAGATATAAGTCAAATTTGCTTGAATATAATATTAAAACAATTAAAGAAGAGTTAGGACAGGACTAGACCTTAAAAAATCAGTAGAATATTTTGCTCGGGTTAAAAACGAATATTTTGACAAAAAAAATATCAGAGCAAATGTTGGAGATTTATCACCGGCTAACATTATTATTAAAAAAGATGGCGAGCTAATTTTTTCTGATTTTGAACTTTTTTGCTTCGATAACTATACAGTTGACGTGGCTTATTTATATCTTTTTCTATGGAGGTATAAAAAATGGCAACAAGAGCTACTAAATTTAACCATAACTAACGATGAAAGTCGTAAATATTTTCGTGCCAGTATTATTAGAATTTTAATGCATCTACACAAATGGCCATATTTAAGTTTGAAAAAAAAGGAAGGAATTAATAGTAAGGAATTTAACCGCCGATATATCTGGACCCGATATTTAGCTGCTGCAAACGAGTCTTTTGAAGCGATTATGAATGTAAAATAGAAAGAGCTGAATAGGAGACCAAAAGATTGACTATTTAGTATATAGATGGTTAGCCAGGCCAATTTAATGAGGAAAAATGGAAATCGATAAAATAATATTCAAACTTGATTTTCAAGAAGAGAAAGTTTATAAGGATAAACGCTCTGATGACCTTTACTATTATGCGGCTGGATTTATCAACAACAGAAAGGTTTTCATAAAAATTGTGTCAAAAAAGAAATTTGCCAAGCGTTGCGAATATCATTTTAAGCGTGAGGTTTACGCTGAGGAGTTTTTGAAAACGGCGTCGGAAAAACAGGGAATTAAAATTCCGAGGTTGAAAGTACTTTCAAGCGGCGAAGACCAGAACTATCTTTGGATAATTCGGGAATATAAAGAGGCCGAACAACTTTGTTTATCAAAAGAAAACTTTTTTGATTTAAATCCAAAATTTCTTGAATATAACAAAAAGATTTGTCGTGGAATTGCTCAAAATTTGAGAGCAATTAATAAAATATCAATTGATTGTTTTGATGACAAATATGTAAGTCGATTCATGGATTCTATTGATGAGAAAAAAGCTCAAGAGTTGAAAAATTTGGGGATTGATAGTCAAAAATTTAAAGAAATTTTTCAGTCATCAGACAAATATTTCCAAGAAAAAAATATTTGTTTAGGGGATTTGAATCCGAGAAATATTTTGGTTGAGCCTGATTTAACGTCAATTTTTTACGACTTTGAATGGTTCAGCGTCGATCATCCAACTATTGACTTGGCTTTTTTGTGGTATTTTCTTCATCAGTATCCTGATTGGCAAAAATCATTATTATTGGCATACCGTTTGGATGAAGAAGAAAAGCGCGATTTCCAAATTAGTTTAATTCGCGTTATATTGTCTGTAGATGGTGGATTATACAAAGGAGATTCCAAAGAGGTGGCGATTAAATATCTAATTGCCGCGGGTGAATCGTTTGAAGCCATTATGGGTGTTAAATAATTGAAAGTAAACGGAGGAATATGGAAATTGATCAAACAATATTCAAAGCCTATGATGTTCGGGGAATTTACCCGGAGCAAATTAATGGTGAAATTGCTTATAAAATCGCCGTTGCCTATGCTAACAAAATCCAACCCAAAACTGTGATTATTGGCAAGGATATTCGCGTTGCGTCGGATGATATATGCGAAAACATTGTCCGCGGTTTGGTTGACTCTGGTGTTTCGGTTAAAGCTGCTGGTAGAATGACAAATCCAATGATCGGTTTTGGCACCTGGTTTTATGATTTCGATGGTGGAATTATTGCTTCGGCATCGCACAATCCAATCGGTTACGGCGGTATCAAAACGATGAAAAAAGATGCGGTAACAATTCCCGGCGAAGACTTAAAAGATCCGGTTGTGAATAATCAGCTGAAAATTTCCGAACAAAAAGGCAGTGTTGAAGAAATAAACATCGCAGATGATTATGAAAAATTTCTTTTGACGCAAATCGACCGAAAAAAAATCAAAAAGTTGAAAGTTTTTATTGATCCACTTTTCGGTTCAGTCGGATTGATTATTAAAGATATCGTTAGCAAATTAAATATCGAACCGGTTTATTATCAATCAGATCCGGATGCGAATTTTGGCGGACTCTCTGAGCCAAATCCACTGAATCCGGAAATTAGGGAAAAATCTTTAGTAGAGTTTAAAAAATCTGGTGCCGATTTTGGTGTTATGTGGGATGGCGACGGCGATCGTTGCTTTTTCATCGATGAACTGGGAAATTTTATTGATGCGCCATATATTACTGCGGTTTTATCAGAATATATTTTGCAGAAAAATTCGGGAGCAAAAATTGTTTCTGATCCGCGAATCCTTTGGCCGATTTCCAAAGTGGTTAAAGAAAACGGTGGAGAACTTGTGATTTCCAAATCTGGTTATCGGTTTATCAAAGAAAAAATGGTTGAAGTTGATGCTGTTTTTGGTGCTGAAATGACCGCTCATTATTTTTTCAAAGAAAATCACAACTCTGACAATGGCATAATTCCATTTTTACTATTATTGGAGATATTATCGCAGTCTGATAAAAAATTGTCACAATTGGTGGTTCCATATAAAGAAGGTCACTTCATGATCGATGAAATTAAAGTTAAAGTTGATAATTTTGCCAGTCTTGCCGATAAGATAAAATTGGAGTATTCGGGGTATACTTTAAATGAAATTGATGGATTGACAATAGAAGCCGATAATTTTCGCTTCAATATTCGTGGCTCAAACACCGAGCCGGTGGTTAAGCTAAATATGGAGGCTAAATCAAAAGAAATTTTGGATTCAGAAAAAGATAAACTTTTAAATATTTTGAAATGATCGCATATCTAAAAGGAAAAGTTTTAATTTCCCGACCAGGGTTTATTATCCTGGATGTTTCCGGCGTCGGCTACAAAGTTATTGTTCCGCCGCAAATCGGTTTGCCGGACAACATTGTTGATAGTCAAAAAGAGTATGAACTTTTCATACATCATCATATAAAAGAAGACACTTCCGATCTTTATGGTTTCGAAAAGTTTGAAGAGTTAGAATTGTTTGAAAAGTTATTATCAGTCAACGGCGTCGGACCAAAAGCGGCAATGACAATAATTTCTATGGCGCCGGCAGAAAAAATTATCGACGCAATTATTTCCGAGGACTCAAACTTTTTCCAGTCAGCTCCGGGAGTCGGGAAAAAAGTAGCAATAAAAATTATCTTAGATCTAAAATCTAAAATTTCAAATCTGAAATATACCGGCAACTTTGGCGGTGGAGTACACCAAGATATTTATGATGGGCTGGGAATGCTTGGTTATAAGAAAATCGAAATTGATAAAATTATCGGCAAGATACCGAAAGAATTAAAATCGTCTGAAGAAAAAATTCGCTGGATGCTAAAGAATCTGGCCAGCTAAGAATGACGAATTTGTCTAAATGACTAATAACGAATAGAATAAGAAACAATGACAGAACTTTTATACAAGGAATTATCATTTAAATTAACTGGTTTGGTTTACGAAATTGATAATTTAATCGGTTATGGTCAAAGCGAAAAGATATATTGTGATTGTTTTGAAAAATTGTTACAACGAGAAAAAATTAATTATGAAAGAGAGATTTATTTTCCGTTAAGAATCGACAACAAGGTGATCAAAAAATATTATTTTGACTTTCTGATTGACGACTCAATAATTATTGAATTTAAAATCTCAGATAGAAATTATAAAAATGTTTGCACACAAATATTTCAATATTTAAAATCGAGTGGGAAAAAATTGGGAATAGTCTTTCGATTTATGTCTGATGGTGTTAGAGTGAAAAGAATCCCTAATTATTATTAGTCATTCGTCATTTAGGCAAATTAGTTATTCTTAGGTGGTGTGAGGGTTTATACTTCAATATATGACAAACAAAGAACAAAATATTGTAAATACAACTGTTGTCGAAGAAGATATCGAACTCGATAATTCTTTACGACCGAAAAAACTTTCTGACTATGTTGGGCAGAATGCGATCAAAGAAAATCTTGATATTTTTATTTCGGCGGCAAAAAAACGAAATGAACCGGTGGAGCATATACTATTATATGGGCCTCCGGGACTTGGAAAAACTACTCTAGCTCACATCATAGCCAACGAAATGGGTGCAAATATTCGAGTTACATCTGGAACTGCAATTGAGCGGGCAGGTGACTTGGCATCAATCCTTACTAGTTTGCAAGATGGAGATATTTTATTTATCGATGAAATTCATCGCTTAAATCGCAACATTGAGGAAGTTTTATATCCTGCAATGGAAGATTATGCTATTGATATGATTTTGGGCAAAGGCCCATCGGCAAAAACTTTGAGGCTTGATGTCCCGAAGTTTACATTAATTGGAGCAACGACAAAAATTGGAGCACTTTCCTCTCCATTGCGAGA
Source organism: Candidatus Berkelbacteria bacterium (assembly GCA_026397235.1). Classification (GTDB taxonomy): domain Bacteria; phylum Patescibacteriota; class UBA1384; order XYA2-FULL-43-10; family CAINNR01; genus CAINNR01. The sequence goes on from JAPLVG010000022.1 coordinate 17,649, forward strand.
CCGCTTTGGGAATATTTTCCGCTTAGAATTTTATGAGACGAATGAACTTGAAGATATTATTACGCGGTCAGCAAAAATACTAAATATTAAACATCAAAAAGATGGGTTGTCAGAGATCGCCAAACGAGCGCGAAAAACGCCACGAGTTGCCAACAGAATTTTGAAACGGGTTCGCGATTTCGCCGAGGTACGTCATCAAGGAGAAATAAATGAAGAGATCGCCAATTTGGCACTGGAGATGCTCGACATTGATAGTCTGGGACTCGATAAAACCGATAGAATGATTTTGGAGACAATCATTGACAAATTCTCTGGTGGGCCGGTAGGACTTGATGCTTTAGCGGCGGCAACCTCAGAGGATCGTGATACCATTGAGGACGTTATCGAGCCATATTTAATGCGCCTTGGTTTTATTGACCGGACGCCACGCGGACGAGTCGCCACACCTGGGGCATATGAACATCTAAATAAGACAAAAGTTTCAGATGGAAAACAAAAATTATTATAAGGAAGAAACTACACAGATAGTTACACAGAAGAAACACAGAATTGTATTTTCTGCGTCATATCTGTGTCAGGGTCTGTGTGGTTTCTACATAATAAAAAAAAATGAAAAAAATATTACTTCACACCTGCTGTGTTTCTTGTTTGTCATATGTCCATAATAAATTGGCCGAGAGGGATTTCTCGCCAATAATTTTTTATTATAATCCATCAATTCAGGGCAAAATAGAATACCTAAATCGCTTGAAAGATGTGGACGATTACTGTCAGAAAAATGGTTTGGAGGTAATTATTCCAGAATATAATGAAGAGGAATTTTTCAAACCAATTAAACTTTGGCAAGATCCGAAATCATTAAAATTTATTAACGACAAAAATCGTTTTCGGAGGAAGCGCTGCGAGTTTTGCTATCAATTAAAAATGTTCCGGACAGCAGAGCAAGCAAAAAAGAAACGGATCAAGTATTTTTCGACAACACTTTTGACTTCGCCGTATCAGGATCACGAATTTATTGACTATATTGCCAGTCAGATTGCCAAAGAGAAAAATTTGGAATTTGTTTACGATGACTTTCGCAAGGGTTATTGGCAAGGTAGAAACTATTCACGCTCGCATAAATTTATGATACCATCATACTGCGGTTGCACTTTTTCTATAAATGAAAGGATGTTGGAGTAAAATTATGATAATATTATTGGTTTGTTATTTCATCTTTTTGGCTGGATTTATCATCTACAGTATATTCGGACTTTATCACCTCTGGAGATTTGGCTATGTTGGTGATTTAACAAAACCAGCAAGTGTGATTTATATAATTGTTATGATCACAATTATAGTTTTTACCTTAATAGCTATGAGCCTGCGGAGTTGGCCACCATCATTTAGCTAAAGGAGAAAATGCCGATTACCAGTAAATATTTTCCATCACAAATCAGTGGCGAGCGTGTCTTTCTGTTAGTTCGTCGCCATTGGATTATATTTGTAGCAATAGCTTTTTTTATTACTGTTTTACTTATTCCAATACTTGTCCTGATTATTTATTGGTTGAACAGCCCCGATATCTTCTCTGGAACAATTGGGAATTTTGTTATCGTCTTTGCAGGAATCTATACCTTAACTGTTTGGGGTTTATTGCTCTATGGTTTTGTTAATTATTATCTTGATGTTTATATTGTTACCAATAAAAGAATCGTCGATATTAGACAAAAGGGTTTCTTTAGGCGTGAAATTGCCGAATTGCATTTGCATCAAGTCCAGGATGTTGATGCCCGGGTTGAAGGTTTTTTTCAAACCTTAATCCATTTTGGCGATATTCATATCCAGACAGCCGGTGAACGTGAAAATTTTGTTTTTCAAGATGTTCCGCGTCCCTACACCTTGGCGAAAGAAATTATTCAGTTGCATGAAGCGCAAATCGAATCTGAGTATGAGCCGCAGATAGTACATCATGTTGAAAAAAATGTTGATGACTACCGGCCGGAAGATTATGTTCATCCGCAACTAGGGGAATCAGTTGAAGCTAATGCCCAACCTAAAGTGCAAGAAGCCACTGCAATAAATGAAGCGAATGACGAAGAATCAGAGGGCGGAATAAAATATTTAGAGGAGAGCTACAACCCGGAGGAAGGCCAGGAGTTACTTCAAGAGTTCGGGGATAAGGATCAAGCAAGCGTCGCGAACAACCAGCCAGCGGATGAAGAACGCGGTTTTGATGCTCTTGACATAAATAAACAGAAAAAATCTGATCAAAAATCATCAGAAATGTTCGAGGGGGAAGAAATTTCATTGGATGACAAATATAGAGAAATATAATTATTACCTGCCGGCTGAGTTAATTGCCAGTGCGCCAGTAAATCCACGAGATACTTCGCGGCTTTTGGTTTTTGATAATTTAAGCATAAAAATATCAGATGAATTATTTTTTAATCTGGGTAATTTTTTAAAGCCAGGTGATTTAATAATCATCAATAATTCTAAAGTCATGCCGGCGCGATTATTTGGAAAGAAGGAGACTGGAGGAAAAGTCGAGGTTTTATTATTGGAAAAAGTTGGTAAATATTGGGATGTTTTAATTGGTGGGAAAGTTGCAGTTAGTGATAAAATAATTTTCGATGATAATTTGGTAGCAATGGTAATCGGAAAAGATGGAAAAAACGGACTTTTAAAATTTAATTTGTCCGGGGTAGATTTTTGGCAGGAAATTAATAGGATTGGCAAGACTCCAATCCCGCCATATATTAAAAATTCGAAATTATCCGAGCCGGCACTAAAAAAAGAGTATCAAACAGTATATGCTAAAAATTATGGCTCAGCAGCGGCGCCAACAGCAGGACTTCATTTTACAAAAAAGCTGATAGGGGATTTGGAATCGGCTGGCATTGAATTTGCTTCAATTGATTTGCATGTTGGGCTTGGGACTTTTGCTCCGATCAATGATGAAGATGTAAAGAAGAAAAAACTGCATTCGGAAAATTTTTCAATCCCCTGCTCTACAATTGAAAAAATATTGGCGACTAAAAAATCTGGAGGTCGAATTTTTGCTGTTGGTACAACAACGGTTCGGACATTGGAATCCTCCGCCGGAAAAATATTATCAAATAAAAAAAATATCTCTGGATCAACCAATATTTTCATCCAACCCGGCGACAAGTTTCAAATAGTTGACGGTTTGATTACCAATTTTCATTTACCAAAATCAAGTTTAATGATGTTAGTGGCGGCATTTATCCAATCGAAAACAAATGCAAGTGGCTGCGAAAAATCATCATCAGAATTTTTCAATGATACAACTATTATTGATGGCCGGGAAAAGCTTTTGCAACTCTACCAAATCGCCATTGATAAAAAATATCGTTTCTACTCTTTCGGCGATGCAATGTTAATAATTTAGTTTGTGAAAATGTATGCTGGATTGTATCGATCGTGCATATTCAGCATACATTTTGTTATGACAGTTCCTTTTTGAATAACGATTTTAGATGATGATCGATATCAGTTTTTTCGGCCACAATGTAAGCGACAAATTTTCCAATTCCTAATTCTTCAATTATCAAATAAACTTTATCTGATCGTACAAACGGACTAACCCACAAACTTTTTTGTGCCTGTTTGTAGCCGATTCTTTTAATCATGCGACAAAACATTATTCTTTTGTTTGCCAATTTCTCTGGAATATCCCAGGAAAGAAAGCGCCACTTTCCATCTATCTGGTTGTCATCAGAATTTTCTAGCAGTTTAATCTGGCCTTTGTTTGTAAGTTCGACACTATTCGATTTTCGATCAATTTTAACATAACCGTTTCGTTCCAGACTATGGATTCTGTTCGATAATCGACGCGGGTCACCTTCGAGATAACTAGTCTCTTTTTTGAGTTTTTCTACGCTGACAAAATATAATCCTTCGTCAATTAATTTTCCAGTCTGAATTAATATTTCGATGGCTTTTGTAATGCCTTGTTTAATTTTTTGTTTTGTCTTAAATTCTATCATACTCAAATAATATCAAATGTATGCTGAATATGCACGATCGATACTATTCAGCATACAAACTACCATTATTCTATTTGATGGTTTTTGTGTTTGTGAGAAATGAATATTGGCAACGTAATCGATTTTTAATAAAAAACTTGTGGCAGCACTTGACTACTACTACTACTACTACTACTATGTAAGATGGAAACAGGAAAAAGTTTGTCATCCTGAAATGTTTTTAGGATCTAATAATTAAAGTTGGGAGGAAAAATGGGAGAAGGCGGAGAAAAAATTCGGCCGTATGAAGAAAGAACTGAAGCAGAACAACGTTTTCATGATGAAGCAACAATTCGGTCGGTAGAATCGGAGCCTGTGGCACTTAAATTATCGCGGGTGGCATTTATAGGTGCTGAGGCGTTGAACGAAGATCCTGATTTTTCGGTAAAACAAGAATATGAAAAATATCTTGATGAAATGCAAGATGATGCAACTAATCAGAATGAAGTGTTTGATAGAAATGTAAAAAATGAAAAAATACTGAACAACTTTTCTCGCGAGATAGCGGTTAAAATATTAATAGAGATTGCACAGCATCCTGAAAAAGGTGTGATCATGATTACGGCTGACAAGAGTCTTCTGGAAGCTAAATCAGTGACGGATACAATTAATACTGTTTTTACAACAAAACTCGAGAAAAAAATTAGCAACCAAGTAAATCAAGGGCTTATGGATGCTGACTATAAAATTAATTCTATTTCACTTGAATTACTTGAAAATGGCGATCTGCGAATTGAAGTGGATTTGCCTACACTGGAAGCTGTGGTATAATCAGTATATGTTTGGGGAGAAAAATAAATTACAGAAGATTGCTTCGTCGTGCCTCCTCGCAATGACGAAGCGAAAGTACATTTCCTACGCAATTATGGCGCTGTTTTTTATCGGCGTCATTTTTGTTTCGGCGCCAAAAGCCAAAGCTGCACCGGCTGGTGATCAGGTCGTGATCAACGAAATCTGTCCCAAACCTGATGCCGGAAATGCTTGGATTGAACTTTATAATCCGACCAACGACAATATTGACTTGTCAGAATATACAATTGAAGACGGAACACACAAGCCAAAGACATTAGATGGATATTCTATTTTGGCAAAAGAATATTTTGTAATTGACAAGAGTTCGCCAAATGGTTTTGGTTTTGTTTTAAATACTGCATCAGCAGAATTAGTTATTTTAAAAAAAGATACTTTAATTATTGATCAGGTATCTTATGGGAAATGGGATGATCCGGTTTATGACAATAATCCCGATGATGATCCTCCTATTCCGGGTCAAGGGAAATCTTTGTCTAGAATTCCCAATGGATCAGACACAAATACCGACAATATTGATTTTCGGGTTTTGACACCGACGATGGGAACTGAAAACAAATTGTTACCTTATTCCGATCCAGTTATCATTAACGAAATTGTGCCACAACCAGCCGATGGATCATTAAATGAATATATCGAACTTTTTAATTCCGGATCCGGTCCGGTTAATTTATCTAGTTGGCAAATTGATGATATTTCAAGCGGTGGATCTTCGCCATACACAATTCCGGATGGCACAATGATTGCCGCCGGCGGATATTTATCATTTTATAATTCCATTGATCATATTTCACTCAATGATAGTGGCGATTGGGCGCGATTGATCGATCCAAATGGTGACGAAAAGTCATCAATCAATTACACTTCATCGAAGCGCGGCCAAAGTTATTCAAAGTTCGCTGGCAGTTGGCAGTGGACGACAACGCTGACGCCGAATGTAGAAAATATTTTAACTGTCGAAACAGTAGTAGCGGACCTGGATGCGCCAATCTTGCAAACCGACATCGCCGGCGCCAGAAATCAGCCAGATGGCGAAACTGTTCAAATTATCGGAATTGTCAGTGTTGCTCCGGGAAAATTATCAACGCAGTATTTTTATATCCAAGACGGAAATTCTGGTATTCAAATTTATAATTACAATAAAGATTTCCCAACGTTGACTGTTGGTGATCAGGTTCAGATTACCGGCGAGATGGGTTCAATTAGTAATGAGCGGCGGCTAAAAATCTCGCAACTTTCAGATATTATAATTCTCTCAACTCATCCGCCGCCAGAACCGACCAAAACCACAATTTCACAAGTTGGCGAGAGTTTTGAAGGCCAGTATATATCAGTCATCGGAACAGTAACCAAAACTTCCGGTAGTACTTTTTACATCCATGGTAGCGGTGAAATACAAATCTCTATTCGCGAAGGCACCGGAATTAAAAAGCCAACAATGCATGTTGGCGACAAGGTGCAGATCGCTGGCATACTTTCGCAATACGGTGACAGTTATCGCATCTTGCCAATTATCCAAAGTGATGTTAGAATTATTTCGTCGTCTGGACTGCCAAATTCCGGATCGAGTGTTTTATACACTTTAATTATTTCAGCAATTTTCTCATGGATCACATTAGCAATTCTCCCGAAGAGACGGAGGATTTAGCCAAAAAATTCCTCAGTAAAAATCCCGATGCAAATTTGATCGGGCTTTCAGGCGATCTCGGCAGTGGCAAAACGGCTTTCGTCAAGGGGCTCGCCAAGTGTCTTGGTATAGAACAGAGTATTACCAGTCCAACTTTTGTCATCGAAAAAATTTATCAAGGAGATAATCGCCGGTTGATCCACATTGACGCTTATCGGCTGTCATCAAAAGATGATTTGGAAGCAATTGGATTCGACGAATTTCTGTCTGATTCGCAAAATATCATCACAATCGAATGGCCAGAACAAGTTTTAACGCCATTCCCAGAAAATATGAGGATAATTAAATTTAACTATATTGATGAAAACAAAAGGAAAATTAGCTGGTAGATCATTATTTATTAATTGTGCGACTGATCAGGCAAAAATTGCTCTGTTTTCAGATGGGAAAATAATTGCTAAAAAAATAATTGAAAGTCGATCAGAATTATCAGATAAACTATTGGTCGAAATTAACCAACTGGCTGAAAAACATCATTTCTATTTCGAATCGATCAGAGTTTTTTCTGGACCTGGATCTTACACTGGACTGCGGGTTGGAATCACAACAGCAAATTTTCTTGCTTGGTCGTTAAAAATTCCAATTTACAAAGCAGATGCCGGTGGCAATATTATTAGTGAAAAAAAAGATTATATTTTGCCGATTTATTTACAAGATCCTCATATTACGAAGCCAAAATCAACCTAAAAAAATTTATTGCTGGACATCATAACCAAATCTTTGTTACAATAAAAACACAAGTGCAATCTAATTTTTTATATGTCAAAAATTCTACTTGAAAATCCGTATCAAAAACAAAAACCAAAATCCAAGAAGAAACTTTGGGTTATTCTTTCAATAATACTCATTATCATTCTTACTGGAGCTGGTATCGGTTATGCTTATTGGCGAGGAGTTTTTACAAAAAACTACTCCGGATCATCGCCTTTTCTAAAAATGCTTGCCGGTGAAAAAAATGTTGCGCTTAAGGGCGAAGGTGATGGTAGAATAAATATTTTGCTGTTAGGCGCCGGCGGGGCAAATCATCCCGGTGGAAATCTGACTGATTCTATCGAAGTCCTATCAATCGATCCGGTCAACAATACAATGGCCATGATCTCAATTCCGCGGGACTTATATGTCAGTGTTAAAACCCCAAGTTATGCTGGAAAAATTAATGCGATTTACGATCTCGGTGACAAACAAACAAAAGAAGGTGGCGGTAATTTAATTAAACAGCAAGTTGGAACAATTCTTGATTTGCCAATCCATTATTACATTAAAATTGATTTTACCGGTTTTAAAAAAGCCATTGATGCAGTTGGTGGAATTGATCTTTTTGTTCCAAAGGCTTTGGTTGATCCAATGTTTCCGGCTGATGATATGATACATTATCAAACTTTCAAAATTAATGCCGGTCAACAGCATATGGACGGAGTAACAGCTTTGAAGTATGCCAGATCACGCGAAACAACCTCGGATTTTGATCGCTCAGCTCGTCAACAGCTGGTAATGTCTGCTTTTAAGGACAAGGTTATGTCATCAAGCACTTTGAGTAATCCAGAAAAGATTTTGTCGCTAGTGAGTGCCTTGGGGTCAAGTCTAAAAACTGATTTAACCACTGAGGAAATTAAAGCATTAACGACGATTGTTAAGAAAGTTGATAGGACGCAAATTGTAACAAAAGTTTTGGACAATGGCGCTGCTGGTCCGCTTATTTCTGACTCAACATCCGGTACATTTTATTTGAAATCAAAAACTGGTAATTGGAAAGAAATTCAAAAAATTGCTCATGAAATTTTTACTGATCCGTATCTTAAACGTGAAGCAGCAAATATTCGGATTATTAACGCTTCAGGGTCTGCAACGGCTGGCCAAGGTTGGGCATCGTTGCTTAAGAGTTATGGCTATACTATTGTTGATGTGCAAACTGCCAAAACTACTCAAAAAATGTCGGAGGTTAATGATTATTCAAATGGTAGTAAAAAATATACTTTGCAATTTCTTGCAAGCAGAATTTCTGCTAAAATTATCACTAAAACTACTCCGGCAACCGAATCTATTGACCTGGAACTAATAATCGGCCAAGATAACAAAGAAGCCTATGCGAACATTAAAGGTTAAAAATTTAACAGCAAAAATTGTTCTTTCTTTTCTAGTTTTGTGGGGCGTTGCCTCATTTTTTATTTTTCCTACCCTACCAATTTTTCAATGGGCGATGCTATTAATTGCACTATTTACACTTTATTTTACTTTGACTGAGAGTTCTGGATATTTTGTACTAATTTTAATTACCTTTTCTAGCACTTACTTTTTTTATGGCTTGCAATTCGCTTACGGATTTCCCCTTTGGGCAATTCTTATCGGTTTAGGATTTTTTTTAGTTTTAACTTTCTGGTTTTTGGGCCGACAATTAATCGCAAACAATGGAAACTTTTTACTGGTATTAACCTTTTTTCTAATATCAATACTAGAGATTTATCTAGCACTAAGTTTTTGGTTGATTAATCCGTTGACCAAAAGTTTAATGATGGGCATTTTTAGTTATTTATTTGCCGGCTACCTGTCAAATATTTCTGATACCGACACCATAAATAATAAATTTTCTATTTATCTTTATATTGCGATCTTCACTTTATTGATATTAGTTTTTACTGTATCGTGGGGTAGATAATATCAGATTTTTTGTAAGTTGCATTTATTTGTTATTTTAGTTAGAATCTAAATTGAGGTAAATATTATGGAAAAAATCAAATTGTTTTTTGTTGTGGCTTGGCAATTCATTAAAAAAATTGTCCAAATCGTTTGGCGATTTTGTTTACAAGTCGCTGGATTGATAAAAAAGATCAGAAACGGTGAAGCCTTAGAGCTCCATCCTCTTGTTGGTATTTGGGCCAATAGATTATTTAAGGGTATTTTTGTATTAACTTTGCTAATTTTCGCTTTCGGTACCGCTGTCGGTATAGCTATCTACAAATATAAAATAAATGACGTGGTTACTAGAGTCACCGCCAGAGTTATCCCTTACCCGGCCACAATAGTTCAGGGCAGAATTGTTACAATGGATAGCTATTATCGAAATTATCAATATATTACTAAATTTTATTCCTCGACCCAACAAACCGGTGTTGACTATGGCACAGTAAAACAGCAAATTATGGATCAGCTGGTTGATAATGAAGTGATGAAAAGCCAGGCAAAAAAATATGGGGTTACGGTAACAAGTTCTGATATTACTAACGCCTACAGCGATGTTGTGACACAAAATGGTGGTGAAGATGAAGTCAAAAAAGTTTTAAATGATCTTTACGGTCTAAATGTTGCTGATTTCAAGCAACTGATTGCCGATCAAATTTTGCAGCAAAAACTTCAGGATGCAGTACCAGTACAAGTTCGTGCCAGTCATATATTGATCAGGGTTGATCAAGGCGCTACTGATAAACAGGTTGCAGATGCGAAAACTAAAATTGATAAAGTAGCTGCTGATTTAAAATCTGGTGCTGATTTTGTAGCCGAGGCCAAACAGTACAGCGAGGACACCGGCTCAGCTACCAACGGTGGAGACCTTGGGTTCTTCTCTCACGGACAAATGGATCCGGATTTCGAAAAAATTGCATTTACAACTTCAGTTGGGGCGCTTTCTGAACCATTTAAGACTCAATTTGGTTGGCATCTAGTTAAAGTTTTAGAGAAAAAAGGTCAGGTTGATACTAGTTTTGCAGATTGGTTAACCAGTCTGCGCAAAGACAGTTTGATTCTTAAAATGCTGAAAGTCTAGTTGTTCACACTCCAGTTTTTGCCGTCAGTTGAAATATCAATAGTTCCCAAAAGATCGGTGCGGTAAATGTCGCTGCCGGTCTTTTGTAGTTGATCTAAAGTTTCTTTGTGTGGGAAGCCATACTTATTTCCGACGCCGCAAGAAATTGCAGCGATTTTTGGCCAGATTATCGGAATATTATTTTCGTCCGATCCGGTGTTCGAGCCGTGATGTGAGACTTTAAGAAATATGATGTTTGAAATTAAATTTCTATTCTGATTAATAATTTGCTGCCAACAAACAACTTCGCAATCGCCGGTAAAAAGTCCGGTAAAATTTCCATAATCGAATCGGAAAACTTCTGAGGTATTATTCAAATTCTCTTTATAAACATTGGCGTTATTACTGGGCCAGAGGTAGGTGATTGTTCCTTGATCAAAAACTTTCTCTGTCTCGCCCTTTTTTGGTTCGGATACCGGAATATTTTTTTCTTTAATCGCTGACTGAAAATTTTGATAAACATTTGATGAATAGTCGACGCCAGAATAAACGATTTTGTCGATTTTATAGCGAGAAAGAATATCGACTAGCCCGGTAACATGATCGGCATGAGGATGGGTCAAAATCATCTCCTCAATTTCCCGATCTTCAACTGGCATAACTTTTCCCAGTTGTGAAATAACCGAATCATCGGGTCCGCCATCAATTAAAATTTGATAATTGCCTTTTTGAATTAATTCCGCATCGCCTTGGCCGACATCCAAAACAAAAATGTGTAGATTATTATCTGGCTCCTTGAAATATACTGACCAAATTGCCAGTGCTAAAAGTGCCAGAAATATTATCAGATAAATTCGCCAATTTTCAGCTAGCTTTCTCAATAACATAAACTTTCCTATTTTGAATGATTATTGTCGCGACTATCAAAGCATATACTATTATAATACTGGTTTGCCAGCGGCCGGGAATTATCAGTGCCGAGATTGGCAACTTAGCAAAATACTCCGTGATTAAAATAATATATTTTAGTGGTAAATAGCAAATTAAAAATGCTAGTTTACCAATTGCCGGGATGATCCAGTATATTATGGTCGATAGAAAAATAAATAACATCACCGCCGGAATTGTTGGCAAAATTAGAACATTCGTCAGCGGTGCAATTATCGAAATCAACCCGAAAGCCGAAAGTATCAAGGGCAAAACAAAAATCTGTGCTGACAAAGTTTCTGTGACAACTGATTTTACCAAAATTGGAATTTGTCTAAATAATTTTCGTTCGAAAAATTTCTTAACAATTGGTGAAAAATAGACTAAGCCGATAAAAGCCAAAAACGAGAGTTGAAAGCCAGTGTCAAAACGCAAAACAAATGGGTTAATTGCCACCATCACTGCTGCTGAAAGTAAAATTAAGTTGGTCATATCGGCGCGCCGGCCGATAGTTTTGCCGAAAGCAATCAACAAGGTAATGATCGCTGCTCGAATGACCGACGAAGCTGCACCGGTCATAGCGACAAAAAGGCTGATTAGTATTATCGATAAAATAAAAATCTTTTTTCGGCTGATCAATTCGAGCAAAATGTCAGTGAGAAAAATTATAATTATCGTCACATTATAACCGGACAGTGCAATAATGTGAGTAATTCCGACTTTGGCAAAATCGTTAATCAAATCTTTGCCGAAACCCTGTTTTGAGCCGATTAGAATTCCAATTCCAAGCGAACTTTCCGGTTCAGGTAAAGTTTTTTGCAACGCAAGTTCAAAACTCTTGCGAACTAAATAAAGTTTTTTTAGAAATTTGTTTCCACTCTCAGACGAAATCAAGGTGATTTGCGGATTGTTAGCAGTCGTGGCGACAGTGCTATAGCGTTTTAAATAACTGACCCAATCGAAACTGGAGATGTTTATTGGTTTTGTAATTATCGTTTTAAGTTTTAATTTGTTGCCATATGAATAATTTGGAAATGCTGAAGTTGAAACATAGATTTTTTTTGATCCGCCAAAATCGGAAGTTTGCAGATAAAAGTTTTGCGAATTACCATCGACTACCGGGTAGCTGGAAATAATTCCTGTGAGTTCTCGTTCTTGTCCGAATGGCATTGATAAATTATTTAGTTTGGTATTGTAAAAATTAAATAGCAGAAAGCCGGCGAGGAAAATAATTGTTGCAACGGAAAAGATTTTAGTCAGATAATCTTTAATAGTAAAATTGCTGGCAATAATAATCAGCGCGATAACCAGTCCAAAATAATATATTCGATAAAAATCTAAATTAAAAAAACTGGCGACAAAAACACCAGCAAGAAATGCTGCCAATAAAATAGTCAAAATTCTATAATTAGGTATTGCCCCATTCGACTCTCTAAACCTTTCTGAAGAAAGGTTTAGATCGCTCAGGGCAGGTTTTCCCAAGATTGACTTTTTTATCATCATCAACTATTATAACAATTGTGAAAAAGGAACAAAATAAAAAAATTAAACAGTTAGAGGAAAAAGTTGCCGAGTTGATGGCTGGTTGGCAGCGGACACAGGCTGATTTTGTAAACTTCAAAAAACAGGCAGTCGACGAGCGGATTAAATTAATCTCTGGTGCCGGTGCCGACATTATCGACCAACTTTTGCCGGTCTTAGATCATTTCCAGTTGGCGGCAAAACATTTGCCACGGGAATTGGA
>JAPLVG010000022.1:30623-63249 GCA_026397235.1 Candidatus Berkelbacteria bacterium
ATAATTGGGCAATTGGCATTAAGCAAATTGAAAAACAGTTCGAAAATATATTATTTGAAAATGGTTTAGAACGAATCGAATCGGTTGGCCAAGAATTTAATCCGGAACTTCATGAAGCAATTGAAGAAATTGAATCTGACAAACCATCCGGAATTATTGTCGAAGAAATTCTCTCCGGCTACAAATTCGCCGGTTCAGTTCTCCGCCCAGCCAAAGTCAAAGTCGCAAAATAATTCCGAAAATAATTTGGATTTAATTAAATCCAAATTAAATTTACTTGATCTAATGGAAAAAATACTCACTGTGGGCAGATGTTCATATTGCAACTGATTCTAACCGATCGAGTAAAATCAGTTGCAATAATAATTCTATTTTACCAGATCCTTTTTAAATAATTGTTTCAGGTGACCCTCAATATCGGTTTTTTCGACCAAAAGAAAAGCAACATATTTTTCTAGCCCTAAATCTTTAATTATCAAATCAACCTGATTCGCTTTTGCGAATGGGCAGGTCCATAAACTTTTTTGAACTTGTTTGTAGCCGATTCTTCGAACCGATCGACAAAGAGATTGCCGTTTAACACTAAATTTTTCGGGTATGTCCCAGGAAAGAAAACGCCATTTACCGTCGATAATTTTTTCTGATGAATTTTCGATTACTTTTATTCGCCCCTTATTGGTAAGTTCGATGCTATCGGATTTGCGGTCTATTTTAATGAATCCTCGATGTTCCAAGCTCCTAACATTACTGTCGAACTTCCGATTATTCCATTCCGGATAATAAACTCGCTTTCTCATTCCACTCAAAGTCATTGGTTCAATTATCTCGTCGGCAAATTTGGATAGCTCCGAAAGAAATGTGATGGTAATATTTTTGATCTCGTCAAAACCCATATTGCCTCATTCTCTATTCATTGTGGGGTAATGATAATTTATGATTAATGCCGGTCATTGTTACTATTTTATCGTATATTAATTGGGTTAAAAGTGCAACTGATTTTACTCGATCGGTGAGAATCGGTTGCAATGTCGGCAGATTAATTTTGATTATGGTTTCTGGGAGAAAGAAATTAATGAAAATTATTGATGATAATTAATAAAATTGGTAGAAGAATTGCGGCAGCACTTGACTACTACTACTACTACTACTACTACTACTACTACTACTACTATGTAAGATAGAAATAGAAAAGTATTTTATCTGAAATTTATTTATTCTTTGCAAAGTCGAAGGATTTCAGGATCTAATTAGTAATTAAATTGGGAGGTATTTATGCCGGGCGGACCAGAAGGTGGTGGTAATGGCATCTACAACGAATTTGGTCAGGTAGAAGATCCAGAAATTGCTCAAGAAGCGGCTCAAATTGAAAAGGGAGCTCGGGATAGGCGTGGTTTTTTTTCTGGTCGGAGTACGGCGATGCGTATGGCAAAGGATAGTCTTGAAAGTACATTGAGGGATAAGAACACGGAGGTAAAAAATAATTTTAAAAAAGAAAAAGCAGAGGAGCTTGCAACCGAAATCAGAGACGACATTGTAGTGTTGGACGCAAATCCAAGTTTTATTAGCGCTCAATTGACATTTGACGGGCATAAAATACTATTTTCTGGAAGTTATCATAACCCTGAAGATGCGTCAATTCAGATAGATGGTATTAAAGCCGATAAGCAATTAGCCCGTGAATTTCAAAAAAAATATAGTAGTGCACTTAACATACTAGGATTGGAGTACTACGATAGGAAACGATTTATGGAAATGAGAAATAGAAAGAGTGCGGATACAATTTTAAGTGATATATTATCAAATAATAAAGGAGACAACATGCCAGAAGGAAAAGTTGGGATTGGGTCGGAGACCGAAGGACAAATGCAGAATCTAGAAAACTCTTTAGGAGTTGAAATTTCGGTACATGTGCCAATATCAGAGGCGCAGAGAGAAGCAGCAAGAAAAGCTTTTGAAGCTGCCTATGATGAAGAAGACCGAATTGACAATGCTTACATTGACACAGAAAATACTACGGAGAAACCAGCACTTTTTGTAACTGTTAATAAAGGTAATGTCGGCTCGGGTGCATTGAACGAAGTGATCGGTTTGTAGGTAAATTATCATCGAATAATAGAAAAAATCGGCACTGGTGGCCGATTTTTTCATGGAAAGAAGCTAGATTACTTCATTCCTCTCAATGACAGAAAACTGTTAGTGGATTCCCGCCTTCGCGGGAATGACAAAGTAATTATTTGGAACTATAATTTGTAGAGTCTTTTTCTTCAATCACCGCTTGAGCTGCTGCTAGACAAGCAATTGGTACGCGATATGGTGAGCAGGAGATATAATCCATGCCGGCTCGGTGACAGAATTTGACCGAATCTGGATCTCCGCCATGTTCGCCGCATATACCAATTTTCAAATGCTCTTTAACGCTTCGACCTTTTTCAATTCCCATTTTCACTAATTGGCCAACGCCATCAACATCCAAGGTTTGGAATGGATCAGCAGCGAAAATCTTTTTATCGATGTAGACTTTAATGAACTTACCGGCATCATCACGTGAAAAACCTAGTGTCATTTGGGTTAAATCATTGGTACCAAATGAGAAGAAGTCAGCTACTTCAGCGATTTCATCGGCGGTAACGGCGGCTCGTGGAACTTCGATCATGGTACCAACCATGTATTTGACTTTGACGCCATACTCTTTCATTGTCTCAGCAGCGGTAGCGTCGATAATATCTTTTTGATCTTTGAACTCAGAAACATTTCCAACTAGTGGCACCATAATTTCTGGCACTACTTTGACATTTTTCTTTTTCAAAAGTTCGCAAGCGGCAGAAATAATTGCCTTTGTTTGCATTTTGGTGATTTCCGGATAGGTAATTCCCAAGCGGCAACCGCGATGGCCAAGCATTGGGTTGAATTCATGTAAATCTTCAGTTTTGCTCCAAATAATTTTTTCATCAATGCCAATTTTCTTTGAAAGCTCTTTGGCTTCCTCTTTGGTTTTTGGCAAAAATTCATGAAGTGGTGGATCGAGCAGACGGACGGTTACTGAATAACCTTTCATTTCTTCAAATAAACCTTTGAAATCCTCTTTTTGGAAAGGCAGAAGTTTTTCCAGCGCTTTGCGGCGATCGGCTTCGCTATCAACCAAAATCATTTTTTGCATCAATGGCAATCTGGCGGCGTCGAAGAACATGTGCTCTGTTCGGCAAAGGCCAATGCCTTCGGCACCGAAACCGGCAGCGGTTTTTGCGTCTCGTGGAATGTCAGCATTGGAGCGAACTCCAAGGCGGCGGGTTTTATTGACCCAGCCCATAAGTGTTCCAAAGTCTCCGGAAAGTGTCGGCTCGATTGTTGGAACTTGGCCCAAAATTACTTCACCAGTTGAGCCGTTAATGGAAATATAATCACCTTCTTTAATAGTTTTTCCGGCAATAATCAACTTGCCAGCTTTTTCATCTACTTTAATATCTTCGCAACCGGCAACACAGCATTTTCCCATGCCACGAGCGACTACGGCGGCATGTGAGGTCATTCCGCCGCGGGTAGTTAGAATTCCCTGGGCAACTTCCATTCCGGAAATATCATCCGGACAAGTTTCGGTTCTAACCAATATAACTTTTTCATCTGCTTTTTTAACTGCGTCTTCGGAGGTAAAAACAACCTTGCCAACGGCAGCGCCAGGGGAGGCTGGGAGGCCAGTAGCAACGGCATCATACTTTACTTTGGCATCGAAAACCGGGTGCAAAAGCTGATTCAAGCCCTCTGGTTCAACTCTCATAATTGCTTCTTCTTTGGTAATCATATCCTCTTTCACCATGTCAACGGCAATTTTGACTGCGGCATGAGCGGTTCGTTTGCCAACTCGGGTCTGCAACATATAAAGTACACCTTGCTCAATGGTAAATTCAAAATCTTGGATATCGCGATAGTGTTTCTCTAGGTTATCAGTAATATCTTTGAGCTCCTTAAACGCTGCAGGCATTTCTTTCTTCAATTCTATAATTGGTTTTGGTGTGCGAATTCCGGCAACAACATCTTCTCCTTGGGCGTTGGTTAGGTACTCGCCGTAAAATTCGTTGACGCCAGTCGAAGGGTTTCTGGTAAAACCAACACCAGTTGCCGAATCATTGCCCATATTGCCAAATACCATTGCCTGGACATTAACGGCAGTGCTTAAGTCATCAGCAATTTTGTTCATTCGTCTGTAAGTGAAAGCTCGTGGGTTGTTCCAGCTTTTAAAAACCGCGTCTCTGGCCATAGCCAACTGAGTCATAGGGTCAGTTGGGAACTCTTTTCCTGTTTGCTTTTTAACTAAATCTTTATATTTTTTGATAACAATTTCTAGGTCCTGTTCGACTAATTCGGTGTCAAGTTTAACTTTGGCGGATTTTTTCACATCTTCCAAAATTTCTTCAAACAAAGCTTTTTCAACTTCCAAAACGACATCGGAAAACATTTGAATAAATCGACGGTAAGCGTCGAGTGCGAACCAACGGTTGCCGGATTTAGTGGCCAGGGCTTCTACAGTTTTTTCATTGAGTCCCAAATTTAGAATTGTGTCCATCATTCCTGGCATCGAGAATTTGGCGCCGGAACGAACAGAAACTAAAAGTGGATTCTCTAAGTCGCCGAATTTTTTGCCCACGGCTTTTTCCATTTTGGTAATTGAGTCGGAATATTCGGAGTCAAAACCAGCTGGCATTTTGCCCTTATTATCTGAGAAATAGTTGCAGACTTTGGTTGTGATTGTAAAACCTGGAGGAACCGGAACGCCAGAGTTAACCATTTCGGCCAGGTTAGCACCTTTGCCGCCCAAGAGATCTTTCATTTTGCCATTACCCTCGGCTTTTTTGCCGCCGAAGAAGTACACCATCTTTTTTGAATCGGTTGCCATTTTTCTCCTACTCTAAATTATTGACGAATAAAAAAAGAAAACCCACGTTCCTAATTATTTTTAACTTAGCAAACTTAGAGTGAAAAATCAAATATAAAGTTTTTGAAGTATTGACCCCTCACCCTTTGAAATGCAATAGGCTATCTTGTCGTCCCGAAATCGATAATAAAAGGGTGAGGGGTTGACATAGAAAACACAATCTGCTATATTATTCTTTGTCGCAATTCGCGGTCGGGGCGTGGCGCAGTTGGTAGCGCGTATGGAATATCTGCAGCGAGTAGCTTTATCGGGTCAGGGTAAGATCTTGTTATCCCGAGGTCAAAGCTTCCGTATCTTGCTGGAGTAAAACCATGAGGTCGCTGGTTCAAATCCAGTCGCCCCGACCAAATCTCGACATGTTTCGCGGCGCGTAGTCCGATGGACTTAAGTTCCTGGGGTGATTGCCCCTAGGCTGCGTGCCGCGTTGGTTTTCGGCAGGAGGGGTAGCTCAGTTGGTTAGAGCAGCGGACTCTTAATCCGCGTGTCGCTGGTTCGAATCCAGCCCCCTTCGCCAGAATCTTCTGCTGGTCTCCTCCCCTGAACCAGCAGTTAGGCCCGGACGGCTGTTCCGACTGTCATCGGACGTCCGCGGTCGGGCCCGTAAAGCTCAGTGGTCAGAGCTGGAGTCTGATAAACTCCGGTCAGTGGTTCAAACCCACTCGGGCCCGCCAGCCAATCTTCGTCACACGGACAACCTCCTCGGTTGTCCGTTTTTTCTTTTTCTGCTATATTTTCACAAGAGGTGATGACTGTGATACTCATTTTTATCTGCAAGTATCAGCTTTGGTGGTTCGTTTGCCCCAAGCTGATCAAGATGATGTGGGCATGGCGCCATCTATGGTGGGGCAGATGGTGGGGGAGTAGTTTCTGGAAACTGCTGTATTCCCCGCGTTACGCCGAGGGAGTTTGTCGCTATCTACTCGGACGGCTACAACACTTCGCGCCAGCAGAAGTCTTTCGGAGTTATCGGGATGGTCCATGGAGACGGAAGAAGCTGGAAGCGATCATGAAGCGGCACAAAGTGGACATCGGGTTTGTCTAGTCCGTGGTCGGCCAGATGGTCTGACCATTTTTTATCTACTGAAGATGAAAAACTAGCTCTTGATCCACACACTTTTTCTGACTTATCAATTCAATGTTAATAATTGGCGACATACAACCGCCTATCGGCTACTATCAAATTTTGTCAATTCTGTATTGGAAAAAGTGAGGGATCAATACCCTCGCGACGGCTCGGGTATTGACATAATGTAAAGTTTCCTTTACATTTTATATAGGAGCTAGCGTTTGATCGGAGGGTCACCAACAATCCATCAAAAGCGGCTCCAATCTATTAGAAAGAAAAACTAAAGAAGGAGATAGAATGGGAAAAATTATCGGAATTGACCTTGGCACCACAAATTCAGCTGTTGCTGTAATGGAAGGTGGCGAGGCAAAAATTATTTCAACATCAGAGGGTGGCAGAACTTGTCCGTCTGTTGTTGCAGAGAATAAAAAAGGCGAGCGTCTTGTTGGTCAGTTGGCTAAACGCCAAGCTGTAACCAATTCAGAAAATACTATTTTTTCTGTTAAAAGGTTTATCGGTCGCAAATTTGAGGACAAAGAATCACAAGACGACTTGAAAAAAATGCCGTATTCAACCAAAAAGGCCGCCGATGGCTCTATCCGCGTTGTAATGAACGGCAAAGAGTACTCACCACAAGAAATCTCGGCATTTACTTTGCAAAAGCTAAAAACTGATGCTGAAACATACCTTGGCGAAAAAGTTACTGAAGCTGTTATCACTGTTCCGGCTTACTTTAATGATTCTCAGCGCCAAGCCACAACTGATGCTGGAAAAATCGCTGGGCTCGAAGTCAAAAGAATTATCAATGAGCCTACTGCCGCTGCGCTTGCATATGGATTAGATAAGAACAAGAGCGAAAAAATTGCCGTTTATGACCTTGGTGGTGGAACGTTTGATATTACAATTCTTGAACTTGGAGATGGTGTTTTTGAAGTAAAAGCTACCAACGGCGATACTCACCTAGGTGGTGACGACTTTGATCAAACGATTATGGACTTTATCATCGATGAATTCAAAAAAGACCAGGGCGTTGATTTGCATAACGACAAAGCGGCGATTCAGCGAGTTAAAGAAGCGGCAGAAAAAGCCAAAATTGAATTGTCCAGCTCAAATGAAACTGAAATCAATTTGCCATTTGTTACTGCCGACGCTTCCGGCCCGAAACATTTGGCCCTCAATCTTTCTCGGGCTAAACTCGAGCAGTTAGTATCAGACCTAATCGAAAAAACTTTGAAGCCATGTGAAAAGGTTTTGTCCGACGCTAAACTTTCTGCCAAAGATATTGACGAAATCGTTTTGGTTGGCGGTCAAACCAGAATGCCGGCGGTTCGCGACGCGGTGAAGAAATTCTGGGGCAAGGAACCGAATCATATGGTTAACCCAGATGAAGCAGTTGCTTTGGGCGCCGCGATTCAGGGCGGAGTTCTTGGTGGTGAAGTTAAAGACCTGTTGCTTTTGGATGTCACTCCACTATCTTTAGGAATTGAAACCTTAGGTGGCGTGGATACTAAATTGATCGAACGAAACACCACTATCCCAACATCAAAATCACAAGTCTTCTCGACTGCCGCCGATAATCAAACTCAAGTTGACATCCACGTTCTGCAAGGCGAACGAGAAATGGCAAATGATAATAAAACCTTGGGTCGTTTCATTCTTGATGGTATTCCACCATCACCGCGAGGAATTCCACAGGTTGAGGTTTCTTTTGACATTGATGCCAATGGCATTGTGAATGTTTCAGCCAAGGACAAAGCTACCGGCAAGGAACAAAAAATTACTATCACTGCATCGTCCGGTTTATCCAAAGAGGAAATTGAAAAGATGACCAAGGATGCCGAAATTCATGCCGACGAAGACAAGAAAAAGAAAGAATTGATTGAGGCCAAAAATCTAGCTGAAAACTTAGTATATACCGCAGAAAAAACCATCAAAGACGCTGGTGATAAAATCGATTCAAATAAAAAGACTGAAGTTGAAGACAAGGTAAAAGCAGTTAAAGATGTCATGGCCGAAGAAAATGCCGAAGTTATTAAAAATGCCACTGAAGCACTGTCAACATCACTTCAGGAGCTAGGTGCCTCAATGTACAAACAAGCAGAGGCTGAAAAACCAGCGGAAAACGCGGAAGAGAAATCATCTGAAGAAAAGGACGAAAAACCAGCGGAAGAAAATAAGTCATAAGGTATAAGTTGTGGAGGTGAGTATGGTCTGAAGTCTGGGTTATAGGGCCTAAAACCTAAAACCAATGCCATACTCATTTCCTAACCTTCTGACTTTTGACTTGTAATATTTGCACCTTATAAATTAAATTGCTAGAATTGTTGCATAAGGAGGGAAAGTTGTTTGATTTTTTTCGAAAACCGATTTTTCTGATTATTCTAGCTGCAGCGCTAATCACCGCTGGTGTTTGGGCATATTTCTCAAATAAAAGCAGCCAGCAATCAACTGCAACCACAACAAGTCAACAAACTACATCTTCAACAACTGTGACGACTCCAACCATTAGCAATCTAACAAACATTGACCCAAAAAATCTTACAGATACCATCAATGCTCAATTAAGTTTGGCTGATACGCAAGCGGCAGCAGTAGATAAAAAACTTCAATTATCCGCAATCGAAGTCGATCTGCCTGGCACTCTGGATCAGGGTTCTGGTAGCACATACTATATATACTCGACGACAAGCGACACAGTAAATAACTGGGTAATTGCAATTTCCAATTCAGACAATAAATATGTCCGCTCAAAAACTGTCAAAGCTGATTATATGGGGAATGTCACAACCATTAACCGCAGTTTTCTTAAAACTAGTTATGTTGTGGCAATTCAAATTGCTGAAAAAAATGGCGGAAAAGATTATCGTCAGGGGAATACTTTGACTGCGGCAAAATTAACACTGAAAAATTCCGGCGCCAACAATTGGTTGTATTGGACTGTAGAATATGATACAGCCAGCAGCCAGAAGCAGTTCCAAATTGATGCTTCAACTAGCGCAATTGTTACCCAATAATATATATTATTAAATATTTTGAGAGAGCAGCTCCAAGGCTGTTTTTCTAATGGCAAACGATTATTACAAAACACTTGGCGTGGAGAAGGGCGCCTCCATAGAAGAAATTAAAAAAGCTTACAGAAAGCTGGCTTTGCAGTACCATCCTGATCGTGGCGGCAGTGAATCAGATCACAAAAAATTTAATGAAGCTAGCGAAGCCTACCAGGTTCTTTCTGACCCGCAAAAACGATCACAATACGATCAATTCGGCCGGACTGATTTTTCTGCTAACGGTGGTGGGCAATCAGGTTTTGGTGGATTCCAGGGTGGATTTGATGGCATGGAATTCGATTTTGGCGGTATGGGCGGCTTTGGTGATATCTTCGAAAATTTTTTTGGTCAAGCATTTTCTCAAGTTCAAGCAGAAATTAGAATTTCTCCAGCACAAGCAGTTTTGGGTGATAAATTGGAAGCAACAATTGGTGGTGAAAAAATAAATTTTGATATTCCGGCCGGTGTCCAAGATGGTCAAGCGTTTAGATTTCCAGGCAAGGGTAGAACTCATAATAAGGGTCGGGGAGATTTAATATTGACTATCCGAATAGAATTGCCGAGACATATTACAAAAGAGCAAAAAGAACTCTGGGAAAAATTGCGTGAGTCTGAATCTAAAAAACATCATTGGTGGAACTAACGATCACAGATCTATTTCACAGATTGGCACTGATTAGTGAAAATCAGTTAACAGGATTCGTGAAAGTGAAATTCAATTTATTTTTTCTAGTACTCGTAATTTGGCGCTGCGAGAGCGAGGATTTTCTCTAATCTCATCCTCTGTCGCAGTGATTGGTTTTTTCATTAGCACTTTGAATTTATCTGGAAAATTATTTTCTAAATCGCGGAAAGCATGCTTGACGATTCCGTCCTCAAGCGAGTGGAAAGAAATAATTAACAATCTACCGTCATCGGCCAAAAGTTCGGCCGCATTTGGTATGAACTCTTTGAGAACATTTAGTTCATTATTAGTTTCAATTCTAAGAGCTTGAAAAACCCTGGTTGCCGGGTGAATTTTATATTTATTTTTGTAACTTGCTGGGAATGATTGTTCAACAATTTTTGATAGTTCATTAGTCGTTTCAATCCTGCCAGTCTTGCGGGCCTCGACTTTCGCTGTAATTGTTGATAATATCCGTGGCCGATTCTGTCTCAGATTGATTCATTCGCATATCGAGTGGCGCATCAGCCAGGAAAGAAAATCCGCGATCTTTGTTGTCTAACTGATAACTGGAAACACCGAGATCCAAAAGAATCCCATCAACTTTCTCAATTCCTTTTGATTTCAAAATCTTTGGCAGGTTGGAATAATTGTCATGAACGAATTCAACATGGTCTTTAAAAGCATCAAGGTTTTCCTTGGCGGCAAAAATCGCTTCAAGGTCTTGATCAATTCCAATTACTCTTCCTGGTGTTTTTTCTAAAATAGCTTTTGCATGGCCGCCTCCGCCTAAAGTTCCGTCAACAAAAATGCTGTCTTTCCCTAGCTGAAAATACTTCAAAACTTCTTTAAGCAGTACTGACTGATGTTTGAATTCCATGGTGCAATGTTAGCAGAAATTTGTCTTGAAATCTATAGCAAAATATGTTAGAATTTGTTCATTGCGGGGTCGTAGTGTAGCCCGTCTCGGCTGAGCCGAGCCGTGGCGAGGATTAGACGGACGGTTATCACATGTATTACACATACGTTCTGAAAAGCCAATCTTCAAATCATTATTATGTTGGTTGGACAAATAATCTGGAACTTAGAATAAAAACACACAATAGTGGTTTAGTTACTCGGACAAAGCGATATCTTCCATGTAAAGTAATATATTTTGAAACTTTTGAAGAAAAGACTGAAGCACTGGTACGAGAGAAATATTTTAAGACACACGCTGGAAGAAACTGGTTAAAGAGAAAATTGAATACGGGGTCGTAGTGTAGCGGTTATCACGTCTCCCTGTCACGGAGAAGATCGCCGGTTCGAGTCCGGTCGACCCCGCCAATGTAAATAGTCGCTCACAGAGCGTCTATTTTATTGTACGGCAGACCGGAGTTCGAACTTTTATGTTGAGTATTATTTCAAAACAAAATTAAATAAATATCCAGTAAACATAATCCCGATTCCCACCACAATGGCAAAGATTACGATCAGTTTTGTTTTAATGACCTTTTTCAATATCATAAACTCAGGCAAAGACAGCCCCGTAACGGCCATCATAAAAGCCAGAGTAGTGCCCATAGCGACACCTTTTTCTGTTAGAACAGAGACCAGAGGAATTACACCAGCCGCGTTTGAATAAAGAGGGATGCCAATCAGAGTAGCCAGAGGCACAGCATACCATTTATCTCTTCCGGCATATCTGGCGAGAAAATCTGTCGGCACATAACCATGGATCCAAGCGCCGATACCAATACCGACCAATATGTATGGCCAAACTTTCTTAATGATATCCAGCGTATAACTTATGGCATAGCTATGTCTTTCTTTCCAAGACATTTCGGTAATGTTAGCATCTCCATCAATTTTATGCTTATAGACAAAATCTGCCACTAAATTCTCGACTTTTAACTTGCCAATAACAAGGCCTGCAACAATAGAGATTATTAAACCACTCACGACATAAATCAAAGCAACTCTCCAGCCGAACATACCGATCAATAGAACAAGAGCGACTTCATTGATCATCGGTGAGGCAACCAGAAATGAAAAAGTGACACCAAGAGGCACACCCGCTTCAACAAAGCCAAGAAACAGCGGCACGGCTGAGCACGAACAAAAAGGAGTGATGATTCCAAGAAGCGAAGCGAGTATGTTGCCAACGAAAGGATATTTCTTAGAGAGAATGCCCCGAATCTTTTCTGGAGGTAAAAACGATCTGATTATCGACACGACGTAGATAATTACGGTTAACAGGATTAGAATTTTGATTGTATCATAGATAAAAAAGTTAAGTGCCTCGCCGAAAATTGTGCCGTGAGCAATCGAAAACACATTATATACGAGCCAATCGGCCAGTAGCTTTAACGGTTGCCAAATATCCATCGCGCCCTCCTATTTAGTGCTATTTTCTTCAATCACATTCTTAATTTTTTCAATGTCTGGAACCGAACCGACAATAACCGGCTTCCCATCGATAGCCAAAACAGGGCTGGACATTACGCCCATTTCAAGCATTTTTTGAATGTCGGTGATGTATTCGACTTCTTGACCAATACCCAGCTCTTTAACGGCTTGGTTTGTTAGACCGTGTAATTTTTTGCATGTTGGACAACCGGAACCCAAAACTTGAATTTTCATTTTTCTCCTTCACTTAGGACTTGATTTAGAATTTCATTATAATTATTTAATTCTTGGATGTTAATTGAATAATATACTTTCAAACCCTCTTTTCTTGAATTAAGTAGGTCAAAATCTCGAAGAACTTTTAGATGATGAGATATTAAGTTTTGAGGTAATGTCAAAAACTCCTGTATCTCGCAGACACAGCGCTCATTGCTTTTTTGAAGGAAGCAAATAATCTTTAGCCGGTTTTCCTCCGAAATTATCCTTAAGAAATCCGCCAGAAGCGGGATGTTAGAATCGCCCTCGTTGCAGCAATCTTTACGCATGAGCAAAGTATATCAACGATTGTTGATATGGTCAATATCATAATGGAATACCCACCATGTAAAAAGTTCTGACTTCCTCCGCTATGCTCCGCCAGATAAAAGGATGTCACTGAAAAGTGATATTTTTTTATCTGTAGAATTTTGGACCGGACGAGAACCGAGGAAGGGGTCGGGAAATCTTTCGAAGGTGACCCTGTGGGCGTGGGTTTTCCGCGGAGGAAAATACTAAAAACCGTGGGTTTTTTAGAGTGGTTCATATGTCAGGTCGACCCCGCCATAAAACAAAGTAGCTCACAGAGTTATTAATCAATTCGAACTTCTGCTTCTGTGCAGAGCTATGATGTAAATACAAAATAATATTTCCAAAAAGAGTATAATAGCGGTATGAAGAATGCGATAATTAGTCATTTTAAGGAAAAACCGAAAACCAAAATTGCCTGGTGGGCTTTTGCGTCGGGGTTGGCAGCTGTTCTGGAGATTCCATTTATGGCACTTCTGTCTTCATACATTCACAAATCGACCGGCACCTCTATTAATCAGAGCATTGGAATCGTGGGGATAGCCCTTACGATTGCCGCTCTTATCACTGGTACAATTGCCTATCGTAAAGCTGAGCGGTCTTGGGTTTTGTGGCTTGGTTTCGGACCTGCTCTTTTACTTGGATTATTTTGGCTTGTAATGATTATTGCCGAAATTATTTCTGCAATTTTTGGACTAGGGTTTTAAAACGGTTCTAACGTTCTCCGCTACCCCTAGCCAGTGAATCAGTTGATTGTACACAAGAAAAATTGTCCGGCTGCGCCTTTCCGTAATTTTGCGAAGGAGGATTGATCTTACCAAAAAAACCAGAGCAATTAGAATTTGGTTCCTCTGGTTTTTTATTCGGCGTGCCGAATTTGACGCCTTAAATAGCAACCGTTATAATAGTATTATGGAAGCAGTGCTAATTATCGTGGCGATAGTCTCAGTTATTTGTTTTGTGATTGGACTAATCAAGCCAACGTTTTTTTCGTTTTTGTTTCGAAGCCATACTTGTCGGCTGATAATCGGCCCAACTTTTTTTCTGATCGCTGTCGTTTCCTTAATTTTAGTTGGTGTTTTTTACGGCAACAATAGTAATAAAAATAGCAACAATAATAGTAACACCAAATCTGCTGAAAAGCCGACTGTCAAAGAAATGAAGAATTGGTCGGGTTATGTGAAATATGGATTGGAAAATTCCATGACTTCCGTTAGCGGTGATTGGACTGTCCCAAGTGTCCAACCCAGTTCCAAAATTCAGACTGCATCTAATTGGATCGGTATTGGCGGCTATGCTACTACCGGGCTGATTCAAATCGCAACCCAATCGATTGCTGGACCAAGTGGTGGCACGCCGGGTACTTTATATGATGCTGTTTGGGAATGCTTACCAAACCCCAGTGTTTTAATCACGGATTTTAAAATTAATGCTGGGGATAAAATCTCGGCTAGCATCAAAAAAACAGATGCGCTTTGGACGATGTCATTGAAAAATAACAATACGGGGCAAACTTTTGAAAAAACTACGGCTTGTGCGACCGATGGAAGCACGGCTGAATGGGTTCTGGAAAAACCTCCAATCGGAGTCCAGACGTCCTTTAAGTTGGACATAATGCCTAGTTTTAGCCCGACAACTTTTTCCAGTCTTTTGGTCAACGGTTCTGTCCCTGGGTGGTCAAATATGATTGAGGTTCGTTTGGAAGATGATAATAATCAAATAATCGCTTCTCCAAACGAAACTTTAAGCCAAAACGGTCAGGAATTTACAATACAGGATGTTAGAAAATAGAATACAAGGGTGTTGTTTAGTCAGAAATTACAACGACAGTAGTAAACAAAGAGTTCTAGCGTTCTCCGCTGTATGTCGTCATAAAACAAAATAGCTATCGGGCTATTTTTGTTTATCATATTGACATTTTCCAAACAAAGAGTATTTTCTGAATTAGAAATAATATAAAAAGAAGGAACTATTATGCCGTATGAAACAATTGGAATTGTGGTATTTGTTCTTTTAGTTTTGTCGCTACGGGTTGTCCAGCAATTTCAAAAAGCGGTAATTTTTCGTTTAGGTAAAGTTGTCGGCGAACGAAATCCCGGCTGGCGAATCATTATCCCGATTATTGACAGAATGGTTAAAGTTTCAATGCAAATTGTTACTATGCCGGTACCGTCGCAAAAAATTATTACCAAAGACAATGTTTCAATTGATGTTGCTGCCGTTGCCTATTTCCAAGTAGTTGATGCAACAAAATCGTTGGTGGCAATTCAAAATGTTTATTCGGCTGTCAATCAAATTGCTCAGACAACCGTTCGAAACATCGTTGGTCAATTTTCACTTGATGAAGTATTGTCAGAAACAGTAAAAATTAATCAGAAAGTTAAGAATATCATTGACACCCATACAGAATCTTGGGGTGTGGCTGTTCGGACTGTTGAAATTAAAGATATTCAACTTCCTGACACAATGCAGCGAGCGATGGCAAAACAGGCCGAAGCAGAGCGGGAAAAAAGAGCGAAAATTATCGCTGCTGAAGGCGAATATTTATCGGCTGATAAGCTGGGCAAAGCCGCAGATATCATTTCCAAACATCCAGTTGCGCTCCAGCTTCGAAACCTGCAAGTTCTTTCTGAAATTGCAGTCGAGAAAAATTCGACAATCGTTTTCCCACAAAATCTTTTTTCCAACATTGAAAGCATTAAAAAATTCGTCGAACAAGAAAAGTGACGCTCCGCGTCATCCCGAACTTGATTCGGGGTCCACTAATAGCCCGCCTGCAACGCTCGATGCGTAGTATCTGCGGGCAGGTAGATTCCCGACTAGATCAAGAATGACAAAGAAAAACGGGTTCTTCGGGATTCGTTTTTCTTATTTCCATGAATAAAAAAATGCCAGCGGGGTGCTGGCAAACTGTGGTGGTCGGAAGCTCATTACTGTGGCGGGGCCGGGTTATGCATGTCCCATTCGGACAGCGCCGCCTGGTAGGGGATACAGGCCTTAACGGCGAACTTCTCGGCAATTCTTGCCAGTAGCCGCGGAGCGAATGATCGGTGAGTCTTCCCGGCAGTTGTGGTCAACCATACCCCTGGCCTCGGCTCTGGCCATCTGTGCGACGACGGGTGGCACGTAGTTTGGCTCTCCGCCCACTGGGATCAGAGCAGAGATCAGCAGGGCGACTGCGACGTCTGCTGTCATCTGGTTGGTCTTTTCGACCGACCCGTCTGACGCGTCGAGGATCAACCGGTCAACCTCCAGTACGACTTTGTCAACCAGTTTCTGCCGCTTGCACTCTCTAGCTTGCTGCGCATCAGGGTCAAACATGGCGCACTTCCTTTTCGGATTGTGCCAGGATTATACTACTTTAGTCCGTTTTTTTCAATAGTTTAATAACATTGGTCGCAAAGATTACCAGTACCGTTGCAACCACTAAAAAGATCAAGTGGTTGTAACTGTAAGCACCTACGAAATCTCCGTGCATTAGCCGCGACATTGCTCGGGTTAGGCCGCATCCTGGACATAGACAGTGAGCAAAGAATCCGGTTTCTGGACAATGGCCGCGATAAATCCAGGGCAAAACAAATCGTCGCCAAATGCAAGGAATTCCTATGCGGTTCAAAAAAGCTGTCGGGATAATTGCCAGCGCCAGTAAAACGACACTGAAATTAATCACGACAGCTCTTGGAGAGCCTAAACTCAAAAATTCAACGAGAGTATTTTTTTTGCTTATTCTACCCACTCAACACCAGGAAAGTCTTTTTTCATAGCGATCATGATGATATCAATAATCCACCAAATTCCACAACCACCGGCGGTGATAAGTTTCAAAATTCCTAAACCAATTTGACCCATCATGAATCGGTCAACTCCAAGTTGTCCTAAAAGGATTGACAACACGAGTGTCAAAACCCAGTTAAGTTTCTTTGTGCCACCGGCAGCTGGTGCGGTTACCGGTTCTGGATTCGCAGCTGGTGCTGCTTCCTCTTTTTTCTCCTCAGCTTTTTCTTCAGGCATTTTCCTCCTGTTTAATTATTTTTCTCTTTACGCTATTATTATATCAGATATTTTTGCCGTCAAGCAAATTTATGATAAACTACTAATATACTAATCTCTCTAATATACGAATAGGAAATGAATTTCATTGGTAAATTAGATAAATTCGTAATTTAGTAGGAGAGGAGGGCAAACGCCCGACTGTATTTTTTGTAAAATTGTCGCAGGTATTATCCCAGCCTATAAAATTTATGAAGATGAGGAACTTTTAGCTTTCCTCGATATTATGCCAGTTCGCCCAGGACACACTTTAGTGATTTCAAAAAAACATTTTGCTAATATTCTAGAAACTCCAGCGGAACTATCAAGTAAAATGTTAGAGCTGGCAAAGAAAATCGGCAAACATATTATCGAAGAGTTTGGTGCTGATGGAATAAACATCACTAATAACACTCATGCTGCTGCCGGCCAATCAGTTTTGCATGTTCATTTTCATATTATCCCGCGCGACGAAAATGATGGCCTTCAGCCTTGGCCACACAAAGAATATGCTCCCGGCCAAGCCGAAACAATTGCTGCAAAGTTATCTATTTAGCAAAAAATTTAACAATATTTAGAGGGTACTATGAGTGAAGTAGAAAGACCTGCTCCTGGCTATGATGAGCTAACGCCCGAGGCAAGAAAATTTCACGATGAAAAAACTCAATCACTGGCTGAGCCGCAACCTGTGCAATCAGAGATTGGCCAAAATAAACTTGGGTTATCGCCAGGAGAGATTCGGTTAAGTACGGAGGCGAAGGATGATTTGGCTGAAAAAAGGATGTGGCCAGATGATATAAAAGCCTCAGAAGATCGAAAGCGAATACTCGACATTCAAAATATGAGAGAGCTAGCGACAGGGATGAGAATGCACAATGTGCTTAATATGCCGGAGGAACAAGCCAATCGTCTGGCAGATATATTGGAAGAGCAGGCAGACAAACTTGAGCAGGAATCAAAATAGTTTTATAGTTTTTTGATCTCTTCGATTGTGATGTTTTTGGAGTTGGTGACGGCAGGTTCATCAAAAGGATTCACACCGCGGAGAGTTGCCGAATAAAACGCTACCAATTGCCAGAAAGACAGAAGTTCGCCGACGACTTGGTTGCTCATTTCCGGCAGTTCAATTGTAACGTTTGGAATTTTTAGTCGATCGGCCTCAGTTTTAGTACCATGATATTCAGCCAAAAGCGCTTGCTGGTAGGAAATATCATCCAATTTTTTTAGTTCTAGACCTTTTAAATTCAAGTCGGCGATTTCAGTTGGAACTGAGATTTTTTTGTCGTCATTCCAAGTTTTCACGGTAATGAAAGTGCCAATGACATTTTTTCGGCCGCCAAAAAATCGTTGGTTGGTGTGATGTTGACACTCTGGCGCTTCGGAAAAATAAAATGTTTGGCCGCGGCTATTTTTGCAAACTGACTCGTGCATTAGTTGAACTATCAAAGTTCTAAAGTCAGACAAAATCCAGGAGTAAGCCGAAACATAAACTTCAACGAAACCCTTGTGTTCCAAATCAAAATAGTATTTTGCTAGGCTCCAAGCCTCTTTTTTGTATTTGTAACCGGAGGAAATGCCGGCAGCAATTTCATCAATTTTACATCCGACCAGCAGTGCCGGGAATAACCCGGCAGTTGTTGCTCCGGAGTATCGGCCGGAAATATTTGGGTGCTCAACAATTTGCCAGTTCATTTTGTTGGCTATTTGCCGCAACGCACCCTCTTCTGCTTCTGTCACAACAATAACTTTATAACCAGTAAAATCCATCAGTGATTCGATAACGCCTAAAGTATTACCTGATTTAGAAATCGCGATGACGACAGTATTATCAATTTTACACTGACTTTTTACTTTTCTCAGAAGCGCCGGATCCATTGAATCGACGATGAAAGTATTTTTTTCAGTACAAATTGTGTAGGCCCGAAAACTGGTAACTGACCCGCCGTTGCCAATAATAACAACATTATCAAATTCAAAATCAATCTTCGCGGCTTCGCGTTTTAGATAATCGATATCTTCCTTATAATCAAAATACTGAGACCAATCTTCCGGAACATTATCATAAATTTTTAGATCATGGAATTTCATAAACTACACAGATTAATTACACAGAATAAACACAGAATAAACACAGAAAAATACAACTATTTAAATCATACAGCAGAATTTGGCTTGAGTAAACCGGCAAAATTTGCTATAATCGAACAAGGAAAACTGAAAGGGGAATATACATGACCGCATTTGCTTGTGCTGTTGTTGTGTTGTTCGTACTGTTAGTGATTTCGGAATTGATCAATGATAATGAGTCCGAGGCAATCAAAGATCACCTGGAAAATGTTGTTGGTTTGCCAGGATTTCTTTCGCCGTTCGCAGTGGCCGTTTGGTGGCTGCTTGCGGTTGTCAAAGTTTTTCCTCGGATGCTGGATGTCTAGTTTTGTGTACATTTGGCGGCCAACCGCCGCCACTTTTTTTGCGGGTGTGGTTCATCGGTAGAATGTATCCTTCCCAAGGATAAGAGGGCGGTTCGACTCCGCTCACCCGCTCCAAAAATAGAACTGAGAATTTAGATTTGAGAGTTTAGAAGAAAATGATAATTTATTTCCCCGAGCTCTAAATTCTTAGTTCTCAAAACTATTCTTGCCGATGTAGCTCAGTTGGTAGTCCAGCCTTTTGCCGCCTTAGCTCAGTTGGTAGAGCAGCACTTTCGTAAAGTGAAGGTCCCGGGTTTGAGTCCCGGAGGCGGCTCCAAAAAGCTGGATTCGTAAAGTGAAGGTCGGCGGTTCAGCCCCGCCCATCGGCTCCAAACAAAATTTTTTTTTCACAAAAAAACCACCGAATCGGTGGTTTTTTTAATCCGCTGCAATTTGTGCAATTTTGTCGGACTGTCCCTGATGTACCAGGGTTTTAGATATTACGACTTACGCAATGGAGTTCAAACTTTCCCGTCTCGCCCGGCGCGAGCCGAGGCGGAAGTTTGTTCTCCAACACGCTCCCTCCAGAGGCGGGCAGGAAAGCGTGGTCTCCGTGGTTTTTGTGTAAGTCATAGGTATTTTCGATGTATCACGACTGATTAAGAAATTGCTTGAAATAATTTATAAAAAAGCACTAACAATAACTATCTAATTATTTGTGACCAAGTATAACCGATTCTGCTCATATGGACGAAATCGGTTATACAATTCAAACAATACCTTTAAACAATACTTTTTTTGAATAAATTCAACAAATGAGCCTCAATATCGGTTTTGTCGACTCGAAGATAGGCGACATATTTTTGCAATTTGAGTTCGGAAATTATCAAATCAACCTGGTCGGCTTTTACAAAAGGACAAGCCCATAAACTTTTTTGAACTTGCTTGTAACCTATTTTCCTAATCGATCGACACAATTGTTGGCGTTTGAGAGATAAATTCTCAGGAATATCCCAAGAAAGCATCCTCCATTTTCCATCAATAACTTTTTCGTCAGAATTTTCCAATAATTTTATTTTGCCCTTGTTGGTTAAAACGATACTATTGTTTTTGCGGTCAATTTGAATATATCCTCTGCGTTCAATACTTTTCAGGTTATTGTAATACCATTTAGTATGCCGTCGCGGATCGCCTTGTTGATAATAAACACTGCGCTTATAAGCCTCGAAACTAAAAAGTTCATATCCCTCATCGAGAACATCGGCAATGCCTTTAAGAATTGCGATTGTGGTGTGCTTTAGTTTTTCAATATCAATCTTCATTAATTATATATTACCGATCTAGCTCGATCGAGTCAAATCGGTAATATTTGTGATAAAAAAACGAATATCATCCGGTGTGAAACCTAGTGGACGAATAAATTTCTTGAAAATAGCATAGAAATAAATTATGAAAAATACTACGGCACTTGACTACGACTATTAAGACTATTAACATTAAAACTAAGAACAGAGAATTAAGAATAATGGAAGGAGAAAAATGGGAGTTGAAACTGGTGGTGGTCCGAGCGAGGAGGATTTGAAAATCCGTCCGGGCGAACCGGAAGGTAGATTGCAGGATGTTGATCAAACCCATCGAAGAGCAAAATTATCAGAGCATTTTAGGGAGATATCAGAAGAAAAAGTTCAAAACGCCGAATCAGCTGAGAGATATCATGATTCTTATCGTAAAGCGATTGCTGCTGCCCCGGAAACGGATGATCCAGGCAGAGATCATAAACTAAAAACCAAGCAGGATTTAAAATATGAATTTGCCAAATCTGAAGAACAGGCAGAAAAAGCTCGGTCGGAAGCTAAGAGGATGATGTCAACTGTTGAGCAAGTTGAAGAAGGTGGCTGGGATAGTCAAATGAATCCCGGTTTTAAACACGATTGGGTTGACACCAAAGGAAAACGCCCACCCGAACCACCCGAAGGACTTTAACAACATTATTACTCAATACAACAATCAACGACTTTTTTCACCAAGTCTTTGAATTTGGACAGAGCGCCAGATTTTGTTTTATCCGACTTATCCAAAGCTTTTGGTGAGATATTTTTAATGCCTTTTGTTGGAATTGCTTTCAAATTCACGCCCCAAAAAAGGGAGTAGAGTTCATAAGCTTTTTCGAAAAGCTCGTAGGCTTCTTTTTTGTGACCGCGGCCGAGCTCTTTGGTTCCAACTTCCATTACTCGCATAGAAGATGCCAGCAAATGTTTGGAAATGCACCAGACTTCGCCTTCGGCTTTATCATCAACTAATTTTTTCAGCAAAGATTTTCTTATTTCACGAACGCCAGCCAAAAGATCATAGTACTTTTTATCTTCGGTTTTTTCGGCGGTGAAAAAAAAGTGTTCCTCAATGGAGACTAAATTCATTATTGCAATCGATAAATCCTCATCAGCGGAAAGATCAAGTTTGTGATCTTTCTTTAGTTTGTCGAAATTATCAAGAAGACTATTTACATCGTTTGGGTTTATTTTTGCCATAATTTTTCCACCTAAGAATGACGAATTTATTCAAATAACTAATAACGAATAGAGAATTATCGCGTTAGAAAGTAAAATCCTGCGCTTACTATTATAAGCGATATAATTGGGATTATGACCTTTTCCATTGGGAAATGGGCGTGACCAGCGTTTTTCTTTTTAAGCCAAGAATAAAGCATCACTGCCAGAATAAAAAATATGCTGCCACAAAATGCTCCAACAATAAATTTATCAATCCCCCAAATGCGGTTTAGTGGATGGCCGATGATTTTGCCAGTATAGAGCGGAATGAAAGCCAAAGCATAATAACTAAGTGATATTAAAAAGTCTCGGCCCCAGAAATTAATTTTATTAAAAAGAAAAAATTCAATCGTATAATGAAAAAATTCAATCGTATAATAAATTATCGTGACCAAAAAAGCGCCAATCCAAACACCGCTGACGGTGTCATCAACTTTGAGCCATCGAGAGAGCCCGAGACCACCAATTATAGCGACGGTGCAAACTGTGCACATAAAAAAACCAATTTAAAATTTAAAATTTTCCCCCATGGGACCTAATCGGCAATTTAAAAACATCAGAGAAAAACTATTTTGTTTGGGTAGTGAAAAACGTTTGGATGTCGGTTTCGCCGACAAAGCTTTTCTTGTTGACGGAATCAAAAAGAAATGGCACACCGACCTGATCACTAGGAAGCCCAAGCGTTGTCGCGTTAGTTGTCAGTTCTGCTGAGTTTGTTTTATTGTACCAAACTTCCTTCATATTAAATTTTACTTTTGCGGTTGCAATCCAATTATCAACAACTGTTTGATCTATTTTTGACCCTCCGGGCAGATATTTGTTTTCTTGCAACCATTTTTCCAGATTGGTGCAGTGCGGGCAGCCATTGCCGTAATAAATAGTTGCAACGGCGTCAGGCATAATAATATCAGCGGAAACTAGGGAAACCGGTTGGGAAGCAGTGGTAGTAGTATTTCCTGCGGTATCAGATGTGGTTTTGGCTTTAGATGATCTATAAATTAAAATTCCAACGACTATTAAAATAATTATAATCACCAGCGCGTAAATAAATTTCTTCATTATTCTCCTTAATAATTTAACAGTTCTAAAGTTAAAGTAGTTGACAAAGTCGTTTATGTCAAGACCTCCGCAGACCGGAATATTTTTGCCCTGTGTAACATTCCAATTTTTTGTTATAATTATCTTTAGGACAGAGGTTTTTGATTATTGGATAAATATGACACCAATAATAGATGATAAAACTTTCATCGGCTTAGTTTCTGCGTCTTTTGTTTCCACTGCCGCTTCATTTTATTTTTTACGGCAATTTCTTATCAAAGACGTTGGAGTTTGGACTGCCCCAATGTTTGTCCCGATATATTTTTATATTGTCCTTATATTTGCTATTAATACAATTCTCGGCTTGGTTGCTTATAAAAAAGATCGGTCATTATCATTGGCATTTAGTTTTGTCACTCTTTCAATTGATGTTTTAATTCTTCTGGCATTGATACTCAATATTAAAAATCCAAATGGATAATCAAGATAAAAAGCTAATAAGATTTTTTGAAATTTTACCTGGAGCTGTTTCTTGGTCAACACTGTTTGTGCTTTTAGCATTTGCTATTTTTTTGCCAAAAGTTTTGGCCGTATTTATGATATTTTATATCATTTTTTGGTTTATCCGAGTGCTTTTTATGTCCGTTAGATTAGTTTTAGGTTATATTTATCACACACGAGAAATGGCAGTTGATTGGTTTGGGGCTCTTGAAAAATTAGCGCCAAAGGACAGTTGGAAGAAAATTTACCACATAGTTTTAGTCCCAACGTACAAAGAAGGGCTCGATATTCTGCAGACAACGATAAAATCGATTGAAAAAACTGACTATCCCAACAATAAAATAATTGTCATTTTGGCAACTGAGGAGCGCGATAAAGAAAATGCCAGAAAGTACGCGGAAATATTAAAAAAAGATTATGTCGGTAAATTCTTGAAATTTATCATTACCGAACACCCTGATAATTTGCCGAAT
Source organism: Candidatus Berkelbacteria bacterium (assembly GCA_026397235.1). Lineage (GTDB taxonomy): Bacteria > Patescibacteriota > UBA1384 > XYA2-FULL-43-10 > CAINNR01 > CAINNR01. Next base: position 54,281 of record JAPLVG010000022.1, read on the forward strand.
GAAATTAAAGGCAAAGGACCTAATATCACTTACGCTATGAAACAAATTATGCCGATTATCGACCAAATGAAAGTGCCTTATAAAGATTTTATTGTTACTAATATGGATGCCGATCATATATTGGACAGAAAATATTTGTCCTGTCTGGCCTATAAATATATGACCACTCCGGATCCGATGCACAAAACCTTTCAGCCGTTGCCGATGTTTTTCAATAATCTTTGGGATGTGCCGATGCCAATGCGTTTGATTGGTATGAGCTCATCTTTTTGGCAGATGATTGTTTCTTCGCGGGTTTCCCGTTTGCGTAATTTCTCTTCTCACGCACAGAGTTTGGATGCCCTGGTTGCGACCAATTTTTGGGCCATGGACACAATTGTTGAAGATGGCCACCAATTCTGGCGATCATATTTTGTTTTTCATGGAAATCATCAGGTAGTACCGATATTTGTCCCAATATATCAAGATGCTATTTTAGGTTCGACGATGTTTTTAACTATTAAAGAACAATATTTACAAAAGAAAAGATGGTCTTGGGGTGTTTCAGATATTCCGTATGTTTTTTATCACTCGCTCAAAGACAAAGAGATCCACTGGTTTGACCGTTTGGCAAATTCATTGATTTTATTTGAATCACATTGGAGTTGGTCTACGGGTTCGCTAATTTTAGCACTTTTTTCTTGGATTCCAATTGCCGTTAATCCGCAATTCGGAAATACTGTTTTGGCTTATAATTTTCGTCACATCTACAGCGATATTGTTCTCGTTGCCTACATCGGCATGATTACAACCTTAACAATTTCCACGCTTTTGGTTTGGCCGCGACGCAAAAATCGAAAAACTAATTGGAGAATAATTTTCGACTGGATTCTAACACCAATTATGTTGCCAATTACAAACATCGTTTTTTCATCAATTCCAGCATTTGATTCTCAGACCAGGTTGATGTTTGGCATAAAACCTAAAGTTTTTCGTGTTACAATAAAAGTTAGAAAAAACGAAGCTGCAGTTTAATAATAGCGGGAGGGTTAGATGAAATCTAAGAATATCGTTCAGTTTTTAAAGTTTGTGGCTGTTGGCATTTTGAATACATTGGTGGATTGGGCGGTTTTTTATCTTCTAATATTTTATATAATTCCTGGTCAGCCACTTATGGCTAAAGCGATCTCGTTCGCTGTTGCAGTTGTCAACAGTTTTATTCTAAACAGCATCTGGACATTTCGTGACGAGTTCTATGGTGGGTTGAGTGACAAAAATATAAAATTTTACAGATTAACAAATTATTTTATACGCTTCATTTTGGTCAGTTTGGTTGGTTTTGCAATTAATTATTTGACATTTAGATATGTAATTTTAAATTTAGGCGGATCACTTGCCGATCATTCTAACATCATCGGTTTAGTTGCGGCATCTGGTGCAGCGCTGGTTTGGAACTTTATAATTAACAAGCTCTGGACTTACAAAAAAGACGCTGTGGTATCTCAGGATGAGATGGAAAAGAAAATTAAACGATTCAAGTTTGATTTGGCAGCAGTAGGAATTTTAGCAATAACATTGGTAATATCTTTCTTGTTGATTAGCCGTGATTCAGCAATTGTTGATGAAACCGCCCATATTCCCGCTGGTTATTCCTATGTCGCTTATCATGACTACCGTTTGAATCCGGAGCATCCGCCGCTAGTTAAATTCTTGGCTGGCGTACCATTGCAGTTTCTTGATATTAAAGGCTTAACACTTGATTCTTCCTGGAACGATATCCGACAGTGGGATGCCGGCTGGTACTTTATGTTCCATTCCGGAAATAATCCAGACCAAATTCTCTTCTGGGCTAGGTTGCCGATGTTATTATTTATTCTTTTACTTGGAGTGTTACTGTATAAATGGGCTTCTGAAGAGTTTGGCAATAAAACTGGTCTATTTGTTCTTTTTTTATTTGCTTTTACACCAGATGTTTTGGCTCATGGTCATTTCGTCACTACCGATGTACCGGCAGCATTCGGTTTTACATTGGGGATGTACACTTTTAGCAAATTTCTCGACAAAAAAAATCTCAAATACCTGATTATTGCTGGCGTCTGTTTAGGAATTGCTGGACTTTTAAAGTTTTCAACATTTTTACTCTATCCGATTTTTTTCTTACTGATCATCATTAAATCAATCATCGAGAAAAAAGAGCAAAAAGTTAAGTTCTGGTTAACCTTTTGGGATTATTTCAAATCACTATTTTGGATTTGGCTAATTTCTTTTGCGGTCATTTGGCTGGTATATGTTCCAATGGTTTGGAATACTTCAGTTGATGTAGAAAAATCAGTTATACTAAATAATTTGACTGCTGACCCGAGAACTGAAATTCTGCGTAATTTTCTTGGCCATTTATCCGGTAATCCATTAACAAGGGCGGTTGGTCACTATCTCCTTGGCTTAATGCTGGTTTTTGGCCGTGTCGCCGGTGGAAATTCGACTTTTATTATCGGCCATTTTGCCGACAAAGCCATCGCCTGGTTTTTCCCACTGGCATTTTTAATTAAAACTCCGGCAACAATTTTAATTCTATTTTTCTTTTCGATAATTTATCTGATTTCGAAAAAAGTTGATAGTAAACGGGAAGCCTGGCTGTTATGGTTTTTGGGGATACCATTTATTGTTTATTGGGCTGTTAGCGTAAAAGGTTCGTTAAATATTGGCACCAGGCATTTATTGCCAACAATTCCATTCCTCTATTTGTTTATCGGTTTGGCGATGAGAAAAATAATTGATAGTAAAAAATTGATTGCAAATATCGCAATAATAATAATTGTTGTTACACTGGCTGTCCCGGTGCTCGCAGCCTATCCGAATTATATTAGCTATTTTAATATCTTTACTTTTGGCCAGCCGAAATACACTCTAATGGTTGATTCATCTTTGGATTGGGGCCAGGATTTGAAACGTCTGGCAAGATATGTCGATCAAAATAATATAATGGGTCTTAAGTTGGATTATTTTGGTGGCAGCCTGCCAAACCATTATATTCCTGACTCGACCGGGTGGCGATCTGGTTATGGTCCAACAACTGGTTGGTTGGCAGTTTCTGCGACTTTTTATCAAATGTCTAAACTTCACGGCCGCGAGGAGGGAAAATGGTCTTATAGCTGGCTGGATAATATAACTCCAGAAGCCAATATTGGAAATTCAATTTTGCTTTATCACATCACTCCTCAAACATTGATCGATCACCCTCCAACCTCTCCGTATCCAATTACTGGCTATGATATGATGCCGTCGGCATCGGCAAATAATAATCAACTTTAAGGAGTTTTTGTGTCAGAGCAACCATTTCTTTCAATTATAATCCCCGCCTATAAGGAAGCAGAAAGAATCCATAAATCGTTGGAGGCAATTATTGAGTATGAAAAGTCACACGATTTTCCAATCGAAGTTTTAATAGTTCTTGATGGAACACCAGACGATTCTTTGGGTGTGGCGGAAAAATACAGAGATAGAATTAAAGGTTTAAAGATTATTGACCGAAAAGAAAATAAAGGCAAGGGATATACAGTTAAACAAGGAATACTGGAAGCAAAGGGTAAATATATACTTTTTACCGATGCTGATAACGCTACTCCAATCGATCAAGTTGACAAGTTGTTGAAATATAAAGATGAATATCCTGTAGTAATTGGTTCTCGCTATATCACTAGTGGAAAATTGGCGATCCCTCAGAGTTTTGTTCGAAAAACTGGTGGTCGATTTTTGAACTTAATTATTCGAATGTTAGCAGTTGGCGGAATTCGAGATACTCAGTGCGGATTTAAGATGTTCAAACATAATGTGGCCAAAGAAATTTTTAAGCGAATGACCTTTGAACGTTTCTCTTTTGACATCGAAGTTTTGGCCATTGCGCGTCTTCATAAATACAAAATAAAAGAGGTTGGAATTACTTGGTATGATGATCCGCACTCAACAGTTTCACCAATAAAAGACGGATTCAAGATGATCCGTGACGCCTGGACAGTTAACCGTAATATAGCAAAAGGAATCTATAAATAGCTGTTAGCTAATATTCTCGGCTAGACCGACAAAGTATAAATTATCAAGAAGCCGGCGAAAATGATTACAGCTAACGAAACGAGAGCATAGGTTAGTGGTTTTGGATATGTTGGATTAGGTAAAGTATATAACGGATCAATGGCTTGAATGGTAATAGATGAGTTGCTGCCGCTAATAATTTTTGACGAATTAAGCTGATTTAAGAAAACAGCATTTATTTTATCTAAATTATCTGTGTTTGTATTCATAAAATCGACACTAATAATGTTGGAGCTGGTCATCACATTGGCTTTTACAATATTATCGACGTTGTTATCGAGCATTTTGCTGTCGAAATCAACGCCTGAGGTTTGTGAAACTTTTTCCAAAAAATATCGGGAAGTAATTGTTGCTGCCACTGATTTTGTTAGATCGTCATTTGTTTGCAGCCCACTGGCAGTTGTATCTGATTTATTAAGATAAAAAACAGCAAATTTGCCACTTGATTGGTAAACCGCTGGCTGAAAATTAAAAAATATGTAGATTCCGATTGAAATTACTAAGGCCAACAAAAAAAGTATTTTATAGTAAAGTTTTTTTAACCTATCACCATGCAGAAAAGAGTTATAACCGTCCATCAGCCCTCCAATTACAATTATATTATACCAAAGCCAACATTTTTAGCAATGACGTTAGCAGACTTTTATTAACAATTTTGATCGGTATTTTTGAACGAAAAGCATTAGTAGTATTGGCACCAGCGAATACCAAAAAAATTCTCTGACAATATCTCTTGATTCCGCTCGGGTAAAAAATAAAAAGAATGAAAGATACGTCGCCAACATTGCAAGATAGGCTCGGTTATTGCTTTTCTCCACATATTCAGAAAGAAATACGAACAAAAAACCAATAACAAAAACTGTTGCCAGAGAGCCATAAATTCCAAAATTAGCGTAAGCTTCGGCGATGAAAGAGAATCCGAGCCCACCGCCAATTTTTGCCAGGGCTGGGTTGACAGTTGATACTAACCAGGCCGAGAAAGTAGCGTGTTGTACCGTTGGGTGAATTTTGTAAAATATATTTGGAAATATTGATGTTACCGAGTTTAGATAACTATTACCCAAATCAAACTGCCTATATTTGGGAATCAATTGGATTGTGTGGGAGGTTATTTGCATTGTTGAACCCATTTCATTCAGTGCATCCAAAAATGGGTTTGTTGAGCCGAATAGGCCATTAATATTTTGCCAGCTAAATTTATCCACCCCTGGAACGTTACGCAAAACCCTAATTATTGGGAAAATAATAAACAAAAATAAACTCCCCAGTGTTGTAAGTAAGCCAATTCGAATTGGCTTAATGGTTTTGTGCCAGAGCCAGATGTAGGCGACCAGAGGCATAATAGCTGCCGATCTACTACCCAATATCAGCTGACAGACTGTATAGCTGATAATAATGATTAGTGATATTAACCTATTGGTTTTATTTTTTTTGCTACTCGCAAGAAGCAGAAATGTGCCAGGGATAATGAAGCTAGCCAATATTTCTGGTAAAACCGCCAGTCCAGATTTATGCGCTTGCTGAAATACAATTTGATAGCCAGCATTAACCGAAAGCCGAAGTGCTTCGCTGGTGTTAAGATAAAGCGGATAAAGTGACAGCAAAAGTAGAAAATAGCCAACGATACTCAGGTCTTTGTCCGAAAAAGCAAGCGATTTTTCAATTTTGTGTTTTGACGCATACAATACAGCTAAAATTGCTCCCAGGTGTAGACCAAGGATAGATAAAGTCACAACAACTACAGTTGAAGTAACAACATCCAATGGAAATATATTGGTTGGATCAGCCTGGAAATTTCCAGGAATCCGTGACAGTAAAACATAGGATAAATTGAAAAGAAATACTGCCAGGAGAAACAGCCCGTATGGGTTGAAGAGCCCTTTCTTTACCTTTCTCCATGACCAGACAATCCAGCAAAAAGTAGCTATTGAAATAAAACTCCAGAGTGAATAATTATTACTGGGGGAGAGATTAATTGCCTGGGAGAAAAATAATACTCCCAGTGTCGCTATAACCAGCGAAAGATGGATGATCAGAGTCGCTTTTAGATCACCATTTTTTTTTAATTCCTCAGCCATTATTTGTTTTTGCAAAATTTATTACTTTCATTAAGTTTATCTCAAACGGTTGATGCTAACAAGAGGAGTGGATCAAAAATTTTGGTAAATTAATACAACAAAAACCCAAATTACAGGGTTTCTTATTTTGGAGCGGGTGAGGGGAATCGAACCCCTGTGTTCTGCTTGGAAAGCAGACATAATAACCATTATACGACACCCGCTGGTTGGAGTGACAGGATTCGGTCACCGATATTTTTCTGCTGAAAAATTCGTCGACTCCGGCTCAGCGCCGTCGCGCCTCCGCCTTTCGAATCCCGTAAAACCATATAATATTTTTTGGTCGAATTTGCTGAACGAAGTTCGAACTTATTTTGAACAAAACTCCGAAAGCAAATAACAAATACAACTATAGCGCATTTCTCCTTAAAATTCCAGCCTGCCCCGTTACAAAACGCTTTTTGTTTTACGGGGAGTATATAATTTCTGTGCGGCCGTGGAGGGGTGTGGGGAGGAAACGGCCGCACACTTTTTTTGATTTAATTACTAATTTTATGTATTCTATAGAAAGAAATCGAGTTTTAATTTCGGGAGGTTTTATGCGCGAAGGCGAAGGATATGATGCAGATCAAGTGCGAGAAGAAGCTCAAAAAATAACTGATTTAGTTGGTGGACACGGGACAAAAGAAGATATTGAGGTGGCGGAAGGGGCGGTGGAGAAAAATTTTCCTAATATCCCTGAAAATATTGAGGGTAGGAAACCACCGACCGAAAGAGAATTTTCCAGAGAAGAATATTTTAGAATAGTTGCACCAAAAGTATCGGCAGTCGTTGATTTTTTGCTAGCCAGCGCTGAAAAAATTGGCGATCTACAACTGCAAGCATTTGCACAATTTGCCAAAGATAAAGTTGAATTGGCAAGGCAGTGTTTTGATTATATTAGACAAGAAACAAATATATCTCCCGAAGATAAAAAACATCTTTTTAATTTAGCTAAGTCGGCACTACTTCTCAATCTTGAAACATTTAAATATGGTGAAAAAACAGAACTTAGAACTTTTCTCTCCAATCATGATGATCTAGCTAGAATGATCGAATCTCGTTGGTCAGGTGCAAAAGATATGCTCTATGATCCAAGCAAAAATGACATTCGGGAAAATTTTCGAGAGACGGTTCGTCGCATGCTTTCTGCAGAAATTGAGGCAAGACAATTTGATCCAAATTCATCTATTGAGCATCTCGAAAGATTCTTACCAACAATGCCGGGTTCGACATCTACAGAAGAATCAATAAATTCCTATTTGCAAAGCAGTGAATCAACTATCAGAGAATATGCCGGCATGAATATGATAGATTTTGCAAAATATGTTCAAGCAAAAGTTTCAGAAACGCATGGGCAGAACTTGCAAACCAATCCAGATTTAATCAAAATTGAAGAAGAACTTTCATCAATCAAAAAGAAAAATCTTGAAGCCGCTGGCACAAATGTCAACTACATTGACCGTCAGGAAAAATTAAGACTAGTTCGAGATCTAAGGTTTGGTCGCATTGCCCCAGAAGAGCTACAAACGGAACCGGCAATTACAGAAATCTATGAAGATCCTGATTACAACAAAATCATCGGCCAAAATCTTCGCCAGCACCGGCAGGCATTTAACGACGAAGTACTCTCAAGCATTGATTTACCACCAGAAGAACGCAAAACTAGATTAATTAATTTACTGGAGAGTTTTGGTCTTTCTGAACCAAACCTAATTGCAGTAGAAGAGTTGGTGATGAAATATTTTTCCTGAAATCCCACCGTTCTTTTAGAATAATGGAGACACCCTAATTATTTGCAAGTTCTTCCATTCTCGCTGATAGCATTTCTCTTTTTTTAGTTAAATTTATATCGAACTTTGGATCAGCCAAGTTTATGATGTCATCCTTGATTGTCTTGACCCAACCCTGAAAATATTGATTTTCGTGATAAAAATTACTTATGGGTTCAGGTTGTAACGCAAGGTCTAATTTATCCAAATCCAGGCAAAATGCAGCCTTTAAAACTTCCATTACCATTCCCAACAGTGCCACATTAGTTGTGAAGGGAGATGAGTCTGCTTCAAAATGCTTCAACAATTCAAAAATATGATCAGAAACTTGTAAAAACTGTTTATCTTTTTCTATTTTATTTAACAGATCTATTTTTTCCTGTTCACGTGTTTCTGGCAGTGCATCAAGAGATGTCTGTGAAAACACGCCTTGCCTTTCTAATATTTCTCTTTCTGTTTCATTATCACTTGATCCAAGTAGCTCTTCTAAATTTAGTTGGGCGACTTGATTTACTATTTTTAGTATCACTGAAGCAGGTGTGTCCTCTTCTCCAACTGCTGGTGTACAATCCATCAGAAGATAATCATCATTTAATTCGGCAGCCCATCGCTTTGTTATTACTCGACTTATTTTCCCGTCTGGTAGAAATGACAGTGTTATGGTGAGAGTTAGTGAACCATATTCCTCTTCCGACCAAGCATGTCCAGGACTTCTATAACCAATGTTGACATTTAGTATCAAATCATTATTATGGTGGTCAATTTCAATCGTTCGAAATGTTAAATCTTCCACTCCCTCGGCCTTTTCATTAACAGATAATTTTTCTGGATTATAATCATTGGGTATACCATGCAAATATTCTGTCGTAACCGGAATAAATACTTTGATGTAAAGTGCTCTAATTTTATCCGTAAATTGTTGCAGATTTGCTTTTTTCTCCACCGCCCCTTCCGCCACCTCAATATCTTCTTTTGTCCCGTGTCCACCAACTAAATCAGTTATTTTTTGAGCTTCTTCTCGCACTTGATCTGC
>JAPLVG010000006.1 GCA_026397235.1 Candidatus Berkelbacteria bacterium
AATAGACTTGTTACGAAATAAAGCACTTTTACAATCATTTGAGCTCAGTCTGATATAATAAGCTCAAATAAAAATAAAACTTTGGAGGGAATGTGTTTACTTTTGACAAGTTGTCTAAACGACCAAGACTTTTTCAGCGAATGACCGGACTTACCTTGGAAGAATTCATTTGCTTGCTTGATAAGTTTCAAACCAGCTGGCAGATATTCGTCCAAGATGAATTTCTCTCCAAAGAGAGGAAGCGAGTATTTGGTGGTGGCAGGCATTCTCGGTTACTTTCCCTAGAAGACAAACTACTTTTTATCCTGATTTACACCAGAATTTATCCATTGATGATCGTCCAAGGCGCCTTCTTCGGTTTTGAAGATTCAAGAGCTTGTGACTGGATTAAACGATTACTCCCGGTATTGGATCGAGCCTGTGGTTTTTCTCATGTCAGACCAAGACGGGAAAACGGCAGAAGCTTGGAAGAAATCTTAAAGGAATTTCCTGAGTTAAAAGAGTTTGGTATCACATTGGACGGAGTTGAACGAGCCAAACGAAGACCGAAGAATCCGGAAAAACTGAAAAGTGAATACTCTGGCAAAAAGAAACGTCACACCAGGAAGAATGTTATCATTGCCAGCCCGAAAAACAGATTTGTTTTGTTTCTCTCCCATACCAGAGACGGGACTGTCCATGATAAACGAGTCATCGATGAAGAAAACTTATCCTGTAATGACCCGACAATTTCTGCCTGTACCGATTCCGGTTTCCAAGGTTTGAAAATCGGTAATATGAAAGCAGCCACTCCGAAGAAAAACACTAAGTTTCATAAACTTTCCGATTCCGACAAGGAACAGAACAGAGCGATTTCAAGCGTCAGAGTTTCAGCCGAACATGCGATTGCCGGAGTTAAGATAAGCAGAAGCGTTCAGGATATTTACAGAAACATGACAGATGGAATGGATGATTTGTTAATGAGCGTTGCTTGTGGATTACATAACTTGCGGGTTGTCCACAGACAAGGTTTTTAAACAAACTAATAGCTATATTCAAGTTTGTTGTTAAAATTATTTATTTCGTAACAAGTCTAATACCTATTTAGCCAAAACTCCGAATTTGGATTGGATTTATGGTACTTACCCAAAGACCTCATTATCCGCTTCTGGCATCGACGTAGGTATTACCCCGGGTGAATCCGGCAACTCCGAAGTTGGCCATTTAAATTTGGGTTCCGGCCGAGTTGTTTGGGAGAATTTACCGCGCATTGACCTGGCGATCGAAAACGGAAATTTTTTTAAAAATGAAAATTTAAATAAAATTGCCGATCACATTAAGCGCGGCGACAGTGCACTGCATCTCATCGGACTCTGTTCTGCCGGCAGTGTTCATTCAAGTCTTCGGCATTTATTTGCGCTGCTTAAATTTGCCCGTGATAAGGGAATAAAAAAAGTTTTCATTCATATGGTTACTGATGGTCGTGACACTGCACCGCAAGTCGCTAGAGAGGATATCGGCAGAATTGAAGAACAGATCAGCAAAATCGGAGTCGGAAAAATTGCTACTATTATTGGTCGGTTTTATGCCATGGATCGTGACAAACATTTTGAGCGAACCTCCAAAGCTTATAATCTCTGGGTTTTAGGTCAGGGTGATTCCTATTCTAGCGCCGAAGAAGCAATTGAAGCCAATTATCGTGCCGGTGCCGACGACGAAAAATTGAGCCCATGTTTAATTAACAAAGATGGCATAATCCGTTCCGGCGATGGCATTATCATGTTTAATTTCCGAGCTGACAGGATGCGTCAAATTTTAGAAACTTTTGAATCTGACAGCTTCTCTGAATTTCAGCGACAGAAAGTTGAGAATTTAGCAATCGTGACAATGACAAAATATTTTGACGGGCAACTCGCTGCAGCGATATTTTTACCACTAAACATGAATAATGTCGTTGCCGATATTATCGAAGTTTCTGGCTTGAAGCAAAGTCACATTGCCGAGACTGAAAAGTATGCTCATGTCACTTACTTTTTTAACGGCGGAGAAGAAAAACCTCACAATCATGAGAATCAGGTCATTATTCCATCGCAGAGCGTTGAAAGTTATGACACGGTACCGGAAATGTCTGCTGGTTCGATTAAAGACAAGGTAATCGAAGCAATAAATAATCAGCAGGATTTTATTTTGGTTAATTTTGCTAATGGCGATATGATTGGGCATACTGGAAATTTGCAGGCAGCTATTAAAGCTGTCGAATCTGTTGACGAAAATCTTGGCCGAGTCATGTCTGCCGCTTCGGCTAAAGGTTATACAGTAATTATTGCCGCTGATCACGGAAACTGTGAAATTATGATCAATCCCGCTAACGGCGAGGTCAATAAAGAGCATACCGGAAGTCCGGTGCCGTTTGTCATCGCCGATTTGGCGTTAAAACCATTTACACCGCAATTGGGAACTGAATTTAATCATGAATCGCTTCTGGAATACTCCAGTATTGCTTCAACTGGAATTTTGGCTGATGTAACACCAACGATTTTGCAGCTAATGGGATTACCAAAACCTGGAGAGATGAGTGGAATCGATATCAGCAAATTAATTTAATGAGGTAAGCCCACTGATAATTGCACAGATTGTACACAGATAATCCGTGTTTGATCAGTGTCTGGATCTGTGGGCTAACATCAACTAAAGGTTTTCATGATTGAATTTCAACATGTGACAAAAAAATATGGCAAAGATATCATCGCAGTTGACGATGTAACTTTTAAGATTGCCGCAAAGGAGTTTGTTGCGCTTGTTGGACCCTCCGGTGCCGGCAAATCGACATTAATCAAAATGTTAATTCGCGAAGAGGAGCCGTCAAGTGGTAGAATATTAGTTGCCGACCGCGATATTTTCCAATTAAAGGAGCGGGAATTACCATATTATCGGCGAAAAGTCGGGGTTGTCTTTCAGGATTTTAAACTTCTGTCGCGCAAAACTGTTTATGAAAATGTTGCTTTTGCTTTAGAGGTGGCTGGAGTTCTGCCAGGTGTGATCAAAAAAAGAGTTGATGAAATGTTAACTTTAGTTGGCCTAGAAAACCGGGCCTCTGCTTTGGCAGAAGAATTATCCGGTGGTGAGAAACAACGGGTTTCGATCGCTAGGGCCTTGGTTCACGAACCAAAGCTGTTAATTGCCGATGAACCGACGGGAAATTTGGACCCAGTTAATTCTTGGGAAATTATTGAGCTATTATTCAAAATTAATAAACAGGGGACAATTGTCTTGCTGGCTACTCATGATAAGGAAATTGTCGATGCCATACATAAGAGAGTTATTACCATGAAAGAGGGAAAAGTTATTAGCGATAAAGAAGATGGAAAATATATTTTATAATGAGGTAAGCCCACTGATAATTACACAGATAATTCACAGATAATCCGCGTTTAATCTGTGTCTAGATCTGTGGGCTAACATCAATTGAAGGATTTTATGCAATCAACGGGACTTTCTAACTTCATGATCATGGTCGGGCGCATCTTCAAGATGAGTATTTTATCATTTTGGCGCAATCGCCTTTTGTCGTTGGCAACTACGGTGATTATTGTTTTGGCTCTGTTTATCATCTCGGTATTTTCTCTGACTATAATAGTAGCCAATAAAGCCGCTTCGGCACTAAGGGACAAAGTTGATTTAACCGTCTATTTAAAAGATGCCGATACCTTAGATCAAGTCGATACTCTTGAAGAAATTGTTAAATCACGCCCCGAAGTTAAAAGTCTAAAATTTCTTTCGAAAGACGATGCTTTGGCGGTTTGGCAGCAGAGTCATGCCGACAATTCCGATATTGCCAACGTCATTTCTGCCACTGATAATCCGCTGCCGCGAAGTTTTGAAATTCAAACTGTGAGTCCGGAGCAAATCGAAACGGTTGCCAACTTTTTAGATAATCAGGATTACGCCTCACTAATACAAGAAATCAGTTATAAAAGGACTAAAGATATTGTTGATCGATTGGTGCGAATTACCGGTTTCATCAGCACGCTGGGATTGACTTTATCACTAATTTTCATGCTGGTTTCAGTCTTAATAGTCTACAATACGCTACGTTTGACAATCTATAGCCGGTCTGATGAAATAGAAATAATGAAATTGGTTGGAGCATCGGATTCATATGTTCGAGCACCTTTTATGATTGAAGGCATGGCCTTTGGTTTTATTGGCGCCATCATTTCATCAATAATTTTCTACACGGTTTATCATTTCTCGCTGCCGCCGGCTGAAAATTATCTTGGGATTGCCGATCTTTCCTCATCACTTTCAAAAAGTCTTTGGCTAATTATTGCTTCGCAATTTGTCATCGGCTTAGTTATGGGAGCGCTTTGTTCGCTTGTAGCCATGAGACAGTATTTATTCGGCAAAAACAAAAAATGAAAAAAATATCACAAACAATAATAGTTTTGTTGCTGGTGTCAGTCATAAATGGCCTGCCGACCAGCGCGATTTTTGCTTTGACTTCCAAAGAACAACAGCGGCTAAATTTACAGCAGCAACAGCAGCAAGCTCAGGCGCAAGCTGATCAGAAAGCCAAGGAAGCGGCGCAGATGAAAGGCCAAATTGCCGTTGTTAACGGTCAAATTAACGAGACTCAAAATGCTCTAAATCAAACAAATAGTAATATCGCTAATACGCAGGCGACAATTGACGATCTGACAAATCAAATAACTGCTCAGGAAAATAAATTGGCGGAAGAAAAGAACAAATTAAATCAGGTGGTTTCCAGTTGGTATATGGAGGGCAATGTCGGTTTTTTTGAGACGTTATTTAGCTCAAGCAGTCTTTCGGACATGGTTTCAAAGCAGCAATACTATGATTCAATTAAGCAGCAAGTAAATACAACCATGATTCAAATAAATGAACTTAAGGCAAAACTTGCGACTCAAAAAAGCGATCAGCAAAAAAAGATGGCTGATTTGCAAAGTTTGCAGCAGCAGCAAACATCTTACAAAAATTCAGTTGTCAGCCAAAGAAATTTGCAAACTCAAATGCTCAATATGACTCAAGCGCAACAGCAGCAATATTTGGCGCTGGTCAATAAATTGCAAGGAGAAATTACTTCGGTATCTGCCGCAATATATGCTGAAAGACAAAAAAGCCACTGGAATGAATCCATAATCTATGGCTCGACTAGTTACCCGTTTGGAGGAATTGATGAACCGGATCCTTGGAACTTTCTAACTCGTGAATGCACATCGTATGCCGCTTGGTATTGGAATGTGAAACTTGGCAAGGATTGGACAAATACTCAACCTGGTCGCGGCAGTGCTAGATATTGGCCGGAGCTAGCTCGAACTCAGGGCTACTCAGTCAGTCAGACACCAAGAGTTGGAGCAATAGTTTCTTGGTATGGTCCGCTTTATTCCGGCGATCAGTGGGGTCACGTTGCCATTGTTGAAGCGGTAAATGGCGATGGAACTATCGATTTATCCGAATACAACTGGACAAAATACGCCTACGATTACCGCAAAAGCGTCAGTCCGGGAAATTATGGCTCGTATAGTTATATATTTTAAATTAGAAATTAAAAATAAAAGATAAAAAGGTTATTGTGAAGAAAAATAAACAATTAGTTATCAAAATTTTTACGGTGCTTGCGGCAGTGGTTTTGTTTTTTTATGCCGGTTACGGTTTTGGTGTTCGCCGTGGCTCAAACTATTCCCCGCCTTCGTATATCCAAAACTCTTCCAAAGATAAGCTATCAGATGTTGATTTTTCACTGTTTTGGCAGACTTGGAATAAGGTCCGGGAATTATACAATGGTTCATCAGATCCACAGACAATGGTTTACGGTGCAATTTCCGGCATGGTTTCATCTCTCGGTGATCCTTATACTGTTTTTTTAAAGCCATCAGATAATGATGCGCTAACTTCGGATTTATCAGGGCAGTTTGAAGGTATTGGTGCCGAACTGACGATGTTAAATAATCAAGTTACTGTCATTGCTCCATTGGCATCATCACCGGCAGAAAAAGCTGGGATTAAAGCCAAAGATATAATTTTGCAAGTCGATGGAATATCAGTTGAAAATATGACTTTGAATGAAGTAATAAGTAAAATTCGGGGAAAAGCCGGAACTGATGTCAAACTCCAAATGGTTCACTTGGGATCAGATCAGCCAATTGAACTGACTATTACCAGACAAAACATTAAAATTGATAGCGTAACTTACAAAACTGTCACGTTATCAAATAAAAAAATCGCAATTTTAAAAATTAGCCAATTCGGTGATGACACAGTTAATTTGGCCAACAAATATGCCGATCAGATGAAAAAGGACGGCGTTGCCGGTATCATATTAGATTTACGCAATAATCCTGGCGGCTATCTTGATTCAAGTGTTTCGGTTGCTGGACTCTTGTTAGCAAAAGACAAATTAATTGTGTCAGAGGTTGACAAAAACGGTACAAAGACGGAATATAAGGCCAATGGTAGTTCACAGCTTGTGGATTACCCGTTAGTCGTTTTGGTTAACGGCGGCAGCGCCTCTGCGGCTGAAATTTTGACTGGCGCCATTAAGGATAACAACCGTGGCGAAATTATTGGCGAGAAAACTTTCGGCAAGGGTTGTGTTCAGCAGCTTGAACCGCTTGCCTGCGGTGCGGCACTAAAAGTTACAATTGCTAATTGGTTGACTCCAAATGGCTCGCAAATAAATAAAATTGGCATTACGCCAGATAATATTGTGCAGTTATCCGATACTGACTCAGCAGCTGGTCGCGATCCGCAATTGGATAAAGCCAAAACAGAAATCATAAGATAAAATTATTCGCTTTTATCAAATTGTCTAGGCGCTTTTTTCCGCTCCTCGCGGATGCGGAAAGCGCTTGCAACCGTCGAAATTTGATAAAAGTTCATAAATTGAAAGGAATTTATGAGAGTGATTTTCACATCCAATATCAAAAACATTGGTCAGAAGGGTGAAATTAAAGAAGTCAAGCCAGGTTATGCACGCAATTTTTTGTTTCCGAAAAATTTGGCGGTGACAGCCGATTCTGTCATTGGTCAGGAAATCATAGCGAAAAAAGAATCCGAAGCAGAAAAGCAGCAAGAAACTATCGGCAAAGTGGCTGAAATTGCCAGCAAAAACCAAAATTTAGTAATTGATTTTCAGCGAAAAGCTTCAAGCGAAGGAAAATTATTCGGCAGCGTAACTATTAAAGAAATCAAAACTCTGGCCGAGGAAAAATTGAAAGTTAAAATTGAATCAATCAGCCCAAACTTGGCAATTAAAGAAATCGGCGATCACAAAATTAATTTAGCGCTTCACGGACAACAAACACTTGATATTATCGTCAAAGTTTCGGCACTGGCTGGAAATAAGAAGTAGAAAAAAGATCAGAAATAAAGTATCATATATAGTATAGTGTTGTGCCCGACTTCGTCCAGCCCTTTAGTGGAAAGAGATGGACTTCGCGGGGCGCCACGAACTATTGGATATTAAATGTGTGGCGGAGGGGCAAGTGGCTGACGTTGGAAAAACTACTGGCGGTTCACCCTGGGATGAGCCGGCGCCGGAAAATACAACAACCAAAAAACCAACGCCAACAGTTGTCGGTGATCTTGATGTGACTCAAAAACAACTGGATTCGACAGGTCATTCGACTCTGAGGGACAAGCCCTCGGGCTCAGACTCGAAGAGCTCACCACAGGCAGCGGCTACTGCTGAACAAAAGCCTATGGAATTGAAAATCCCGGCTGACACAGACGAAAAAGTTGGGGCTAAAGTCGATCCAGTACCAGCCGCAACTGTTCCAGCAGTGGCTCCGACTCAAGCGCCTATGTCTCAGCAAAACGCTCAATCATCTGAGCAAAAACCACCAACAGATCAGATCCATTCGATAGATTCGACAAGCTCACCACAGGCTAGCTCAGGACAGTCGGCACAACCGACTGATTTTTGGCAATCGGTTTACGGGCAGACTGATAACCCAGCCGCCGCGGCTGCAATAAATAATTCGACAACAACCCAACCTCGGCCCGATATTATCCCGGCAAAACCGATTGTACAATCACAACCAGTAGTGGCTAATCCTGCATCGGCCGATACCAATCACTTGTATCAGCCAGCGCCAACAAATACTACTCCTGCCCCACAGACTCCAACTTCGTCGGCTCAGGCATCGGCAGCTCCACAACCAGCGGCAGAGGCTCAGACTCCGGTTTCACAACCAGCAAATATGCCGGCTGGCAGAGTAGCAAATCGAACAAAAACCTTTGTTATCGCTGGAATATTAGGACTGATTATTCTTTTCGCTGGTGGAGTATTTTTGACTGAAAAAGGCTTGATTTCCATTGGATTAGAAAAAGTTTATGGAGCGGTTCATCTTGAAGCTCTTTGGGGCGGACTTCCTGCCAATGCTGAAAATGCTTTTGCAATGTCGGCGGTTCAAATGAAATCAGAGCCAAGTTTTAAAATTTCCGGCAACGCTACAATTACTGTTAACAAAAGTGTAAAATCAAATCTAATTTCGCCGATTATTTCGGCGGCAGCTTTTCCAATTGTATCATTCCAAGATGAACAAATTGGGCCAAAGATAAAAGCGGTTTTGACAGCGGTTAGCGATCAAACAGCGGCAAGCAATTCAAGCGATTTATTTCAGGATGATAGTTCTCCTGCTTCAGATCAATCAACTTCTTCCTCAGATTCATCATCCAGCTCATCGTCAACTACAACAACTCCATCTACAACTGACACGACACCATCATCTGGTTTTTCCACTACCACTGATTCAAATTCGACGATTGAACAGTTATCAACCAATATCAGCGCACAAATTACCAATACTGTCAGTGGTGCCGATATCAATATTAAGTCTAGTAAAAGCGCTAATTCTGAAATTCAATTAGTCTATTCCCAAAATAAAATGTATCTGAAAACTTCAAGTGACATAATCTATGATAGTCAAGCGAAAGGCAGCTGGGTATCATTTAATCTAAATAAATTTGGAACTGACAGCCCGGGACAATCTTTTTTCGGCAATAGTTTTTCCGGATCAAATTTTTCAATCATTGGAAATCGCGGAAATGGTGAAACAATAAACGGTGTTCGCTGTTTTCATTACACTGGCAAGGCAACAATAGGCACCGCCCTTCAAAGTTTCGGCTTAACAAACAATAGTGTTTCCAGTCTGGACTTTGATTATTGGTTGGGGACAAGCGATCATTTGATTCACAGACTGGCGATGAAAATTATCCCGGGTAGTGAGTCGGCGGTATCGAGAATTGACATGACTATTGATTTTTCCAACTATGGTAATAATTCAGCCGATTTCCTTGTACCGGCATCATCACTTCCTTTCTCTGGTTTAACATCAACAACTGCAGTGGATTTATCAACAGCACAAAGCCGAGATGCAAAGAGAAAAACGGATTTGGCCAGCATAGCCAAGGGTCTTGAAAGTTATCACTCCGCGCAAGGAAAATATCCACAAGCGGCAGTAGCTGGAAAGATATTGCCGACATCCGGAACGCTGTATTCTTCGTTGATTCCAACGTATCTGGCTTCGTTGCCTATTGACCCGAATGATCCGACCAACTATTATGGTTATGAGTCAAATGGGACAACATATAAATTATCTTCTGTCCTGGAAGACAAAACTGATACATCCGGGAAACAGGTTGGTAGTAATTTCTTATATTTTCTGTCAAGTTTGTAACAATAGATAATTAAACGGAAGTAAAAACTACCACAGATCAATTGTCACAGATAAACACAGATAAGAAATAAATCAGTGAATATCAGTGCTGATGGATCAGTGAGAGTTTATATTACATTATAAAAGGAGTAGCATGACAAGTTTATGGATTATCGTTGGAATCGTCGTTCTTTTTATTATCATTATCGCTTCAGTTTTTAATCGGCTAGTCAGTTTGAAAAATCGAACTGATGAAGCTTGGAGCGATATTGATGTTCAACTTAAACGGCGTCATGATCTTATCCCAAATTTAGTCGAAACAGTAAAAGGTTATGCCAAACATGAAAAGGAGTTATTTGAAAAGGTGACAGAGGCCAGAACTGCGGCAATATCATCAAAAAGTTTGGTTGATAAAGCTAAGGCGGAAAATCAGCTAACCGAAGGTTTAAAATCAGTTTTTGCCGTTGCTGAAAATTACCCCGATTTGAAAGCAAATGAAAATTTTCTTGAATTACAGCGAGAGATTACCGATATTGAAGATAAAGTCCAAGCTTCGCGCCGGTTCTACAATGGAAATGTCCGTGATTTGAACATTGCCATCGAAAGTTTTCCATCAAATATTATCGCTAATATGTTTCACTATCAAAAGAAGGAACTTTTTGAGCTTGATGATGTGGCAGAGCGTCAAAATGTTGAAGTAAAATTTTAGAAAATTAATAATTAAATTTCTCCTACCAAATTACGAAATTAAACGAACTTACGAACTAAATTCATAATTTGTAAGTTAGTGATTGTTTGTAAGTTAGTAGGAGATGAGGAGAATGTTATGACAGAGGGAAAAAGCGATGACAACAACATGGCGATGCTGGCCCACATTTTGGGTATTGTAGTTAGTATTGTTGGCCCGTTAATTATTTACCTGACTGCCAAGGACAAACCGTTTGCCTATTCGCAGTCGAAGGAAGCCTTAAATTTTCAGATTACTATTCTGATTGGTTGGGTTGCTTGCGCAGTTTTATCATTCATCGGTATCGGCTTTATTCTTTATCCATTGGTTTGGATTTTGAATCTGATTTTCTGTATCCAAGGCGCAATGGCTGCCAGCAAGGGCGAAGCTTATAAATATCCTTTTGCAATCCGTTTAGTAAATTAAAGGAGTCGCTTTGACCATCAAACAAAAACTTATCGCACTTATGTCTTATTTTGCCGTGCTGCTGTTCTTCCCGTTGAATTTTTTCAAGAAAGATGAATTTGCTCACTATCACGCAAAGCAGGGCGTCGTAATGTTTATATTAGCAATCGCTATTGCCTTTACTTTCTGGATTCCGGTTGCCGGCTGGGTATTTCTGTTGGCCTATTTGGTGATCTGGGTCACCGGTATCATCAATGTACTCACTGGCAAATGTGAGCCAGTGCCGGTTGCCGGCAAAATTGCCGAGCGAATTTCACTTTAGTTAAAATTTAATATTTTTCTAAAAAGATCAGGAATCACTGGTCTTTTTAGTTTCGGGAATTTATGACTGTTAACTCCAAAATAAAATTGCACTTGTTTCTAAATTAAAACTGCACTTACTTTTTTCCGATAAATCGAAATACCTGTTTGAGTTGGTTGTTGTGCCAAAGTCTGAT
>JAPLVG010000017.1 GCA_026397235.1 Candidatus Berkelbacteria bacterium
AAAGAGTGGTTGACCCTATGAATAGGGCAATCACTCAACAAACGTTAGGGTCAAACCTGATGCTGGTCCAAGCAACCTAGAGTGGTTGTCCTTTTTGTATTTACGGGACTTTCGAATCTAGGCGATTAAAGCTTTACTTAAAATCAAAACTAAGCTAGAACAACACAAACGATCACACGGTCGATTGATCGCAAAAAATATTTTGTTTATTAATAACAGGGAGAAATCATGAAAAAATGTCCAAAATGCAAGGAAGAAATCGCCGACGGTGCAATAAAATGCAAACATTGCAACGCCGATCTTAGAAATTGGTTTGCTAGGCACAAGTTTTTGACCGGATTTTTAGGTTTGATTATCTTAATCATTATCATTTCAGCTGCAGGTGGCGGAGACAAAAAGGATAGCTCCTCATCTAGTAGCTCATCAACCAGTACACCGAAAACTGAAGAAACCAAGAAATTCAATATTGATGATATCTACGCTAAAATCAACACAGGGATGACCGAAGCACAAGTTAAGGATATCATTACCAAAGATCCTATCAATTGCACTGAGAGCGAAATTCAAGGGTTAGGAACGAGCAAACTTTGCTCATACGGTAATGTTTTCATCGACTCCGGTTCAATAATGGTCACATACAATAACGGAAAAGTATCCTCTAAGACCAAGAGCCAATACTGACTTTCTCTTTTAGTTGCTCATATTGAGTGCTTGGATTCTGAAGTCTGATAAATACTAGCTACATTGGTTGCTTCTTCAGCTGTCTAAAAATCTGAAATATCACTCGATCTGATTCTTAAATTGATAATTAATCAAAGATGGAATAACATATGATTATGTAGTGCACTAAATTTTCGGTTTTAGAGGAGATAGATGCGCGATGGATCGAGTGAATTGTCTAGGGGAAATTACGGTCAAGATGTAGACTTGACCGATTCTTCAATATTAAGAGATTTTTCAAAAGAAAAGTATTCAACGCAGCGTCGCGAAACGGCATCGAATATTGTTGAATCTCGCCAGGCAAAAAGAGAGAAAGAAGCAAAATTAAACGAGTTATTAAAAACGAACGCCGGGTTGGCAGAACTCGACAAGAAATTGCAGGATTTGAAGCAAAATTTTTGGAGTCGTTGGGCAAATTGTTTGCAGATTGCTAGAACTAGACGAGAAATAAATCAGTTAGGAGAAAAGGGCGAACAATTACAGGAAGACATAGATTCAACGTCGGAGATTGAAGAAGCGAGTACTATTCTCGAGAATTTCTATAAAAATATGCGATCAGAATGGGAAGCTGATGGTATTCCTGAAGAGGAAATGGTGAATGCATTTAGCGAAGAAAATCTTAGTAGTCTCAATTTAACCGACTATACTCTCTTGCTAGGCAAATCCCGCTCTGAACTCGCTACACATGTCACAAGACAAGGGGTCCGAGACCACACGACTATCTGGGAACATACAGCAGGACTAAACGAGTATCATGATGGCTTCGTTAATATCATTCGAGATGGCAGAATTAGGTCCGTTGTGGGTTCAATTTATCGGGACGGCAAACTGATGGAGGACATAGACGAATATCTGGAATATTATTTAGAACATAACCACTCGATTCCTGAATTGAGCCAAGATCAAGAAAATTTGAAAAGATATTATTTGTTTAGTCGCCTTACTCAAAAATCCGCGATGGCTGAGGCTATGTCGTTCGAAGACAGGGCGAGCGTTCACTTTGGTCTAAGGGAGGTGCTAGACCGTTATTATGGGTCGGAGTCAGGAAATGAAATATTTTTTGCTGTACCAGTTGCTCATTTTTTAGCCGATCACCAAATAAGCCAGGCAAATCTGGATAACCAAAATCAAAGCGCCCATAATGACCTGTGGATTTATACAAAGGATTGCGATGGCATTAGCGTCAACACATCCATCGCTTTTATTCCTCGATCTACGATTGTCGATAGGACAAGCGGCTCAACCTATGATCTCAGCCAGAGAAGTGAGGATGGTACATATCAAAAAGTATCCAGTCCGGATAACAGCTGCACTTCAATGGAATATTGGGAAAGTTACTTTCAGCAAAATCCTCAATTGAAACCAAAAAGAGTAATTTACTATGATGGAGAGCCCAGTTCCTTTTTGGCAAGTTGGGAAAAACAAAATGGGCTAAAGCTATCGACTAACTCTTTGCCGCGGAGACAAATTGACGAATCGGGGCTGATAGAAGACTACGAGCGGTATAGTATAATTATTTCTAAAGCCATCAATGAAAAATACCCGATGCCAGAAGTTGTATCTGCTGCTTTGAGCTCATTAGTGGATTCCTGTGATCAAAATCGTGATGTAATTTTGAAATTAGCTGAGCGATACCCCAAGTTATTTAAAGGTCCCGACCACATCGATCAATTTTGTTATTACATAAAACAATACCTAAATCAGCGAGCGGATAATTCAGATATAGAAAATATATACGATTTTATTCCAGATGATTTAAGAGTTGCAATGGATCATATTATATCTGTCTCTCCTGATTCGGCTGAGATTAATGATCTTAGCTCCATAATTCAATACGACTTACCCACAATCAAAGATTGTACGAGTAGAGCGTCAGATAGCAAATAGAATCCATAATTCAATTAATGGTTTACTCTGGCACCCGCGCGGCAGTTTCCTCCCCCCACACCTCAGTGGTTGCATAGTTTGGAATTCATTTTCGTATATGCTCTGCAATTTTCAACTCAAAAGAGTTATAATTAAGGTATCAAAGTTCTTTAAATTAAATTCAGGAGTGGAAAATGATAAATAATGACCAAATCATAGAAAAATCCAAAAAAGTTGATCAAATTATTATTGATTGCTCGGCTAAGCTGAACACAATTGAAAAACAGCAAAATGAAGTTGTTAAAGATCTGGGCAAAAAAACTGATGCTGTTAAAATCATTAAAGTTAAAAAAGAAATCGAGGCATTATGACACTAGAACAAAATGGTGCACCAAAACAAGAAATTTTGGAAACGGGTGAGAAACCAGTCGAGGCAGTCAAACCACCTGAAACTTCTGCTGAGATATTCGCCCGAGCAACAAAAATGATAGACGATGCCAATCGTAGATTCGATGAATCGACTGGAAGAAACCGGGGGCAAGTTGAAAAAATTGCTTCAGATCCCGACACTCAACCCGCAGATGTACAAACATCTACGGCTCAAATTGATACTTTGGACCAACAAGGTAAACAAGTTGTTGCTGATGCCAAAGAGCAAATAACACAAACAATCCAACCCGCACAAGCAGAAGCAGCAAAACCAGAAAATTTCGACTCGCCGCCCGAAAACGAAAGAATATATATGGGTGCAGTCGAAAGACCTGACGGAACTCTTGATTTATCAAAAGCTCTTCACGCTATTGGAGATACCCATAAAGAAATGAAAGCAAGTTTTGAGCGGAACAAATTAGAAAGGGATGCTAAGCTGGCTTCCGATTTAGAAATACCAGAAAGTGCGAAACCTGGAACGCCAGAATACACATTCTATCAAACCAGAAATGAAAAAATTATCGTCGAAAAAGCCGCACAAGCTGAAGCGGGATCAACTTCTAAATTTAAATATTCTGCTGATTACCAGGCCAGGATTGACAGCTTAGACCAACAGTTACAACTTTTATCAGGTCTGACATCGGCAAAGACAAAACCAAGTCCAGAAGTGGCGAAAGCATATCAAAGGGATTTGGAAAATATCATTGCCACAGAAATGACTAGGGGGTGGGCAAGCGCCTATAAAGAGCAAGATCCATCCAAAATTGCAGAACATCAACAACAGTCAGAGGATTCGCTCAGGGGTGTGGATTTTCAGAAAGTATCAGACAATGCCAGAGCGGAGGCCGAAAGATTAAGGCAGGAGATGGCAACTAGCGGCGAAACAGAAGAGTTGAAAGAGCGCATACAAGAAGAAGAGGAAGCGGCAAGAGAATATCAAAGATACGCGGATATAAAGGATGCTTTCAGTCCGGACAAATCAGCTTCAGCTGTTGAAGATACCGCACAAAAGCAAGAAGCAACTCAGCAACAAGTTGTTCCTCCTGGCAAAAAGCAAGAATCTAATACGGGTGAGGTGGCTCCTGTTAGTATTCCAGAAACGGCACCAGCTCCTCAGCAACCAGACCAGCGTCAACCACAAGTCGAAACTAAAAAAATTCTGCCAGACTTTCAACTTCTGACCGTCAAAC
Organism: Candidatus Berkelbacteria bacterium; assembly: GCA_026397235.1. Lineage (GTDB taxonomy): Bacteria > Patescibacteriota > UBA1384 > XYA2-FULL-43-10 > CAINNR01 > CAINNR01. The sequence goes on from JAPLVG010000017.1 coordinate 4,206, forward strand.
CAGAGCAACCGCTCGAAGATTGGAGTCCTGCCGAAATTCGAGGTATTTTGATCCCGCAGTTACAAAAAGATGTTGATACCATCAGTCAACGAATGAAAACAGCTGACCCTACTGCAATGCCGATTCAAGCACAACGTCGGGTTGATGATCTGCGAGGTGATATTGCTAACTTGGAAAATTATTTACAAATTCGCGAAGGCGGTCCAGCCCCAGAAAAAGTTATGGTTAAACCACCAACACCCCCAACTGAAAAACCTGTTGAAACTGATCAGCAGCCGGAGCCTGCCCAAGAGATTGCAGGAGATGCTACTGAACCAGTAGTAGAAACCGCAACCACCACTCCAGAAATCAAAACCGCCTCAAAAGCCGAGGCACCAAAAGTTGAGCCAGAAGACCCATCTAAAAAACGCGAAGAAGAAGTTAATCTTTTACATAAAATGTCTGAGATTTCAAATGAAATTATGGATGGGAATGTAAGCAGTGAGAGGGCAGCGGAAATCACCAGAGAAATTACATCGTCACTTGAAGGAAATTATAATTTTGACGATTTAACTCACGGAGCAAGAATTGCGCAATCATTAAAAAATCCCAGTTTGGCTAGACAACTTCTGGGTCGAGCAGAAGCAAGTAACCGTCCTGGTGGGAAAATCACTCCTCGTGTCAGCGCGGAATATTCTTGCATAGTTGCTCGAATGTTAGCTGAATCGGGAGACATAAAGGGTGCACAAGCGAGTTTAGAAAAAGCCCAGGGAACCTACCCTGAACTTGGCGACGGTAACACAGTTTATTCAGGTGCAATAAAAGCAATTTCAAAACGAAGTAGTGTAGTTGGTCGATTGTTTAATCGTCAAAAGTAAAAAGTTCTAAAAATTAGGGCTACAAGAATTTATTGCCCTTTGTTGTGTCAAGTAATTATTTTGTATTAAGATTTTGGAATAAAGCAATCTATTTGATTTAAGAAAGCTAAAATATGAGCGAATTTCCAACTCCAGAAATTAGCGAACTACAAGATCCAGCGCTTCCAAAATTTTGGGATGTATTTTTGGCACACCAGCGGCTAAAAGCTGGGATCGAATTTGAATTGGGATTGTTTGTTCAAAAGATGGTTGTCAATGGAACAGAGTCTTATACTCTTTATGACGATGGTGGTCATCCAATTGACAGGGGTGACCTAGATAGAGTGAACGCTAATTTCTCTCTTGATACTAGTGGTGTTGCGGGATTTTTTGTTCGTGAACCATGGATGCTGGTTCATACCCATCCAACTACATTGGATGAAGATGAAAGCCAAGTAACAAACATTGTTGATTTACCAAGCGATGATGATTTATCTGACGCTGATTTACATAAAATGATTGTTTGGGGAGCTGAAAAATTTGGTTTTTTTGCGACTGTGATAGAGAGACCGGAAATACCAGAGGACATTGAAGCTTATAGACAAGCCGTGGAAAAATACAAAATAGCAGTCGAATCAAATGATCAAGGAAGATTTCGGCGGGAAATTTTATCGTTTAGTTGAAAGCGATGATACGCGAGAAGCTATGTCTCCAAAACAAGCTGGCATGGATAAGGGCAAGATAGAACTTTCTTCGGGTGTTGAATTGCCAGAGACTGATTTTATTTATCAGCAGAACGATTACAGAGATAGGAGATATACACTTAGTCCCATGACTGATGAAGAAGAAAAACAAACAGCACAAGATTATTATCACAACATGGATTTGCACCGAGCAACGGAACATAATCGAATTGAGCAAAGAAGAAGAGTTGTTGCCGCTAATTGTGCCAATATGCCTAAGAGTGAACTTTCAAACAGGCTAAATTCGTTACGGATTAAATCAGAACAGCTTGGACAACAACTGGAAATAGAAACCGACTCATCCCAAAGAACTAATTTGTTATTTGCTCTAAAAAATACGGAAACCGATACTGCAGTTATAGAAGGTCTTGTTTCATCAACGGGTGTATAAAATACAAAAGTCCAATAAACAGTTTGTCCATTTTCCCTTCACAACAAATTAATTTTCCCCTTATTGTCGTGACTAATAACTATTTTTTTGATCGCTAAGCTTGGAAAAGATTCGGCAACCACACTACTCGCTTTTTCTAGCTCTAATCTCTGAAAATCAACTTCTTCATTGAAAGTTTTGAATTTGCTGCTTCCTCCGTATGCACCACAATCGATATGATTTGTTAGAATTATTTGTTTTGCTTCATGTAACTCCACGGAAACTCTGATACTATCCAAAACGGCTGTTCTGTCAGCTTCGATTATCGGAGACGATAGGTTTTTGCTTCCGCCAGCCAATTCGATCAAATCAAACTCACCAAACTTTTGCTCCAAAAGAGGTAGCGCATCCGGCCAAAAACGATAATCGATGCAAGATAGAACTATTGAAACTTTTTCTTTATGTTTCATAAGGATTTATTATTGTGATATCTTTTGATTTAATTATATCACAGCATGAAAATTAACAGATTAAATTGATATCAGTTTACGGTATAATAGACATGGAAGGAGATTATTGAATGAAAAATTCATATACAGTTCTTGAATTGCCAGAAAACTCGAAAAAATCTTTAGCTGCCGAGCTTGAAAACCTCGGATTTGTTTACATCCTACCAGAAATGGGAGGTGGCCCATCTGAGGTAGCACGACTATTGATCGCTTGGATTAATATTCATGATTTTTGGAGCATGTTGTTTATAGGAGTGCTGGTAAATCGAATTGATAAATTAATAAGCGTAATCTATGACTGGTTTAAGAAAAACCCGCCGGAGGATAAAAAAGTCGAATATGTGGTGAATATCTCGGTTTATAATCTAAAAGATTCTTATACTATCAATCTCAAAGCGGACCAAAAATATTCAAAATCCCAAATCCGCAAGATTATCGAACAGGAGAAGAACAAACAAGCCGTTTTGAAGAAGGTTTTTAAGAAATAAATATGTCTAACAACAAAAGATTCTTCAGTGATCAGTCAGAGATAACAAAATTAAAATTGTTATTTTTTGAAAACTACATTGAATCATATCTATATAAAATCCTTTACAATTTTGGCAGTTGCAGACTATTTGATCCATTCTGCGGTCCGGGTAGAGCTGGTGACAATTTGGGCAGCCCGCTGGTTTTATTGAATAAGTTGAGAAAGGTCGTAGCCACGCCGACTATTAAGAATCACTTGAAATTTGAGATCATCTTGTTTTGTAGCGATTCGGACAAAAGCAATATTGCGAGTATAGAAAAAGAAACTGCTGCCATAAAAATTGAAAATGTAAAGGTGATATGCAAAAATCAGACATTTGATGAATTTCATGATTTTGTAACGAAGAGTAAAATAGCACCCTCAAAAACTCCAAAGTTCATTTTTCTCGACCCTTTCGGCTACAGTCAAATACCACTCAATAAAATTGAACAATTGGCTGCACTTCCAAACTGTGAGATTTTATTGTTTGTGCCCTTAATGGACATTTACCGCTTCAGCAATCAGGATCCTACTGCAATGGAAAAAGGAAGCAGGGTTTTTCTGGAAACATACACCAATCGGGCGATGACTGGCGGCAAAACATTTACAAACCCCCAAGATCTAATGATGGTGATAAATATTACCTTGAAAACAAAGCTGAATAAATATGTAAGACCAATGATGTTCGACGCCGGATCAAGAAAAAATTGTTTGTTTCTAATCACCAAAAATATCAAAGGGTTAATCCTGGCGAATGAGCTGTTCTGTAAAGGTTCAGATACAAGACTTAATACTAAAATCACCGGTGTTGATAAGAATACTAGCCAAGGGAAGCTAGACTTGGAAGTCGACACTGTTGATGAAGTGGAATTCAAGGGCATTATTACAAAAGCACTTGAAAACGGAAAGTTAAATAACATCGAAATGACGAAATTATACGCAGAAAATTATTTCTGTCAGACTTCCGCTCGTGCATATTTAACAAAGCTGATCAAGAAGGATATAATAGGGTTAACAAGGCTCGGTAAAACATCACAGCTTTGTATTGGAGCCACCAATTTAAGCTCTGAGCCTAAAGTTGAGTTTTACTTGAAATAACATTCTTTTGGAGGGGAATGGAATACATAAAACGAAAATCGCTTTTGTACAAGAGCGGTGTTGAATATGCTGACTATGGACTCAACCATGTCGAAGGATGTTCTCACGGGTGTAATTTTCCGTGCTATGCTTTTATGATCAAAAAACGCTGCGGAGTTGTGAAGACATACCAAGAATGGATCCAACCGAAAATTGTTGAAAATGCTCTTGAACTGCTCGATGCCGAACTGCCAAAACTGAAAGATAAGATCAAATGCGTTTTTCTCTGTTTCATGACAGATCCTTTTATGTATAAACAACCAGAAATTACTGACTTGACTCTCAAAATTCTAGCAAGGCTAAAACAGGATGACGTTAAATCGACGGTGATCTCAAAAGGAATTTATCCGAAAGAGCTTTTGGACAAATCAATTTACAATGAAAATAATGATTACGGTTCAACTATAGTTTCGTTATCAGAAGATTATCGAAAAAAGTTTGAGCCAGGTTCTGCCCCGATTAAGGAGAGGATAAAAGCTCTCAAACGACTCCACAATGCCGGCCTAAAGACTTGGGTGAGTATGGAGCCATATCCAACCCCAAACATCGTTAAACAAGATGTCAGAGAGATTCTAAAGGCAGTTTCTTTCGTTGATAAGATCGTTTTTGGTAAATGGAACTACAATAAGCGAATTTCCGCACAACCCAGCTCGAAAAACTTCTATAACTCGATGGCCGGTTATGTGATTGATTTCTGTAATAAGCGCGGAATTGAATACCACATTAAAGATGGAACAATAAGTGAAGGCTGTTTATCCGAGGAAAAAGTTAACAAAGACCAAATAGACTTTTATCTTAAAAGTACTCAAAGCACAAGTTCATCTAAAGCGATGCTAGTGTAATAATACTCGAATAATTAGTTTGGTAACAAAAAAGGAATCCCAGGATTCCTTTTTTGTTGATGCCATAGTTTTGGCAATCGCGACACCATCAAAACTAATACCTAAGACCAGGTCTTTGGTAAATCACTTTATACATATCAGAACGAAATTTCTGCATCGACTCGTATGAGATATTGCAAGTCGATGGTGGATCATTGATAATTCCTGAAATTAGAGTTGTTAATGCATCGCACAAATCATCGTGTCCAGTTAACCCAAAATCCAGAATCTGATGTAGTAATTGCTCACAGCCTTTTTCGGGAAATACTACTTTTCCCGATCTGATGTACTCGGAAATCATCGAAAGCCGTGTTCGTTTGTCATTTTGGCCAACACTGACGCCGACGGCATTCACATTTTTTTCTTTCAATATCTGGGTCAGCCCTCTTTGTGTACCGACCTCTTCAATGTAAAATCTGTGATTGGTAACATCCTTCCATGAATTTACCATGGAGCAGATATTATCAATTGTCACAGGCAACAACATTCTTGAATTTATCGGATTTGGTAAGATGTAAATTTTCAAGTCCTTGCCATAACCCATAATTTTACAAGTCACAATTGCAGTATAGTCGGCCTTTTCTCGCTCAGAAACAGCGAGGTCGACTCCACCAGCGTAGGCACAACTTTCGTCCCTTCGCAGTTCTGGTAGGTCTTGGTAATAATGAATCCAGTTTTTTTCGATGACCGGCTCTTGGTCATCTGCAATTATCAATAGATATTCTCGAAGCCAGGCGAATTTATCGCCAACAGCTTTTCTTTCGGCTTCAATCGCTTCCATGTCAGGGTATTTACCCGGCCATGCGATATTGCCATCTTGGTCAAGTAGAGGATATTTTCTAAATATTCCACTCCTTGCACCTTCCTCGATCTCTCTGGTCAATCTCATAACCAGACTAGATTCATGAAGCATATTGCCGATAAGGATTTTTTTAGTATCCCTGGTGCCTAGTGGCAAAACCTCTCCAGTAAACCATCGATAAGTGTTGTTTCTGGATTCCTCTGATTTAACGGAGGCTAAATCCTCAATATCGTCAGCAATAATTAAATCTGGTCGGTGACTACCGTGTTTAACTCCACGGATTGATTGTTCTCGTGAAACCGCTATGATTTTCGCATTGTGTTTCGGGATTACAAGACTGCAGGAATTCCATTCATCCATTTGACGAAATGGACCAAGGTCTTGCCTTAATAACTCGTTGGTCTCAAGCTCCTTCTTCAGGTTGGCGAAGTGCTGCTTGGCTTGTTCCTGGGTTTGGGAAATGATCACAACAAATTTGCACTTCATTTTCCCTAATATCGCCCAGATCGGGTAACTTGTGGTCATGAGCGTGATTTTTCCTGAACCCCTAAAACTGCAAATTACAGCTAGTTTTACATTTTCATCCTCGGATATCTGGAACATCTCGCGATGAAATGGGGCGATTTCGTACTTTACATAATCATTGAAATATACATGGAAGAACCAGAGGTGAGAATCCGTTGTTACGGCAACTCTCGCTGCTTGGTTCTTAATTAACTGGTCGATAGCCACTTTGTTTTCTTTAGTCATTTGATCTCCTTTAAATTATTTGAACTTATTAAATTTGCGAGCTTTAATGCTTTTTTGATGTTTGTTTCCTGCTCTTTAGTCAACTTGTAATCTTTAATTTCCAAGTTTCCATTGAGCTCGAGCTTGTTTCTATACAGGTTATGTCTGTGATTTAGCCAGTACATAACGGCTGTAAGGTTGTTATCCTTCATCGCACTGATCAGCTGGCTTTCTGCCATATCATTGATCAGCGCACAACCCTCCTCTAACGCTTTATCGCAGGCCGAGGCAAACTTGTTGCTCTCGCGACGCCAACGATAGTAACTATTTCTGCCTATATCGACCTTTTGACAGGCAATTTCCACAACCGGTGTCTTTTTCAATTGATCAACCAGTTGTTGTTGGATTTTACTTTTACGAATTTTAATTGCGGTTTCAGGTTTGTTCATTGGACCTCCTCAATTTTTACTGCTTTGATTCCAAAGGTTTTCTCAAATCGCTCAATTATGACTCGGCAATATTCCGGATCGAGCTCAACACCCATGGAAATTCTTTTTGTTTGCTCCGCCGCCAAAATCGTGGATCCTGATCCTAAGAAGGAATCAAATATCACATCGCCTACACTTGAACTGTTGAGAATCAGATTTCGTAAAAGTGGGATCGGTTTTTGCGTAGGGTGAAGGTTGGATTTGCTTGGTCGTGGGTAAAACAATACTGATTTGTCCGGTGATTTCTTGAACTCGTGTGTGCCCAACCACCCGTATAGCACGAGCTCGTGGGCGGGAAGGTAATTTAGCCTACCAATCACAGCGTGTGATTTAACCCAAACAATCAGCTGTGAGAATTTAAATCCTGCCTCCAAGAATCCTTCACGAAGTGCAAAAATCATTTTGTCACTGTTAAAGATATATGCAGAATTTTTCTTCTCCAAGTGCGGTTTTACAGCATCAAGCCAATCCTTGGTGAATTTGGCATATTCTTCATCAGATTGGAACTGATCGTTGATAATATCTCGGTGTTGAGTTTTTGTTTTAACAAATGAATTTCGTGCTTGGCTGACCTGAATTCCATACGGAGGATCAACCAGCAAAACCTTGATTTTGTCCTTGCCGATCAGTTTTTTAATAATCTCAGAGTCTTTTGCGTCACCATTAATTATTCGGTGACATCCCAAAGCAAACATGTCGCCATATTTGATCTCAATTTTATTCTCCATTTTGATCTCCTTTGTGAATTAATATTGCATCCTGTCCGGTTAAGTTTTTGAACCTTAAAATCGCCAAATCTACGAAGATTGGCTCAATATCAATTGTGTAACAACGGCGTTTGAGCTGCTCACAGGCGATTAGGGTTGAAGCTGATCCCGACGCTAAATCCAGCACAACATCATTGACTTTGGTGCATCTGCGAATAGGCTTTTCGTGCAAAGTGACAGGCTTTTCCGTGCTGTGGATGTAATCTTGACCCGCAAGTCGTTTTACCAGCCAAATATCCATCATGTCCAAAATGTCATCGATCTGACGGTTGCCAGAAGCGACATCACGGTTCAAAACCTCCGATAAATTAGCCAGTTTCTGCGAAATGAACGGTTTACCGATCGTGCCATACAAAACAGGCTCAAAACTCTTGTTAAAAGCTATTTGTGGAGTGGGGTTGATTCCATTTTTCAACCACAGGCACAATCTTTTGCTGTTAATACCCAACTCGCGATATATTTCCTGCAGAAGCCACACGTATAATTGATCCGAGTAAAAAAAGACATGGCAGTCAGGTTTAGCGACTGACAAGGCGTTACTGATAGTTTTCTTCAGAAACTCTTTGTAATCAGCATCGCTCATATTGTCGTCGATGTGGCCACCGTACGAGGATTTGCCGCCAAGGCCCGAATTGTAGCTCAGACCGATATTAAATTTGCAATCTGTGTAAATCATATCGACCTTAGTATCATCTAGAAGTTTTTTGACAAACTCCGAGTCGGTCGAGCTTCCGCAACCGATAACATGGCGCCCCAAAGAGTAAATTTCTCCCAGTTTTGTTTTTGGGACTTTGATTTCTTGTTTTGCTTTTTCAACATCAAAATCATCACTTTCTGTACCTAGCGAATCATCCCAAATAGCTGACAGATCGATTTCGTTGAATCCCGCTTCCATGACAATATCGATATCCCAATCCTTGAGAATGTTGAGATTGAAAATTCCATTCAACACATTCATTCTGAGTAGAATTTCCTGCATTTTGCGGACATCGGTTATTATAGTTTTCACTACGGGAACTTCCGGGATTTTTAACTCTCTGGCAACTATCAGGCGAAGATTGCCTGACAACACAACATACTCATATTTGGGAGCCATATTGACCAGCAATGGTGAAGTCCACCCGAACTTTCTAATCGACTTTATTAAGTCTGATTTACCCTTATCATCGAAATCTCGGGGATTTCCCGGATAGGGTTTTAACAATTCTGTTTTTACATACTCAATCTTGATTTTTTCTTCTTTCATAATTCCTCCTAAATTAGTTCTTATATACAAAAATTCCCGCATCAATCTTGATATGCGGGTTCATTTTTGGCAACCGACCACTGCCGAAAACACAAAACCCGCACACTATAGCGCAACTTCTAATGAAGTTTACGCATAATGCAGTGTTTTGTATTTCTGGGGTTGCCGTACTCTACAAGAACAAAGCTTTCTATAACCCCGTCGATATTTCGACTAAGGCGTTCTCCTTAAGCAATCATTTTTGGATTGCCAGCTAAAAAGGATTAATTTAATTCTATTACCAATCACAGATCTTTGTCAAGAGCTCCAAAGTTTTTGTTGATTTATGACACAAAGACGCTAGAGAGTCCAGAAAAATGATACGGCCCTTTTTTATAGTGTATCATTGTGTATCATTTCGCCTCAAATCGTTGAAAAATAATACAACGCCACAAACCCACTAGAAATGCCAGCTTTATTCCATTTTGAGGGCAAATCTGGTATCGTAAAAATTAGCCAATGGAAAGGGACAAAGGGTATTAGAAAGGTCTAGACCCAGCTGTCCCGCCAAAGAATAAAAATTAGAAGATAAAGACGGTAAAGAGGGTATAGAAGATAAAAAACGGGGGGAAAGATGGGGAATTACAAAGATACAATCACTTACAAGCAGGCGACGGAAGCTTACGAGCTGACTTATAAGCAAAATCAAGCCGAGGGAGCGTTGCGAAATAGTGTGAAAGCGCTGATTGAATTTCTCGGTTTTGCTCGCGCTTCCGGCGAAGAATTGCTGGAAGATTATTTGGATTTAGCCAAGGATCACAAAATTATTATTGTTCGACCAACATCTTTATCATCTCTATCATCTAAATCCTCTTTGTCTTCTGATTTAAATTATCTAATTGATTCGATTACCAGGACCAACTACCTGCTCGACCGCTAGCGCCAAGCACTGGAAAAACATTTTATTGAACACGGCGGTCATACGGAAAATTTGGCAAAAAGGAGAAGGGAATATAGAGGATATTGAAGTAAAACAGAAGGTAAAGACGGTTAAGAAGATAAAGATGATAAAAAATACCAAAAAACTAAAGTTTCCAAAAGGCTTTCTCTTTGGGTCGGCGACATCGGCTCATCAAATCGAAGGTCATTTGAATAACGACTGGGCACGCTGGGAAAAGATTCCTGGCAAGATTTCTGATGGCACAACATCTGAACTTGGCGCTGATAGTTGGAATAAGTGGCGCGAAGATATAAAACTACTAAAAAATACCTCGCAAAATGCCTATAGATTTTCCATCGAATGGTCGCGGATTGAGCCGAAAGAAGGTTTTTTTGATGAAGGCGCTATTGATCATTACGATCAGATAATCGACGAACTAATTAAAAATGACATCACACCAATGGTAACGTTGTTTCATTTCACATGTCCGCTTTGGCTGGATGATATTGGCGGTGTTGCCAACAGAAAATTTGCCAAGTATTTTGCCCGCTTTTCTGGCAGAATGGCGAAAGAATTTGGAGATAAGGTTGAACTCTGGTCGGTAATTAATGAGCCTAGCGTGTATGTGAATGCAGGCTACATCATCGGTCATTGGTACCCGGGCAAGCGCAACATTATTGGTGGGGTCAAGGCATTTTTTCACCTTGTTTCTGCTCATAAACAAGCGTACTCTAGCATGAAAAAGGCTAACCCGAGGGTCAAGGTAGGGATTGCCATGAATATGACCGCATTTGAGCCGGTTAAAAAAACCTGGTGCAATCGTGCTCTAACGAGGGTAGCAAAATGGTTGGTAAATGAATATTCAATAAATTTGGTTCGCAAAAACCTCGACTTTCTCGGCATAAATCACTACATGTCGCACAAAATTCAGTGCAAAAAACCGATTATGTTTGATGAGGGTGGAGCTAAAAGCGAATATGGCTGGAGTGTTCACCCGGAAGGACTCTACCAAGTAATAATGGAAGCCAGGCACTGGAATTTGCCAGTCTACATTACTGAAAACGGCACGGCTGATTCATCTGATAGGTTGCGACAAACATTTATCCCAGATTTTTTGGAAAAGTGCTCTGATGCGATTGCAGATGGTGCCGACCTTCGAGGCTACTTTTACTGGTCTCTGATTGACAATTTTGAGTGGGCTAGTGGATATTCAATGAAATTTGGATTGCATACTATCGACCGAAAACCCCGCAAATCGGCCGAGATTTACAAGAAAATTATTGAACAAGCTACAGGTGAGTAGTTTTTGTGATAAAATAGAAGCAAACATACAAATGATAAGCCCTCCTTCGCTCGAATTCGTCTCGAGGACTACGACCCTCGCAGACGAATGCTCGCTACGGAAGGGCGCAACAAAATACTATTGGAAAAATATTAACGAAGTTGCGAAAGGATAATATGAAGTGGAAGGAAATTTTATTAAAAGCTCTCGATTATATTAAAAAATACCGTGCTCTTTGGTATTTGGGAATTTTGGCTGCGTTAACCGAAGGCGCTAGCGGCGGGAATTTTTATGGTTTTAACAATGGCAGCGGAGGTAATAATTCGACTGAAATTCAATCATCGCTAAATAAAGTTGTTGATTGGATTTCCGGTAATCGCCTAGAAGTAGGCGTTCTACTTGTTGCCTTCATTCTCATCTCATGGATAATTCTTTACATCTCCTATTCAGCGCGAGCAGGATTGATTTATTCAATTGATCAAACGGAATTAGGTGAAAAAAAACCGGAATTTCACCAGGCGTTTCATAGCGGGCAAAAATATTTTTGGCGCTTTTTGGGTTTAACATTGCTTATCGCCTTGATGGTGTTTGCTGTTGCTTTCGTTTTAGTTGGTTTAATCGCAATTTGCATTGTTTTGGCGGTCTCGGTTAGTATTTGGTTTTTAATTGTTTTGATTCCTCTTGGACTGTTGCTAATTTTGGGAATCATTTTACTTTCCGTTTACCTGAATTGGATTTTGTTGCTGGGGTACAGAGAAATTGTAATTAAAAATAGGAAAATTATTGTAGCAATTAAGCAGGCTAGGGAGTTGGTTCATCACCATTTTTCAGATATTATTCTCGCCTGGCTGATACAGGCTGCAATTGGTATCGCTGCCGGTATTGCAACTGCTGTTGTATTATTGGTTGTCGGCGGCGCATTGTTTGTAATTGGCGCTGGAATTTATTTTGCCGGCGGATTAACCGCAGTGATTATTCACGGCTCAATAGCGTCGGCAGCATTTATTGCGCTAACTTTACTACTTGCCGGCATTATCAACGCCTATATTTCGATATATTGGACGCTGATTTATAGGAAATTAATAATGCAGTAAGCACACGGACAACTACACAGAAGAAACACTGAAAAAACAATTCCGTGTCAACTCCATGTGGTTGTCAGTGTAGTTTCTTCAATATAAATTTTCCCCGGAGGGACATGGTTGATCTTGATCAAAAACTATTTAATTTACGCCGGCAGGACGAAGAGGAATTAACTCAGTCGCTAGCGGCAAAACTTGGGTTGCCATACATCGACTTGGTCGGCTATCCTTTTGCTTCCGAGCTTTACTTGTTATTTCCAGCAGAAATAATGACCGAGTTTGGCTTTGTACCATATTTGAAAATTGGCAAGGAAATTAAAATCGCAATTTCGGGCGCCGCTGATGACAAATTAAAAAATTACCTAGATGAATATGCCAATACCAATAATGCAAAATTTGTTTTTTCTATAGTTTCAAGAACCGGTTTGCTTTACGCTATCGACTATTTTCAGAAACAGCAATCAGAGCAAGAAAAAAAGGCTCTGGATATTTCTCAGCACCAAGAAGATATTATAGATAAGGTTAAAACTGTTGCAGATATTGCCCAAGCGGCAAAAAAAGTTACAACCACTGATTTGCTTGATTTAATTTTAGTTTCAGCCGCCAAAATGAATGCCTCAGATGTTCATGTTGAGCCTGGAGCTGAAGACTTTTTAATTCGGTACCGCGTTGATGGGGTTTTGCAGGATATTTTACGAATGAATACCTCAGCCTACAAATTTCTACTTTCAAGAATAAAGTTTTTGGCCAAACTTAAAATGGATGTTGTAGTTGAACCGCAAGATGGGCGCTTTTCAATCAAGCGCGGTGATGATGAAATTGATTTGCGTGTTTCGACTCTGCCGTCGGCATATGGAGAAAGCATTGTTTTGCGATTGTTGGGACAGGAGATGTCGATTAAAAAACTGGTTGACCTCGGTTTCCGACCCGACGCACTGAAAATTATTGAGGGTGCAATTACCAGGCCGCATGGAATGATACTGAATACCGGTCCAACCGGTTCAGGAAAGTCGACAACTCTTTATGCCATGATTATGGAATTAAAAAAACCTGGAATAAAAATCATTTCACTGGAGGATCCGATCGAATACCGAATCTCCGGTGTTGAGCAGAGCCAGGTGGATCCGGAGGCCGGCTACACTTTTGCTGATGGCCTGCGGGCTGCTCTGCGCCAAGATCCGGATATTTTAATGGTAGGTGAGATACGCGACAAGGAAACGGCGGAAATTGGCGTCCAGGCGGCACTGACTGGTCATCTATTACTTTCAACTCTTCACTCAAATACTGCCGCCGCCGCGCTACCGCGGCTTTTGGAAATCGGCGTTCGGCCGTTTCTACTGGCTGGTTCCATCAATCTGATTATGGGTCAGCGGTTGGTGCGGAAAGTTTGCCAAAAATGTGCCGAGGATTTTACACCAACCGAATTGGTGTGGGATGAAATTAAAAATATACTTTTGCTAATTAAAGATCGCATTGAACCACAAATTGCTGCGATATTGGATTTGCCGATCAATCAAATTAAATTAAAACGCGGTATTGGCTGCCCGGCTTGTAATAAGTCCGGCTACTTGGGTCGTCAAGTTATTGCCGAAGTTTTAATCCCGTCAGCGACAATGGAAGCGTTGGTCGCTAGGGAAGCAACTATCGCCGAATTTACAAAAACCGCCCTGTCCGAAGGCATGATTACCATGGAACAAGACGGTTTGATACAAGTTCTAAAAGGGGTAACCACTACTACGGAAGTTTGGCGGGTAACAAAAGATTAAGAATGCTGGATTGTTTTTCGTTTAATTTATGGCACACAACTCCATAAATTTGACATAATTTATGGAGTGTGATATCATTGGTCTATGATAAAAAGATATTACGACAACCTTGGCAAATATTTAAAACAGGGCAAGGCGCTGATTATTTTGGGTCCTCGCCGTGTAGGCAAAACTACACTTTTACAAAATTATTTAAGTAAAACCAAACAAAAATACAAACTTGATTCCGGTGACAATATTCGCACTCAACAGATTCTTGGTTCAGAGGATTTTAAACAAATTTTAGAATATGTCGAGGGCTATGAACTTTTAGCCATTGATGAGGCGCAGCGGATTCCTGGCATTGGACAGGGATTAAAAATTCTTGTTGATCAACTGCCAAAACTTCGAATTATCGCCACGGGGTCGTCATCTTTTGATTTGGCAAATCAAGTTGGTGAACCTTTAACCGGTCGTAAAACCAGTCTGAAACTTTTCCCGGTTGCCGAGATTGAACTGGCAACTTTAAAGAACCAGTTTAAATTAAAAGAGGAATTAAGCGAACTGCTGATTTTTGGCAGTTATCCGGAAGTTTTGCTAGCTAAAAATAAACAAGAAAAGATTTCTATTTTAGAAGAAACAACCAACTCTTATCTTTTTAAGGACATTTTGGCCTTTGATAAAATTAAAAACCCTAAAATGCTGTTTGATTTTTTGAAACTTTTGGCCTTTCAAATTGGCAAAGAGGTTTCTTTAAATGAACTTTCAAATCAATTATCAATTGATGTAAAAACCGTTGCTCGCTATTTGGATTTATTGGAAAAATCGTTTGTAATATTTCGCCTTAACGGCTATAGTGGCAATCTTCGGTCTGAGGTGACAAGCAAAAGCAAGTATTTTTTTCTTGATAATGGTATTCGAAACGCGGTAATATCACAGTTTAACTCACTGGATAATAGAAATGATATTGGACAATTGTGGGAAAATTTTATTATTTCTGAACGATTGAAAAAACGAACTTATTCGGACATTTATGGTAATTGCTATTTTTGGCGAACTTATGGTGGGCAAGAGATTGATTTGGTTGAAGAGCGCGACGGTCGGCTTTTTGGCTATGAATGCAAGTGGTCACCATTAAAAAAAGTTTTACCGCCAAATGATTGGGCCGGCTATAAAAATGCGACGTTTAAAGTAATTGACAGAGAAAACTATTTAGATTTTATTATTTGATAAGACCTTTTGAAATAGATTGCTGCGAGCCGAAGAACATCGGCTCGCGCAATGACAAAAGGGGAAAACCAAAAAACCGCCCTGCCGGAATTTTAACGGACAGGGCGTTTATAATTTGGGTAAAATTCTAAATAATACAAACAGCAGTATTATGACGTTGCAGTGCCAGCGAAGTTTGAAACTGTTGTCGCAAGAAAATAAGCTAAAGTGATGATAATGATACCAATGATAGCATTAATTATGCCTTGCTGGCCCTTTTTTGCAGAATCGGGATTTCCTCCAGCGGTAATGTAAAGAATGCCAGAATAAATAAGATACAAAACTGCCAAAATACCAGCAACAAGCGATGCCCAAGTAATTATTTTATCAGCGATATTTGTTAGCCCAGTCGTACCGGATCCGCCAGGCGCGTCAGAAGTATTTAGAAAAGTCCAAGTGAACGCATGTGCTTTTGGCACCAACCAATTCATAATCGTCGAAATCATCATCCTCCTTAAATTTGTAATTATTAATTGCTACTTATCTAATGTTATTACAGGCAAATTTGGTTGTCAAGTTTTTTGCCGAAATGATTACGATTTTATTTCAAAGCTTGACCAAAGATGTTAATTAAAATATTGGCGGAAAGTATAAAAGCCAGCCCGATAACTGCCCAGATGATAGTTTTTTTGGCACCCTCGGCTTTGCTGTCATCGCCATAGGATGTCAGATAAAGAAAACTGGCGTAGAGAATGTAAAAAACAGCAACTACCTCGGCGTAATAAACTGCCAACTGGATTATACGCCAAATTATTCCGCTGTCATGACCGATTATATCCATCATGCTGGCGTTTGGACCGCCCAGCTGAGTCGGCAAAATGGTGCCCGGATTTGACGGGTCCGGCAAAATGGTGCCAATAATTTTTTGAACTTCGGAAATTGTGGTTCTAATCAGTACGACACATAATGTGGCGCCGACAATGCCATAAATTGCAAACAATACGCCTTTTTTACCGACTTCAGCACCTTTGGGATCGCCAGCCGAGGTAATATATTTCATACCGGCGATGATAATAGCAATAACAGCCAAAAATCCAAGAATATAAAGTGAAAACGGCCCGATTAGTTTTAATAGTTTATCAATGGTGTCAATGCTGGATTTTTGAAAATTTGCTGCCCAGTCAGCGGTAATACTGCCACCACCGTCCGAGCCTCCGCTTGTATTGTTGTCGCCCATATTTTCAACAACAGTGATATTTGAGCTCACAACTTTAGTGGCGCCTGGGTAGTCGGGATAAACATTTGGGCTGGTTGGCGCGCCGAATGCTTTTGCCATCACCACATATGTTCCAACAGCTGATTCGGAAGCGTCCCAGGTGACAACTTTATCTTTGAATGAATCTTGAGCAAACGGACCGAATTTTTCTTTTTCATCACAGCCGGTGGAATCATTACCGGTGATTGTTGTTTGTGTGCCTTTGCAGATATACCAGGCAATTTTTTCAACAGGAGGTGTTCCTTTTAGGTTCGAAGCCGAAATTTTAATTTGCACCTGTTTGGATGCATCGGCTTTGCTTTTATCAACTGACTGCGGGACGATTAATTTAATTGGTATAACACCTCCTCCAGTAGTAGTATCACTGCCAGTTCCAGGAAGAACAACGACGTTTTTTGATACTGAGACTAAGGAATTATGATTGCTGTCAAAGGCTTTCAATGCTAAAATGCGTCCGCTGCTGCTGCTTGGCACTCCGGTACCGAGATTCTGGCCAGTGTTTTGATCCCAGGTAAACGATCCGGAATAAACAAAATTGGCCGGTGTCGAGTTCCAAACACAGCCTGGGCTATTTGTTGTATCCGGAGAATTAGAATCGCCACGGAAGCTGATTGTGCAGAAAGTTTTTTCATCGATATTTAAGAGAAGCGTTTGCAAAGTCGCACCGTTTGTTGGTAAAACTAATTTGGCCATATCTAAAGAGAAACTCACAGTTTGGCTTTCGTTGTGCTGGATGGTCGCGATACTTGAGAGTGTTAAACCTCCGGAAGCCGAATTTCCTGGAATTTGCCGTTGATAATTTGCTTTGGCTGAGTTAAGTTTAGGGACGCTAGTTGTGTCTTGGACTGACGATGATTGGGCATTGCTCAAAGCTGAATTAAAAATTTTCAATGTTAAAGAATTAGCCGCTGGTTGCTGATAGTGAAAATTTGGATCAACTGAAATTTTAAAGGCATTATAGTAATCTTGGTCTGAGGAGGCGTCAAAAGTCGCCGGCTGGACGTCTGGGTCGCAATCTGTTGGAGCCCCAGTACATTGAGCCAAAATATTAGAATCCTTTGTTATTAGAGTGTGGCTTGTATCATCGATTATAAAATTGCTCGATGCCAACTTGGCGGCGCTTTCATATTGACTGATCGCAGTATTTATTGTAGCTCTATTCGAATCGTTTCCTTGTGCAAAACTCTTGGCCGCAATGAGCAGTTTATATGTTGCACTTGAAGTGTTGGCAATTCTCCCCCAAGTGTACTGATACGGTGGCATTGGCACGATAGCCATATATTTTGTTTCACTATTTTCTACGTCCAAATTGTGTATATACGGCACCTCATACGCTGGGTGGCTATGAGGGAATGTAGTAATATCACCGCTGTCGGTTGGTGCTCCTAGGGCATTATCAACAGCAGTCTGATCTATTATTTCCAAGAATTTAAAGCTGGTGCCAAATGCGGGAATATTGACAATTTGGTATTTTATAGATGGGTCAATCGCATCCGCGCTGTAACTGAAATTAAATTGTTGGTCCTGGCCATTGCCAACAAAAACATTTGTTGTATCGGCGGAAATAAAAAACTCTTTATAGACCACCAGGCTGGTGATAAATAGAACTACTAATCCAAATAAGACAATTAGTAAATTTCCAAGCCACCTTTTTGAAAAGATTTTTTTCATTAAATTCCCCAAATACTGGTATTTAATCCGGCGATATTACCAATAAGTATCACCAGCATCAAAAGTGCTGCCCCCATTAGCGTACTGACAAGAATATCTTTGGCCTCGTTGATTGAACTGGAATCGCCGCGACTGGTCATATATTTAAAACCGGCATAGACAACCATTAAAATTGAAAGAGCGATTGCTGCTTTCATTGCAAAACCATAAAGCCTGTCGACATATTGAATATAATTATAACTGGCGCCGCTTTGAATTGCGTTGTCGTTGGTGCCATTTGGGATACTAACTCCGACGCCGGTGCCGGTATCGGCGGCTGGGGTTGCAGTTGTGCCAGTGGCTGTGGTTGCGGCGGTTGGAGTTATGGAATTGGATTTTGCCGATGCGGGGCCGGTGCCAACGCTATTTGTTGCGGTAACAGTAAATGTGTATTTTGTCCCATTAGTCAGCCCGGCGACGGTGATCGGGCTTACAGTTGTTACACTGGCGGTTTTGTTGCCTGGAGACGAAGTCGCGATGTATTTGCTAATCGCAACGCCGCCGTTAGTTCCGGCAGTGAATGAAATTGTTGCTTTCGCATCACCGGCGACAGCCGTGACATTGTTTACTGCCCCGGGTACAGTTGCGGCAAAAACAATCGGTGCAGAAAGAAAAAATCCGATTGTCATGACAATAAAAGCAAGAAAAATCAATTTCCGAATTTTTCCAAAGTTTATATTCATTTTTTGCTTTTTTCTGTGTTTATTCTGTGTAATAAATCTGTGTGGTTTACCAAATTGCTTTGCGCAGCAGTTCGGTCACATTTGCTGCAGCAGTATCAAGTGCGGCTTGGGATGATTGGGTGCGAGAATTAAATCGGTCAATCGCCTGTTTAAATTGACCGTCAATATCTACAGGATAGCGGCCTTTGTTCCAACTTTGGGCTGTTTTGATTTGGTCTTGTGATGGCGTACCGGCACCACGATTTTTCAAAGCTACATCAGTTTCGGTTTTCTTTGATGAAATTTCTTTAGTTGCCGAGCGATAGGTTGAGGCTTCATCAGTAGAAAGTGATTGAACAAATTGCCAGGCCAGGGCAGTATTTGGCGATGCTTCGGGGACGACATAGGAAGTGTAATGGGCATAATCAACAATACTGTTAATATCACCGACTTGCGGCATCAGCGCTTGTTGGAATTGGAAATTGGGATAAACCTGGCGAAGATAAGTGGCGGTGTCGGAGTAACCAAAGATGATCGCAACTTTGCCTTGGACGAAAGCATCAATATCATTTGGTGCAGATGAATTCCAACTGTAATTAGCCGCTGCGGGATTTGAATAACTGGTATAAAAATCCAATGAATTTTTGCCCGGATAGACATCGCTGCCGGCAGCGTTTTTAATCGGCAAATTAAAGGTTGCTTGTGATAAATCATCGGAAAGCATATTGGTTTGATTTTGTAACATTAACAACGATAGAATGTCTTGTGAATATCTAACATTATTGCTTGTTCCGATTGCCGCCCCGGCAGTTGTAATTGTCGAGCCGTTTTTGACAGTCAGGTAGGGAACAATTTTGTTAAATTCGTCCCAGGTAATCGGGAATTTGCTTAAGATTTGGCTTAGTGTGGTTTGCAGTGTTGGGTTGGAGCTGCCGAGAGTTTTATTGATATTACTCCTGGTAGCATCAAAAATTGTCGGATTGTAATAGACATGCAGAATATCAATTGTCGGCGTCAGCCCATAAATTTGATTATCAAAAACATTATCTTGCATCACAACATTGGCAAAATAATCTTTGGCAACTATCTTTTTGCTTGTCAGCATGGTGGCCGGCATTGCCGCCAGCTTATCTTTATGGCGGTAAACCCAGTCGTTTGGCATGGCCCAAACATCCGGACCTTGGCCGGAGAGAATGGAATTGAGCGCATTATCTTCGTAACTCGCATCCAATGTTTTTTTATAATATTTGACATCAATCCCCTTGTTTTGATTTTTAAAGTCTTTGATGATTGGACTAAAAACATCTTCATCGACAAATCCCCAAATTATCAGCGAGTTTGGTTTAGTTGTTGTGGTAGTTCCGCAACCGGTCAGCGACAGTGCCATTGCGACTGCTAAGGTTGAGGTGCCAAAGACTTTTAGAAATTTATTCCACTTAGAACTTGCAATTTTTCTTTTACTTAACATTTATCCCTCCGATCTACAGTGAATTTTGAATTAGGAATTATGAATTATGGTTTTATTCATGATTCACTATTCTTGATTCATAATTCTTTCGATATTTCCTTTAAATATTCCCTAAAATCATCGCCAATATCTTCTCGCTTTAAGGCCATCTCGACATTGGTTTTAATGTATTCAAAAACATTGCCACAATCGTAATATTTCCCGCCTTCGACTTCACGGCAGTAAATTGGACCCTTATCCCGCAATTTATTAATTCCATCAGCCAACCAAATTTCGCCGCCTTTTCCCGGATCCAAATTTCGCAAAGCTTCAAAAATGTCCGGAGTTAAAACATAGGCGCCATCAAGCGCTAAATCCGATGGAGCTTCCTCGACTGTTGGTTTTTCTATTAATTCATGAGCAATATAAGTCAAGGGTTCAACTTCTTCAACTTTTGGTACGCCGTATCTAACCAAGTGCGCCCGAGGTACTTTAACAGCTGAAAAAACCGGACGATTGTATTTTTCAAAAACATCAATACACTGTTTTAATCTTGGAACTGGACTGGTAGTAAATTGATCGCCCCAAAGGACGGCAAAAGGTTCGTCGCCAATAATGTGTTCGGCATTTAAAACTGGCGTGCCGTTGCCGTATGGACCTTTTTGGCGGACATAAATAAAATTAGCCATTTTAGAGATTTTGCGCATCGATTCCAGCTGATCCAATTTACCGTTTTTTTCCAAGTAGGCTTCGAGTTCCAAATTGTTGTCAAAATAATCCTCGATCGCCTTTTTGCTTGAACTAGTAACGATAATAATATCTTCAATACCCGAAGCAACCGCATCTTCAACGACATATTCAATCGCCGGGCGATCAATTACCGGCAACATCTCTTTGGGAATTGATTTTACCGCCGGCAAAAAACGGGTACCATAACCCGCAGCCGGGATAACAGCCTTGCGAATTTTACTCATAAAATTCTCCAATAATGGATAACGAATGTTCTAATAGCTAATAACTAATATTTGTATCATTCGTCATTGGTCATTTGGATATTAGTCATCCATTCTTATTACCCCATTTCGATTTTTAGCGATTTGGTTTTTGACCGTGCATCTTTTGGAATAATGATGGAAAGCAAACCGTTTTTCAACTGTGCTTTGGCTTTTTCTGAATTGACAGCAATCGGCAGCACAAAAGTGCGACCAAAAGGTCCCCAATAACATTCTTGGACAAAATGTTGCTCGTCTCCAGCTTTGTGACCACTTTTGCGCTCACCACGAATTGTTACAACTTCATCGGTAATTTGAACATCAATATCTGCGGGAGCGGTGCCAGCAATTGGTGCCAATAAATAGATATTTTCGTCGTCTTGATACACATCAATAGCGAGCTGACCCTCAGTTTCCTCATCGCCAACATTTATATTGATACTGTCTTCACCCATCAGCCCCTCCACAACTCCTTAAAAAATACAAAAGTCCGTTGTGCCCTTCCGTAGCAAGCTTTCGACTGCGAGGGCTGTAATCCTCGAGGCGAATTCGAGCGTAGGAGGGCTAGTCCGTTTAGCAATAAAAATTTGCCCTATAACCATTATAATCTGCAATAATATCGCCGTCAACTAAATAATTTTTGATAAAAAAATTCCGGCTTGGCAACTGCGCCAAACCGGAACGGTACTCTTTCTTGTTATTTTACGACTGATGCTTCGACCAGATCCCATTCATCACCCGCATTTATTACATCGCGGCTTTTGCGGTAGTGGAACTTGATCTTCTTTCCCTCCACACCGTTTTGGAATTCACCATCGTTCCAGAGGACGGAAAGCGCCTTTCGGGGAACTGACAATTCGATTTCTCGGTCGAAGGAGCCTGCTGGTGGAGTCAAGGTGTACACTTCGATACAATCATCCTTGATCGTCCAATGGGGCGGTGCGACAAGCATTTCGGCCTCGCGTGCGATTGCGAACTGGCGCTGCATTTCAACTCGTTGTTCGAAATCACGCTGGAGATGTGGCTGCCAAACTTCAGTGTAGACAACCATCCACGCGATCCAGTTTACTCCCACTGTGATTGCTATTAATATTGTCCGCATCGCCTTCAGAAACTGATCGAATGCCTTGCACTGCTCGGGGGTTATGACCTCAGACATATCGCCACTTCCTTATCAGTTTTTCAGTACAGGTAAATAATATCACGGCTTGACATTAATTGCATAGATATGATACAATAATAGTGTTTATTAAACTATTGGTTTAATTATGTTATTAGACGCAACACCCAAATTAGAGGATTTGATAGTAAAATTACTAGCGGATAAAGTTTCGGCGACTGCTTTAGATATTCAAAATAAGCTCATGGAAGAGGCCCAGGAGTTCACGATTCAGGCGATATATAAAGCATTAGGCCTCTTGGAAACTTCGGGTGTTATTGTAAAAAGCAAGAAAAAGTACAGCTTAAGAGTTTCGTGGGTATTGGATATCTCACATCTTGCCAAACAAGCATCGCTCAATTACAAAAACAATTCTAAAACATATTTACCTAAAAAGGGCCGAAGAATAATTTGGCATTTTAATGATTTACTCGCTCTTAATAATTTTTGGTCTCAAATTTTATTATTGGCGGCTGAAAATACTAATAATCGGCAGATTTTGACTTGGATGCCGCATCCGTGGTTTCATTTGGCTTATTCCGAACAGGAGGAGCAGTATATTAAATCGCTTGAGATAACCGGAACAAAACTTTTCTTAATTAATGGTGGTGATAGCTTTCTCGATCATTGGGCAGAAAAATACTGGCAGACTAATAACATCGAATACTCAAACAGCCCGAGCTGGTTTCACGACAAATATAAAGATCAATACATAAATGTTGTTGGTGATTTGATTTTGACAGTGAAATTAGATGATAAAATCACTCAAGAAATTGACAATTTTTATCAAAAGATAGGCTCTTTCGATAATCTGGATTTTTCAGAAGTGTTTAGAATTTTTGGTCTAAAAGTAAAGGTTAGCATGTGGCTAGAAAATAACCCCGAGAAAGCAAACCTTTACCAAAAACAGTTTGCTGATTATTTTGGGATTAAATCAAATGGCCCAGGTAATAAAATCAATTAGCGAATTTTGTCTCGATCTCATTTTCCCCAAAAAATGCGTCAATTGTGGGGAATTTGGCAGTTTTTGTTGCCAGAAATGTTTGGCAAAAATCAAGCCAATTCAAACCCAAGTTTGCCCGAAGTGTGGAAAAATTTCTGATTTGGGAAAGTGGTGTGCCGGATGTAAAAGGGATTCAAACTTGACCGGTATCATCGTTGGCGCAACTTATCGCGTGGGTCCGACCAAGGAGATGATTCATTATCTAAAATATAACTCGGTTAAAGAATTGTCGCAGCCACTAGCGGATTTGTTGATCGATCAGCTTATCGAAGCTGAAATTTCAGATAAAACAATTACCACCAGCGTGCCGTTGCACAAAAAAAAGTACCTCGAGCGGGGATACAATCAATCGGAAATTATGGCGAAAATTGTTGCTGCTAAGCTCGGGCTCAACTATCAAAACCTGTTAATTCGCAAAAGATACGATAAGAAATCTCAGGTTGAACTAAAAGGTGATGCTAGGCGGAAAAATTTGGTCGATGCATTTGCTCTGTGTCCGATGATTGATATTTCCGGCCAGACAATATTTATTGTTGATGATGTATCTACCACGGGAACAACTTTGGAAGAATGCGCTAAGGTTTTGCGGGATGGCGGCGCTAGGCGGATTTATGGTTTAGTTGTAGCTCGCGGTTAAAGATTGAATCTTAGCTTTGAAAATGCTAGAATCATTAGGAACCTGGGAAGGTTGCCCGAGTGGCTTAAGGGAACGGTTTGCTAAACCGTCGGTGGTCTAAAAGCCGCCACGCGAGTTCGAATCTCGCACCTTCCGCCAAGAAAAAAGCCCATTGACATTGTGTAATATAGTATATACATTATATATGAAAGTATTCAAAAACCCACTGGCCTTCGAATGGGATGAGGGCAATAAGGATAAAAATTTTATTAAGCACAAAGTAACAAATGAAGAGTGTGAAGAGATATTTTTTGATACAAAAAAGAAAATTGCAGATGACATTTTTCACTCGGGTAAAGAACAAAGAAGTATTATCATCGGCAAAACGAAATTGGGAAGATACCTATTTCTAGTTTTTACTACTAGGTATAATAAAATTAGAATTATTTCAGCTAGGGATTTGGATAAAAAAGGAAGGTCTTTGTATGAAAAAGAAAATTAAATTACCAAATTTTCAAAACGAGGATCAGGAAAGAAATTTCTGGTCGAAACTTAATTTGGCTGACTATTTTGAATCTGCTGATTTTTTGCCTGCCGCTTTTCCCAATCTTAAGCCATCTTCTCGTTCAATCTCTCTCCGAATTCCAGAATTTATGCTTATTAGAATCAAAGAGCAAGCCAATGAATTAAATGTGCCTTATCAATCTTTGATGAAAAAATATATTGCAGAAGGGATCAGCCAAAAGTCAGAAAGAATTCGTTATTAAATTTTAATATCTTCAGTTGTTCAGAGACGCAATATTATTTGGAGAGGTCGCATACCTGCCCTGAGCGAAGTCGAATGGGGTGGTTGTCCGCCAAAGGCGGATAAAAGTGCACCGGCTTGCCCCGCACTAAAATTTATTTGGAAGCGTGTCCGAGTGGTTTATGGAGCTGGTCTTGAAAACCAGAGTGGCAGCAATGTCACCAGAGGTTCGAATCCTCTCGCTTCCGCCAGATAGAATTGTGGAACTTTTTACAGGCGCAAGAGTAATCAAAAGGGAAGGAAGGTGTTGTTAGAGGTGCCCGAAGGTTGCCAAATGTCCCCAACAAACAACCTGCTTCGATATGGTACTCACACCACTAATTTGCCTTGAAAAGATCAGCAATTGTGGAACTTTTTTGCTAAAAGCAATGTTTAAGGCAGTAAAACAATTTTTTAACGCACAAAATATGCTATAATTTATCCAATATGAGCCAAGAAGAAATTATTACAAAAGTTAAAGAAGCGGTTATGTCTGATCCAAATGAGAGCTGTATCAAAAGCATCTATCTTTTTGGGTCTTTTTTGCATGGAGATGCAAAAAAAGATAGCGACGTCGATTTACTATATGAAACACGAAAAACAATGAGTCTGTTTGAAATTGGCGGAATGCACCACAGATTAGAGGTTAAGCTTGGTCGAAAGGTTGATTTCGTTCCAAGGGATCGTGTTATCAATCAACTTAAAGAGAAAATATTACCCGAAGCAGTGAAGGTTTATGAAAGACAATAAAGACAAAATTCATCTAGAAAGAATACTGGAAGCTATTGACCGGATCGAGTTTCATCTCTTGGGGTTTGAATTTGAATATTTCGAAAATGATAAAACAAGATATGACGCTGTATTAATGCAATTGGTCAATATTGGTGAGACAGTGAATCAACTTAGTGATGAATTTCAAGAAAAACACGATGATTTCCCCTGGCATGAAATTATAGGAATGAGAAACCAAATTGCCCACGGATATTTTAATATTGACCCAAAAGAAATTTGGAAGACTGTGAAGAATGATCTACCGGAACTAAAAAAACAGATTGATTTAATTTTAGACAATTACTAATTTTTTTGATCAGAGACCTCTATGGACAACTATGTAAAAATTTATGTTTTTATTCCTAAAAATGATGCTGACAAAGTTCGTTTAGCACTTGGAAAAGCCGGAATTGGCAAAATGGGCAACTACGATCATTGTTCTTTTGTTTCTGAAGGCAAAGGATATTTTCGTCCACAAGGTGGAGCCAATCCTGCTATTGGAAGCATTGGGAATATAGAAGAAGTAGAGGAAATAAAGTTAGAATTCGTTTGCCTTAAATCAGAAATTGATAAAGTCTTAGAAGTTGTCAAGAAATATCATCCGTACGAAGAAGTTGCGCTGGATGTAATCCCGTTATTGGATTTTCCAAGTATCAATAATCCGAACGCTTAAAGGTCCAGACCCGAATGCCCTGAACGAAGTTGAAGGGCAGTTAATAATTTCATATTCGAGCGCCCGACCACAATATTTAAAGGAGGAATGATGGCAGATGAAAAAAAGGAAGAAAAAAAACCTGTCGTAACAATTTCGCCAACGGATAAGCCAATTTTCTATTGGCAGGCGACGGAGTTTGAGAGTCATGACAAGCCCAATAATTGGCTGCTTTATATCGTCTTAGTCGCGATTGTGCTGCTTGCCATATTATTATATATGCGATTATGGCTCGGCGCAGCCGTTGTTGTTGCCGCTTGCTTTGCCCTTTACAGCCAGTCACGATCTCGCGGCAAAAAGAGAAATTATGCTGTCTATGATCAGGGTGTGACGGTTGATGACAAAGTTTACACTTTTGATCAGTTCAAATCCTTTTGGGTTTTTTCTTATCAAGACCGAGCAATTATCAGATTAGAGCAGCTCAAGCGTCTTGCATTACCGGTAGAAATGCCCGTTAATGACGAAAATCCGGAGCAAGTACGATTATTTCTTTCAAAACATCTGCCGGAAGCCGAAGATCGCGGTGAAGATATTTCAGATACCATTAATAGATGGATCAAATTCTAATTTCCAATTTTCACTGAATTTTCAATGAATTAATTTTTAAACATTAAAACATTTAGTTATTAATTGTAAATTGAAAATTGCAAAATTAAAAATTTTGTTTATGCGCCTGTAGCTCAGTGGATAGAGCGTCCGGTTGCGGTCCGGAAGGTCGTTGGTCCGATTGTTAATTTTGCCCGCGTAGCTCAGTGGATAGAGCGTCCGGTTGCGGACCGGAAGGTCGTTGGTCCGATTCCAATCGCGGGTACCATGAATCGCTTCGCTCAAATTTAAAAATCAAAATTTAAAATTTAAAATGATGGAAGCGCCGGAAATTCGAAAACTGAAAAATGGAATAACTCTGGTTTTGTCGGAGGAAAAGAGAACTGAGGCGGTGAGCCTTATTGTTTTTATTGGCGCCGGTTCTCGGTATGAATCCGAATCCAATGTCGGCATGACTCATTTTCTGGAACACATGCTATTTGATGGGACAGAAAAACGCCCGACTGCACTTGATGTCACTAAGGAAATTGACGCCATCGGTGCTGACGTTAACGCTCATCCATCAGAGGAGTACACCAATTTTCACATTAAAGCAGGCGCAGAACATTTAGAAAAAATCGTTGAAATCTTTTCCGATATGCTGCTAAATTCAAAGATCGGCGAAGATGATATCGCGAAAGAAAAGCGAGTTATCACCGAAGAGATAAAAATGCGCACCGACATCGCTCCGAGTTATGTTTTTTCACTTTTTGATGAAGCAATATTCGGCGGAAGCACTTTGGGGCGGAATATGATGCAGGATCTTGAAGTGATCGAAAAAATTACTCGCGATGACGTCGTGGATTTTTACAAAAAATTTTATCTCAGCAACAACGTTTTCATCTCAGTTTGCGGAAATTTTGCCGGAAAATCGGCCGATGAAATAGCGCAGCTAATCGAATCAAAATTCACCTTTCCAGCAGGCGTTGCCAAATTTGAAAAATCACTGCAATTTGAGCAGAAAAAGTTATCATTTGTTACGAAAAATAGCCAACAAACCAATTTCATCGTCGGGTATTATGGCTGCGGCTACAATTCAGAGGATCGTATTGGCTTGAAACTTTTATCAATCATCCTTGGGGGGAATATGAGCTCGCGGCTTCACACCGAATTGCGCGAAAAAAGAGGTTTGGCTTATGATGTTAGAACATTTAGTTCATCAATTTCCGATATTGGAATCATTGAAACCGTTGCTGGTGTGGCTGATGAAAAAGCTGGTGAGGCGCTGACGGCAATCATCGCGGAATATGAAAAGGTTAAAAATGGCGTATCGGATGATGAGTTATCGATGGCGAAATCTTATTTGCTTGGTCAAATGAAGATTAGCTTTGAAGATTCAAACGAATTGGGTGAGTTCAATCTATCTCAAGTATTTTACAACGGGAAAATCGAAACACTGTCGGAAATTTCGGAAAAAATTGCTAAAATAACTACGGATGATATTAAAAAATTAGCTAATAAATATTTTGATAAGAAAAAACTTTCTGTTGCCGTTATTGCCAAGGAAAGTGTACGGCCTGCAATTGAAAAAGTAATTAATAACCTGGGAGAATAATGGAAAAGCCAAAGCTAGAACGAACAATGATCGCCATCAAATCCGAATCAATTCAGCGACATTTGATCGGTGAACTCCTAACTAAATTTGAAAATCGCGGAATGAAAATGGTTGCTTGCAAACTTGTAGCACCGGACGCCGAACTGATCGGTAAACATTACGCTGATGATGAATCCTGGTATGTATCATCCGGAACAAAAACAAGGGCGAACTATGAAGCCAAGGGTGAGAAAAATCTACTAGAGCCGGCTGAATACGGGAGATTAACGCGGGCAAAATTAATGGATAGTTTGCGCGACCGTCCGATTTTAGCTATGATTTGGGAAGGGCCGCATGCCGTTGCACTTGGGAGAAAAACCGCTGGAGCCACCAATCCGCTCGCAGCCGATATCGGTTCGATTCGCGGGGATTATTCAACTGATTCCTATGAAATGTCGGATGAAACCGGCCGAGCAATTCAGTCACTGGTTCATGCTTCGGGTTCTGTAGAAGAAGCTGAAGCAGAAATTAAAATCTGGTTTAAACCGGAGGATATTCTTGATTATGAATTAGTAACCGAAACCGTTATTTACGCCAAGGATTGGGGACGGGTTAAAAAGGCATCTAGTTGAAGTAAGCACACGGACAATTACACAGTCTCAGTCAGCGGAAGTGTCTAGCCACAAATTTATGTCACAAATTGACACAGATAAAACATTAAATGAATTATCAAAAAAATTAATAGGGTTAGTATTTGATACTTTTAACTCGCTTGGCTCAGGGTACAGCGAAAGAATTTATCAAAACATGTTCTCTGAATTTTTAAAAGATTCAGGAATAAAATATGTTCGAGAAAAATATTCACAATTAATAGTTTATGATAAGAGAATTGGTGGACACAGGGTTGATTTCCTAATTGATGATAAGATTGTTGTTGAGATGAAGTGTAGAAATGAAATTTACCCAAAAGATATTTCCCAGGTCTTAAATTATCTGAAGGTAAATAATGTTAAACTTGGATTAATATTCTGCTTTACAATAAAGGGTGTCAAAATTAAAAGATTAGTTTATTAATTTGTGCCTATTTGTGGTATAAATTTGTGGCTAGACACTACAATATTATGAATCATAAACTCATCTGTTTAGTGGGAATGTGCGGCGCCGGCAAATCGGAAGTTGCCGATTATTTGCAGTCAAAAAGGGATTTTGGTTTCGTTCGTTTTGGCCAGCTGACTTTGGATGTCATCAAAGAGATGGGCGAAAAGCCAAATGAAGCTTTGGAGAAAAAAATCCGCGAAGATTTGCGCAAAAAGCACGGTATGGCGGCGTTTGCAATTTTAAATATTCCCAAATTTGATAAACTTTTAAAAAAATCTGATGTAATCGGCGACGGTTTGTACTCTTGGGAAGAATATTTGGTCTTGAAAGAGAAATATGGCGATCAATTAGTTATTATCGCGACTTTTGCTCCGCCACTGGTGCGTTACGCGCGACTGGAAAATCGGGCGACAAAACATGGAGCCGACAAAAATTTACGCTATCGTTCGTTTACTGCTTCAGAGGCTGCTAGTCGCGACAAAGCGGAAATTGAAAATATTCACAAAGCCGGTCCGATCGCTATGGCCGATTTTACCTTAATCAATACCGGAAAATTACCAGAACTACACAAGCAAATTAATAATATTTTGAAGGAGATTTATGGCTGAAATTGAGGACACCAGCCATCATCATTCAAAAAAATTCAAGAGTTTAACCAAGAGCGCAAAACGAAAAACATCCAGGCCAAAAGCCGATTCGTATTTTATGAAATTGGCTTTAGTAGTTTCTGAACGGGCAACATGTCGCCGCCACTCCGTTGGCGCAATTATCGTCAAAGATAAAATAATTTTGGCCACCGGCTATAATGGCGCACCAAAGGGTTCAAAAGACTGTTTAGAACTTGGCTGTTTGCGCGATGAAATGAAAATTCCAAGCGGTGAACGAAACGAAATTTGCCGTGCTGTTCACGCCGAACAAAATGCTATCATCCAAGCCGCTGGTGGTTTTGCTGATGTTTCCGGTGCAATAATGTATTGCACTCATTCACCTTGCAATGTTTGCGCCAAGATGATGGCAAATGCCGGCATCTCTGAAGTTGTAGTTTTTGAAAAATATGCCGACCAGCAATTCAAAAAATTATTTAAGGAATTGGGCATCAAAATTCGCTATATGAAACAGCCGACTTTGTCAATTGATTTTTTCGAGTAATAATCCCGTCATTCCGGACTTGATCCGGAATCCAGTATTTATAAGATAGATCCTGAATCAAGAGCCTAGGGCTACCCCTTGGGTTTCAGGATGACAAGTTGTTGTATGAATTACTTTCTAATCTTTATCATCAGCCTGATTTTGTCGGTAGTTCTCACCGGCTTTGTTCGGCGTTTTGCGCTTGGACGCGGCTTGGTCATCAAACCCAGAGAGCGCGATATTCACACCAAACCATTACCGCGAATTGGTGGCATTGCCATTGCGTTGGCTTTTATTGTTGTCAGTTTAATATATTTTCTGATCGTCAAACCTGACTCGCATATTACCACTGGACACTGGCTGGGATATGACAAAAAAATCGTCAGCATTTGGATTTCCGGAGTGATTATTGCTCTCGGAATGCTTTATGATGACATTTGCGGGCTAAAAGCTTACTCCAAATTTGCGATTCAGATTCTTGTGGTGGTGATAATCGCCGCTTCGGGAATCGGTTTGGATTCTCTGCCGAATCCTTTTGGCCAAGCGATCAATTTAAATAGTGTTTATTTGCCGATAAATCTCTTCGGAACGATTTATCACTTTTCTTTCTGGTCTGATTTGCTGACACTTTTTTGGCTTGTTGGCATGATGAATGTTATCAACTTCATCGATGGTATTGATGGACTGGCTGCCGGCGTTTCAGCCATCGCCTTTTTTATTCTTTATCTTCTGAGTTTAGCGGTTTATCAGGGTCCGGTGGCTGCAATCTCGATTATTTTGTGCGGATCGGCTGTCGGTTTTCTTTACTGGAACTTTTATCCTGCCAAAATTTTTATGGGTGACTCCGGAAGTATGTTTCTGGGTTTGTTGCTCGGCGTTTTGCCGTTAATCTCCGGTGGAAAATTGGCAACTTCATTCTTGGTTTTGGGATTCGCCATTGTTGACGGATTAATTGTTGCTGGTGCCAGAATTATTCGCGGAAAAAATCCCTTTACCACGCCGGACAAAACTCATTTGCACCATCGATTTTTGGCCGCTGGATTTTCCGTGCCGGCAACGGTCTTGTCGCTTTACGCTATCGCTGCGCTTTTCGGCTGGGTGGCGTTGCGGTCAACAACGATGAATAAAATTATCGCCTCAACAGTATTAATAGTTGTAATTGGCGTGTTAATCTTGATTTTGAATCAAATAAAAAAGATTAAGCGGAAGTAAGTCCACAGATCTTTGACACAGATCGGGAACGGATAAAAAAATCATTCGCATATTGGATAAATTAGTAGTTTAGCAGGAGGCGAGCATGCCGAGCCACAAAAAATGGGTAAAAATTGTTTTTATAGTTTTATTAGTTTTGATGTTGGTTTTTACGATTTTGCCGTTTCTCGGTAGTTTGAAATAGTATTTGACAATATTTTTGATATTCAATTATAATTGAAGGACGATGGAAAAAAATAATGAGAAAAAACTTGAGAAAATGATTGGAAAACTTGGCAATCAAATGGCCAGAGGTTTTGCTGATGCCGAAAAGTCAGTTGATAAAAAGATTGCTGATTTGGCGGCTTCTACCGCTAAGGGTTTTGAACATGTTGAAAAAAGATTCGGGAAAGTTGAAAGTAGACTTGGCGGAGTTGATGTTAGGTTTGATGGAGTTGAGGATAGACTAACAAATTTGGAAATTGGTCAGACCAATTTGTCAGAGGATATGAAAGAAGTTAAACAACGACAAATTATTACTGATAAAAAAATTGACAAAATTTATGAAATGGTTGATAGTCAGACCGGTTTTCATCAAAAATGGGAACTCGAAAACGCAGCCAATTTGCACGCCCATATTCGCTTTGATGGAGAGATTGACAAAATAAAAAAGAAAATCAAAATCGCCTAACCGCCTTTTTTGTAGGCCAAACTTTAGTTTGCAAATACTGTTCGAGCTTGTCGAGAACTATCATAATTTGGTATTAAAAAATCCCCACTACTTGCCTACCGTCAGGCAGGTTTCTAGCAGGGATTTTTTGTATTTAGCTTCCCAGCCCTTGCCGAATTCGTCATCCTGAATTTATTTCAGGATCTAGCTCGTAAAGAGCCGGGCAGGAGTGGCCAAAACTTTGTTTCCAAACATATCTTGCGATACATTCAGAAAGAAGTCCCCAGCACTACTCATGTCGAGTAGTGCTGGGAGCGGTTCGGCGCACCACGATTCGGATCTCTCTGATTCGCGGTTCCATGCCTGATCCGTCTCCACTATCTTGACGAAAGGCACATAGATACTCGCCGCCGAGACAGGTTGCCCAGTCTCCATACGGAAAGTATTGCGCTTGACGATATCCGTCCCAGCCCGGAGGCCGGTGCGATATCGTCAGATGAAGCGCCGGGCTGTGCAACCGCACTGGCCCAGGAAATGTGATCGTGGTCGGGAGGTCTCGAACGCTTGCATAGCGGCCAAGAATCTCTCCCGACATGGATTCGATGACCAGACATGTCGTGTCCGGTCGATGAATCCAGTCCATGGCGATCGTCGCGAAAACGATTGTCAAAATCCCTCCAGCTATCAGCACGGTTCGCATATCAATCACCTCGTGGGTGAATTTTTACTTCATCCCTAACTCTTTATACAAAGAATCAGGGAAAAGTGCCCGACATCCAATCACGGAGTCGGGCAGGTTCTTTGGTTTTTTGACGGCAACCAACCGCTCCCTGGTGATTTATGGCTCACCACTGCCTCGAGCTGATCTGGATCTGGGATAAGACTTCCCAAATC
>JAPLVG010000027.1 GCA_026397235.1 Candidatus Berkelbacteria bacterium
CGCTGAAAAAGTCTTGGTCGTTTAGACAACTTGTCAAAAGTAAACACATTCCCTCCAAAGTTTTATTTTTATTTGAGCTTATTATATCAGACTGAGCTCAAATGATTGTAAAAGTGCTTTATTTCGTAACAAGTCTATTGAAAAAAGAGCTCAGATGAAGTAAAATGGACACATAAGGACAACGAACATAACCAACGGCTAACAACAAACAAAAAATTAGTCGTTAGCTGTTAGTATTAATTAGCCGTTCTTACGTGAAATTACATGTTTAAAAAGGTTGACCCACAACTTAACTTACCGAAACTCGAGGAAAAAATCCTTGAATTTTGGGATGAGAATAAAACTTTTGAAAAGTCGCTAGAGATTCGCAAGGATGCGCCACGATATACTTTTTATGATGGGCCGCCATTTGCTACTGGGACGCCTCATTACGGACATATTCCTTCGTCGCTGATGAAAGATGTTGTGCCGCGTTATTGGACAATGAAGGGCAAACTGGTAGAGCGCAAGTGGGGCTGGGATTGCCATGGCCTGCCAATTGAAAACATTGCCGAAAAAGAACTGGGAATTAAAACCAAAAAAGAGATCGAAGAAATTGGCGTTGATAAATTCAATGAGTTCTGCCGATCAAAAGTTTTGGGCTATGTTGATGAATGGAAAAAAGTTATTCGGCGCATGGGTCGTTGGGCCGATATGGACAACGCTTACAAGACAATGGATTTGGATTACATGGAGTCAGTTTGGTCAGTTTTTAAAGATTTATACGACAAAGATTTGATTTACGAAGGCTATCGCTCAATGCACATTTGCCCGCGCTGCGAGACAACATTGTCGCAATCCGAAGTCGCTGAAGGTTATAAAGATATTAAAGATTTGTCAGTAATCGCAGAATTTCAATTAATTGGTGAACCAAATACATCGGTTCTAGCCTGGACAACAACACCCTGGACTTTAATCGGCAATGTTGCTTTGGCTGTCGGACCAAAAATCAAATATGTAAAAATTGAAAAAAAAGATCAAGGAAGCGGGGAGATGGTTCGTTTTATTTTAGCTAAGGACCGGCTAAAAAGTACTTTCAAAGACGACGAATATACTATTATAGAAGAATTTTTCGGATCAGATTTAGTTGGTAAAAAATATATACCACTTTTTGATTTTATAGATCCGCGTTCGTCTGCGTATGGTCAGCATGAGTTCGCGTTCACTATTATTGTGGCTGATTTTGTCACTACAGAAGATGGCACCGGTGTTGTTCACATTGCACCGGTATTTGGCGAAGATGATTTGAATTTGGGTAAAAAATTGGATTTGCCGTTTATTCAACATGTTGGCATGGATGGAATTATCAAGCCTGGATATGGTGAATTTTCTGGTCTATCAGTCAAGCCGGCTGAGGATGTTCAATCAACCGATGTTGCGATTATCAAATATTTGGCCGGCAAAGATTTATTATTTGACAAAAAACAATACGAACATTCCTACCCGCATTGTTGGCGTTGTGACACTCCGCTAATTAATTACGCAACATCTTCTTGGTTTGTTGCCGTTGAAAAAATTAAAACCGAAGCATTAGAGTTGGCAAAAGATATTAATTGGTCGCCGAAACATATAAAGGCTGGCCGTTTTGGTATGTGGCTTGAAGGTGCACGTGATTGGTCAATTTCCCGCCAGCGATATTGGGCATCCGTCCTTCCCATCTGGAGATGTGAAGGAAAATCCGAAATCCGAATGTCGAAATCCGAAACAAACAAAGAAAATTCAAATGATCAAAATTCGAAACATTGCGGAAACATAAAGGTTATCGGGTCGGTTAGGGAGTTGGAGGAATTGTCGGGGCAGAAAGTTACAGATTTGCATAAACATATTATCGATAAAATAACGTTTGATTGTTCGGAGTGTGGTGGAATAATGAAGCGAATTCCAGATGTATTGGACACTTGGTTCGATTCAGGTTCAATGCCATACGCTCAAATGCATTATCCATTCGACCCCAGTAGTATATCCTCGCAGTGTTCGGATAACTACGGGGCAGGAAACAAAGAAAAAGATGTTAAATTGTGTCCACCAAAAAATTTCCCTGCAGATTTTATCGCAGAGGGTGTTGATCAAACTCGTGCCTGGTTTTATTATTTGCATATTTTAGCCACTGCAACCCAACATAAACCAGCTTTCAAAAATGTCATTGTCAACGGAATTGTTTTAGCCGAGGATGGTAAGAAGATGTCGAAACGATTGCAGAATTATCCAGATCCAATGGAGATGTTTAATAAATACGGTGCTGACGTTATGCGAATGTATTTTATATAGTACAACTGACAATTGGCAGCCAGCAGAAAATTATCGGCCCGAAAATCTACTCGATGTTTGGATTGTTTCCAAATTAGAAACACTAAACCTGGAAATTGAAAAAAATATGCAAGCTTATAATTTACCTGGAGCCGCCAGGTTATTTTCCGAATTTATAGATGAACTTTCAAACTGGTATATACGACGCAGCCGAAGAAGATTCTGGAAACCGGCCCTGAGCGAGCAAAGCGAGTCGAATGGGTCAGAAAATGATGATGACAAAAACGCGGCTTATGCAACACTTCACTATGTTTTAGTAAAATTGTCACAACTTTTGGCGCCGTTTGCACCATTCATTTCTGAAGAAATTTATCAAAATTTGACTGGCAAGGAATCAGTTCACTTGTCCGATTTTCCAGTCGCAAACAAGGAATTTATTAAAGATGATGTTATTAACGATATGGATTTGGCGCGGAAAATTGTTGAGCTTGGGCTTTCAAAAAGAGCAGAAGTGGGGATCAAAGTTCGTCAACCACTTCTGTCACTTAAATACAAATCAAAACAACTTTCAGTTGAGCTAGAATCAATTATCGCCAGTGAAGTCAATGTTAGAAGTATATATTATGACAAAAAAATCAGCGCTGATATTGAACTAGATACGGAATTATCAGATGATCTAATCGCCGAGGGTCGTGCCAGAGAATTTGTTCGCATTATTCAGGGCTTACGTAAAAATGCTGATTTTGATATATCAGACAGAATCGAAACTTGCTACGAAACTGAAGATGCGGGGCTAACCGATGCTATCGAAAAAAATTCTGATTATATTACTAAAGAAACTTTATCTGAATCGCTTAAGAACAAAAAAGGAGATTCACTTGACATTTCTGAAGAGTCAAAAATTGATGGCAAAAACATTTTTATCGGGGCAAGAAGGATTAAAAAATAAATGTTTACGAAACTTCGAGGTCTTGATTTTCCACTGTTAATCACATCAACTCTTTTGACTTTTGCTGGCATCGCGGTAATTTACAGTCTGGTTTTTGCTGAAATTGATAGTAACTTAGCATTGAAACAAACAATATTTTTTGTTGTCGGTCTAACTTTTCTAATTCTTCTAGCGAATTTTGATTACCGGATTTTATCTGGCTCAAGCTGGTACATGTATCTGGCGATCATTACGCTTTTAGTCGTAGTTGATCTATTCGGTAAAACCACCGGTGGTGCCACTCGTTGGATAGATTTAAAGATTTTCCAATTACAGCCGTCAGAATTTTATAAATTTGTTTCAATAATTTTTATGGCTTCTTTTTTATCGAGGCGAATTGGCAGAGTTCGGATCGCGGATATTATTTATATGTTTTTAATGCTTTTGCCGCCGCTATTTTTAATTTTGATTGAACCGGATCTAGGGACGGCCTTGGTTATTATTTTTTCCTGGTTTGTAATGATTATTTTTTCAAAACTGACTGCAAAACAGTATATACTGATTTTTGGTTCACTGGCAGCTGTAATTACAATATTCTTTTTGTCCGTTTATAAAATTACACCATTTACTCCGCTGTTGAAAGATTATCAACGCTCCAGAGTTGAGACATTAATCCATCCATCAAAAGATACCCAATATGTTTACGGTAACGGCTACAATGTTGCTCAGGCGCAAATAACAATTGGTTCCGGTGGTGTATTTGGTCGAGGCTTAAGTCATGGCTCACAATCGCAACTGCAATTTTTGCCCAAGCCAGAAACAGATTTTATTTTTTCTAGCTATTCCGAAGCTTTTGGCCTAATAGGTGATTTATTATTATTAATAGCATTTGCCTATCTTTTAATTAAAATAATTGATATTGCAAAAGTTGCCAAAGATAATTTTGGCTATCTTCTGGCAGTCGGAGTCGGAGCGACATTTGCATTTCAGATTATTGTTAACATTGCTATGAATATTGGTTTGGCACCGGTAACCGGAATTCCACTGCCATTTATCAGCGCTGGCGGATCATCCTTGATTACCTCCTTTGTTCTTGTAGGCATTCTCGAAAGCATCTATATTCATCACAAGAAGATCACTTTTTAACTATTGACCCGCGCACGAGAACAAGTTCCATGCGGGATCCTGTTTTATTATTAATGCTAAGACCTTGACTATTTTTTATCATTTTGCTAAGATCAAATTGTATTCCGTCGGGGATTTTTTAAATTAGAACCACAGATCTATTGTCACCCGTTCTTCGCTAAAGCTACGAAGGGCAGGCAGATAGACACAGATAAGAAAAAATCAGTGAATATCAGCGTTGCTAGATCAGTGAGTGTTTATACTACAACTAGGAAAAAATTATGTTCGCAATCGTAAGCCTTGCTGGCAAACAATTTGTTGCTGAAGTTGGCAAGAAGATCAAAATTGATACTAAATTGGAATCCAAAGATAAGAAAGTTTTACTTTCCGAGGTTTTGCTTATCTCTGATGAAAAAAAATTAGAGCTTGGAAAGCCTGTAATATTTGGCGCGTCAGTTGACGCGGAAGTTACAGAAGAGAAAAAAGCTGAAAAAGTTTTGGTTATGAAACACCATCCAAAAAAGAGATATCGTCGAACAATGGGGCACAGACAAGATCAAACAACGCTTAAAATTTTGAAAATCAATCAAAAATAATTTTCATCAATGAAAAACAATAAGCTAATAAAGTATATATTTGACTCGTACCAAGAACTTAAAAAAGTTACTTGGCCGACGAGAAAGCAGTTAATCAGAGACACATTGATTGTTATTGTTTCTTCAACCATTGCCACTGCTATTTTTGCTTTAGTTGATTTAGGCTTATCAAGCGCTTTGCAATACTTCGTTTCTTTAAAAGGATAAAAAATGAAAAATTCGAAATCTCATTCGAGTCCGAGCTTGTCTTCGATTGCCACTCAGACCCTGAGCTCCTCGAGTCTGAGCGACCTCGGAGTCGATGACCTGTCGAATGGGAGGGCTCATCCCTCAGAGTCGAAGACCGAAATTCTAAATTCGAAAAAAGAAGAGCCGGAAGAAAAATCCGAGGAAGTTGAAGTTATTGAAGAAACGCCCGAGGAAGCTAAGCCGGCAAATTTAAAAACTAATCGTCAGTCTGGTGAGCGAAACTGGTATGTAATTCATACCTATTCTGGCTATGAAGAACAAGTTTCTGATAATCTTCATCAACGAATTGAATCTTTTGCGATGGAAGACAAAATTTTTGACGTTATTGTTCCGAAAGAAAAACAAATCGAAATTAGAAATGGTAAACGTAGAACAGTTGAAAAAAGAATTTTCCCTGGTTACGTGCTGGTTGATATGATTGTTGATGATGATTCTTGGTATGTTGTTCGAAACACACCAAACGTTACAGGTTTCATTGGTTTCGGCGTTCGTCCGACACCAATGTCAATTGAGGAAATCGAGCGAATTAAAAAACGCATGGGTGTTGAAGAGCCGAAATACAAAATTGAATTTTCAATCAATGATTTAGTTAAAATTACTGATGGCGCTCTCAAAGGCTTTGATGCAAAAGTCGAAGACATTGACCATGAAAAAGGTAAAATTAAAGTTTTGGTTAATATGTTTGGACGCGAGACTCCAGTTAATCTCGATTTCCTGCAAGTCAAAAAGGTTTAATAAACTACTAATATACTAATCTAGCGAATATACTAATAAATCAAAATTCGCCCACAGGGTCACCTTCGGAAGATATATTAGATAAATTCGTAATTTCGTAGGAAAAATTTTCGGAGAAAATTTATGAAAGAAGTAAAAGCAATAATCAAATTACAGTGTCCTGCTGGCAAGGCCAATCCTGCACCTCCAGTCGGTCCAGCTCTTGGTCAACATGGTGTTAACATCATGGAATTTTGTAATTCGTTTAATGAACAAACTAGAGAACTCGGTGACACCATTATCCCGGTTGAAATTACGGTTTTTGAAGACAGGACTTTCACATTTATTCTGAAAAATCCGCCAGCTGCGATTCTACTGAAAAAAGCAATCAACATCGAAAAAGGTTCTGGTAGCTCAAAAAAGGAAAAAGTTGGAAAAATTTCGCAAGCCAAACTTCGGGAAATTGCAGAAATCAAACTTCCCGACTTAAATGCCAAAAATGTTGAAGCGGCCATGAATACATTGGCTGGTACTGCGAAGAATATGGGTATCGAAGTAGAACAACACTGACAAATACCACACAGAATATACACTGATAAATGAATTTAACAAAAATCTCCCTATGAAAACGGGGAGATTTTTGTTAGAATAAGTCATTGTCTAAAACAAAAATTGAAACGCTAAGCGTTTCTTGCAAAACGCTTAGCGTCTTGCACCTACTTTGCTATCCACGACCCGATAAGCCAAAGGAGGGGCAAAGGCTTTCTAGATGCGTAGATAGCAAAGAGGGTGCAAACAATCTGATAAATTAAGCATAGCAAAATTGCCAGCAATGTCAACTAAAATTCTAAAAATTTCCATCGGTCAGAGTATGAAAATGGATGAGTTTATCATACAACTTCATACTTTTGGTTTTGATCGAGTTGATCATCTTTCTAATTTTGGTCAGTTTTCTGTTTCTGGCGGATTGGTCAAAATATATTCGGCGGCGAGTTTTAATCCTGTTGCGGTTGATTTTTTTGGCGACCAGATTGATCAAATTTATTCTTTTAATATTTTTACTAACACAAAAAAAGAAAAACTTGAATTGCTTGAAATTGCTGATAACAAAATTCAATTGGATGAAAACAATGTTAAACCAGGGGATTTAGTTGTCCATATTGATCATGGAATTGGAATTTATCGTGGTAGAATTTTGAAAAAGTTTGGCATCGGCTTCAAAGAATTTTTGGCGCTAGAATACGCCAATGGCGATTTCCTTTATCTGCCGGAAAAAGTAATTTCCAAATTAACAAAATATTTGGGCGTGAGTCGAAAATCTCCACGACTTTCTCGGTTGGGTTCCACAGTTTGGGAAAAAACTAGGAAAAAAATTGAGGAGAGTATTTTTGCCTTGGCAAAAGAATTGCTTTTGGTATATGCTAAAAGAGAATTAATTACCCGTCCTAAATATCACATTGATTTGCAGTGGGATAAAAAATTAAAAGCAACATTCAAACATGTTGAAACTCCGGACCAAGAGAAAACAATTTTGGAAATTTATCAGGACTTGAAACTTGGCCGGCCGATGGATCGATTACTTATTGGCGATGTTGGTTTTGGAAAAACGGAAGTCGCAGTTCGCGCTGCAGCGCAAGTCATAGAAAACGGTGGGCAGGTGGCAATTTTGGCACCGACCACGATTCTATCTCGTCAGCATTTTGTCACAATTACCGAAAGGCTAAAAGAATTGCCGATCAAGGTTGCTGAACTCTCTAGGTTTGTGAAAAAAGAAGACCAGGAAAGAATCGTCAGCGAATTAAAGTCCGGGAAAATTGATCTGGTTGTTGGCACACATCGATTAATCAAATCTGATATATCATTCAAAAATCTTGGGCTTTTAATCATTGACGAGGAACAAAGATTTGGGGTTAAAGACAAAGAAAAACTAAAAGGCTTAAAAAATGATGTTGATATTCTTTCGCTATCCGCGACACCAATCCCGCGGACATTATTTATCTCTCTTTCCGGAATTCGTCAACTTTCAGTGATTAAAACTCCACCAAAAGGGCGCAAGTCAATTGAAACCAAAATTGAAAGGTATGATGCGGAAAAAATCAAAGAGTATATATCAATCGAGCTAAATCGCGGCGGTCAGACTTACTTTCTTCATAATGATGTCAAAACTATTGAGGCCAGAGCCGCGGAATTTCGCCGAATTTTTTCTAAAGCAAATATAGCAGTTGGTCATGGGCAGATGTCAGAAGAAAAATTATCCGGGGTGATGGCTGATTTTGCGGCGAAAAAAATTGATATTTTGTTTTGTTCAACAATCATCGAAAATGGTTTGGATATTCCAACGGCTAATACTTTAATAGTAGAGGACGCCGACAATTTTGGTTTATCACAACTTTACCAAATTCGTGGTCGAATTGGCCGTGGAGAAAATCAAGCCTTTTCATACTTTACTTACAAAAAAAATCTTGTCGGTAATGCTTATAAAAGATTACAAGCTTTGGCCGAAAAGACTGATTTGGGTAGTGGTTTTGACATTGCATATTCCGATTTGGAAATTCGTGGCGGTGGCAACATTCTCGGTCGCGAACAACATGGCAACATGGAAGAACTTGGACTGATTTTATATACAAAACTTTTGAATCAGGCAGTATCAAAGTTAAAATCTAATACTTGAAACTCGACTGATTATCAACGATCGACGATAATCAGTCGAGTCAAAATAAAAACTGGTAAAGAGTTTTATTGATAAAAAAAACACCGCCCCGAAGGGAGGTGCTAGTACTCAGACAATCCGCCACCAAAGTTTCCGCTGTCGTTGGTTGATGACGGCTGATCGGGCGATATTGACATGCCGGTCGGCAAGTCGAGTTGTTTGCCCCAACCGTCACATTCGCCACCGCGGTCGTCGGTGTGCTGTCCGACAACCAACTTTCCGCCACGAATCGTTGCTGCGACATCTCCGTGGCAAACTGGACATTGGACTTTCAGCATCAGCAACACCGCCTTTCGACCTCGACGAACTCTACACCGTTCCAGTGGTATTCGACCCAGATTTCGAAACACTGACTGACTCTGACGCGCCCATCTTCTGGTAATGTGGTCAGTTTATTCCACAGGTCTGTAACAGCGGATTTTGTGTCTGATCCTGAACCATGACATGATCGGACAATCTGCTCAGTTGAACTGTTCCGAATGTTCATGCATTCAGTCAGGCTTAAGCCATCGACCTGGAAGCAGTTCAATTCCGGATTCCAACCGATGCAGACCGTGAACAATCTGCCAAGAATTTCCAGCATCTGTTCCAGGTTCATCTTTATCAACCTCTCGTGTCGTGTGATGTGGTTATATTAGCACGAATGTTTTGTTTTGTCAAATTTTGGCAACCAAAAAATGCCCAAGTTATCGTTTGGGCATTTTTTTATTGAAATATTTTCTTATCGATGCAGTGGAGCTTGATATTCCTCGCCGTTTGACGGGTCACGAACTATTCTTGTTTTAACCGGCGGTTCTGGTGTTTTGGGTTCGTCGTAGTTCGTAATATTTGGATCACGATATATAATTTCACAATTTTCAAAACCGAATTCTTTGGCTACTCGTTTTAAAATTCCAACCAACCTTACATCTGGATTATGATGGCCGCCACCGATTATTACCTTTATCAACAGCTGGTTATTTAGACCTTTACTTAACTCATAATTAAAAAATTTATCTGGAGCACTTTTTCCGATTTCCACAACTCTGTGCCAAAAAAGATTCTCATCAGGCAGTTCTCCAGTCGGGTCGCTTTCTTTTAACATGTCACCTCCCAAAAAATATATATTTAAGTTACTATTATAGTATAGCAAATCATTAAATTGATGTAAGCACACTGATCCATAACACAGATTTAGACACAGATAAAAAATGAAAAAGATATTATCAAAAGAAGAAAAAGAAGCATTACTTTTGCTTGATATGAGTCCGAAAGTTGGGGCGAAGACGCTGCTCAAAGTTTTGCATCATTACCGGTCGGATGTTGTAAGAGTTTTGTCTGACTCACAAAATAATTTGAGCAAACTTTTCATTGGCGCGCCACTTGAGGGGATCATTGAAAGTCGAAGATTGAAATTGGATAAATCAAAATATGCCAAATACAATATTCAGCCGGTTTTCTTTGGTGGAAACGAGTACCCTAAACTTTTATCTGAAATATATGATCCGCCGATTATACTCTATTGTCGCGGAAACATCGACTTGCTAAATTCAATATCTATTGCTATTGTTGGCAGTCGAAAATATACCAGTTACTCGAAATCAGTTTTGGAAAGAGTTATTCCACCGTTAGTCTCTGCTGATATCACGATAATTTCTGGTTTGGCTTTGGGCGTCGATGGTTTGGCTCATTACATCACACTAGAA
Organism: Candidatus Berkelbacteria bacterium; assembly: GCA_026397235.1. Classification (GTDB taxonomy): domain Bacteria; phylum Patescibacteriota; class UBA1384; order XYA2-FULL-43-10; family CAINNR01; genus CAINNR01. Next base: position 10,294 of record JAPLVG010000027.1, read on the forward strand.
AACTCAGGCAGTACCATTGGTGTTTTAGGCTGTGGCGTTGATGAAATATACCCGACATCAAATCGGCAACTGGGCGAGCGAATTTTAAATAATGGCGGATTAATCATTTCTGAATTTCCGCCGGGAACACCGCCGTTAAAACAGAATTTTCCGCTACGTAATCGAATTATCGCCGGAATGTCTTCCGGAACTTTAGTCGTTGAAGCCAGACATGATTCTGGATCACTTATCACCGCTGGGTTGGCCAACGAATATGGCCGTGAAGTTTTTGCCGTACCAGGAAACATCGACAGTTTCGCATCCGAGGGAACCAATGAATTAATCAAACAAGGCGCGAAGATGGTTACTGGCCCTGAAGATATTTTATCTGAGCTCGATATTGCGTTTGCTATTGGTAAAACTTCCATTATCGCGCCAGAAAATATCGAAGAAGAAAAAATCTTCAAAGCCATCGAATTGGAAGCGCTCGAGGTTGACAAAATCTCGAAATTAACTAAGCTTGATATTGTGACGGTAAATTCGCTGATGTCGATTTTCGAAATTTCTGGTAAAGTAGAAAAAGTTAGGGCGGGATTTCGCTTGAGGGGAAAATTAAAAAGGTAGAAACCACTTAGATAGTTACACAGAAAAAGCACAGAAAAAACAATTCCGTGTCGTGTCTGTGTTGATGTCTGTGTAGTTTCTTCAATAAAAGGAGGTTCATGAACCTTGTAATTGTAGAGTCGCCAGCAAAGGCAAAAACGATTGAAAAATATTTAGGCAAGGATTTTAAGGTCCTGGCCTCGTATGGTCACATTCGTGATTTACCGAAGAAAGAGCTTGGGGTCGATGTAGCCAACAATTACCAACCGACCTATGAAATTCCGGCCGATTCAAAGAAAACCATAACACTTTTGCGTAAAGAGTGGGATAAGGCAAAAGAGATTTATTTGGCAACTGACTTGGATCGCGAAGGAGAGGCGATTTCTTGGCATCTTTTGGAGGCGCTAAAGTTGGATGATAAGGATCCTAAAGTAAAGCGCATTACTTTTTCCGAGATTACCGGCACAGCGTTAAAACATGCCGTAGCCCATCCGCGAAAAATTGATATGAATTTGGTTGATGCTCAGCAGGCCCGTCGAGTTTTGGACCGCTTGGTTGGATACAAACTTTCACCGTTACTTTGGAAAAAGGTTAAATCGGGACTTTCCGCTGGTCGCGTTCAATCAGTCGCCGTCCGCTTAGTGGTTGAGCGAGAAAGAGAAATAAAAGCCTTTAATCCAGAAGAGTTTTGGATTTTGGCAGTGATTCTGTCGCAAAAAAATGAAGAACTAAAATTCAAAGCATTTCTAGTTGAAGAAGATGGCAAGCCAATCAAAAAGATGGACATTAAAAACGAAAAAGACGCAAAAAGGTTAGAAAAGACTTTGTCTGGTGCCAAATATAAAGTATTATCACTTGATAAAAATGACGCGGCTAGAAATCCATCGGCTCCTTTTACAACCTCAACACTGCAAATGGAATCATCTCGCAAACTGGGAATTTCAGTTAAACAAACAATGATGTTATGACTCGATTAATCTTTCCACTGCCGCCGTGGCTGAAATTCGCAAAGTTGTTGAGAAAGAGTACGGCAAAAAGTATTTACCAGAAACAGCTCAAAAATATACGACGAAAACCAAGCATGCACAGGAGGCTCATGAAGCAATTCGCCCGACTCATTTTTCTGAGCGCGTTGCATCTGAGGATCCACGCGAGCAGAGATTGTATGATTTAATTTGGAAGAGAACTGTAGCTTCGCAGATGTCATCTGCGATCATTCAAGTTATTGAAGCCAGAATCTTGGCAGATATTAAGGAGAAGCTGGTTTTCTTGGCCCGTGGTGAATCAATTAAATTTGACGGCTTTATTAAAGTATATACTGAAGGCAAGGATGACGAAGTTGAAGAAGAAAAAGTTACAATTCCAGAATTAAAGAAAGATGAAATTCTTGATTTCCACGAATTTGAAAAATTGCAGAAATTTACTGAGCCGCCAAAGCGCTATACTGAGGCAACACTGGTTAAAAAATTAGAAAGCCTTGGAATTGGCCGACCATCAACCTATGCGCCGACAATGTCGACGATTCAAGACAGGGGATATGTCAAATTAGAAGAAAAGAGGTTTTATCCTGAAGAGATTTCAGAGATTGTTAACGATCTTTTGGTTGAGCATTTCCCCAAAGTTGTCGATTTTCAATTCACGGCAAAGATGGAAGACGAGTTTGATGAAGTCGCCGAAGGCAAATTGAAATGGCAAGACGTAATTGGTGAATTCTACGTTCCTTTTGCCGCAACACTGAAAGAAAAGAATAAAGAATTAGATAAAAAAGATATTGTGCCAATTAAAGAAATCGGCGAAAAGTGTCCGGAGTGCAAAAAGCCTTTGGTTGAGCGATTCGGCCGTTTTGGCAAATTTATCGCTTGCTCCGATTATCCAACTTGCAAATTCTCTCGTCCTTTGGAAAATAAGAAAGAGATGAAAAATGCCGTTGTCACTGATGAAAAAGGCGAAACGACAAAAGTTGCCGAAGCTACCGGTGAGAAATGTGAAAAGTGCAAAGGCGAAATGATTTTGAAAGAGGGGAGATTCGGTAAATTTTTGGCTTGCTCGAATTATCCAAAGTGTAAAAATACCAAAACGATTGTAATTGAATCAAAGCACAAATGTCCGGAGTGCGAAGATGGAAAAATCGTTGAGCGCCGAACAAAACGTGGCCGAATGTTTTGGGGTTGCTCGGCCTATCCAAAATGCAAATACGCTAGTTGGGAAGATCCGGATAAGGAGAAGAAGGAAAAAGTTAAAGGAGAAGAGATTCCTGTTGACTTGACGGCTGACTCATCAGATGAAAAGCCGGAGGAATAGCGCCCGTCATTGCGAGCGACCGGAGGAAGCGTGGCAATCTATCTGTCATCTCGAGCCTGTCGAGAGATCTTCCGAAAGATTTCTCCACTTTGGTCGAAATGACAATTAAAATAAAAAAAATGGCCGTGCCTGGTGTGGCCGTGCCGTGACGCCTATGATGTGGCTACTTGATGCTGACACCGAGGAAGAAAGCGGCAATGCCGGTGCCAACGCAGATCCCGCCAACGATTGACCTGATGACATTCATGGCCTTGGTCTGTTCACCTGGCATCAACAGAATGCCTAGAGCACCGAGACCAAGCTCGCAAATGATGCCTATCGGTACGGGTCCCATGTTTGAAAGCCTCCAATTAACGTTCTGCTGAAGATTGTATCATAAATAATTATATTTGTCAATGCTTCCAAAACCAGTACAGAATTTAATTGATGAATTCTCTAAACTTCCGGGCGTTGGGCCGAAAACTGCGGCACGGCTGGTTTTCTATCTGTTGAAGAAACCAAAAACCGATGTTCTAGCTTTTGGAAATGCTGTAGTTGAGCTCATGGAAAATATAAAATATTGTAGCAACTGTTTTTCCATTACAGATGTGGATATTTGTGAAATTTGTTCCAGTAATGGTCGCGATGAGTCAATTTTAGCTGTTGTTGAAGAACCACTAGATATTGTGGCACTGGAAAAAACCAGAGCGTTGAACGGTCTATATCATGTACTTGGTGGCGTAATTTCGCCTATTGACGGAATCGGTCCGGAAAATTTACGAATTCACGAGCTACTTGACAAGGTGGCGAATAATCCTAAAATAAGAGAAGTAATTCTCGCAACCAATCCTTCGCTCGAGGGAGAAGCAACTGCAACTTACATTAAAACCCAAATTGAGAAGAATGGGTGTGAAGTAGAAATTACACGGATTGCTAGAGGCTTGCCGGTTGGAGGCGACTTGGAATATGCCGACGAGGTTACATTATCGAGATCTTTGGAAGGAAGAAAAAAATACAAATAAAGAGGAGGAGAATGCCTGACAAGTATATTTGCGATTGTGGATACAGTAGCGAAGCATTTGCTGAAAATTGTCCAATGTGCGGTGCGATGATGATGACTATTGATGGTGAAGATGATGTTGAGGATCCAAAGTCAGCCGAAAAGTATGACGATGACGATGTTGACGAGGCTGATCCAGAAATATCGGCGGTATCACAGAGAAAAACTGCTTAATTAAACACTTTAAAAAAGTCCTTTAGAAATGAGGGACTTTTTAAATTAAAGCCGTTCTGATATTATTTAGCTATGAAATTGTATAACACTTTATCGAAATCGGTTGAGGAATTTAAGCCACAAACTGATAAAAAAGTTAAGCTCTACACTTGTGGCCCGACAGTTTACAACTTTGCACACATTGGTAATTTGCGGACCTATATTTTCGAAGACGTTCTGCGTCGCTCGCTAGAATTTTTGGGTTACAGTGTCCACCACGTTATGAATATGACCGACGTTGATGATAAAACCATTAAAGCATCGAGAGGCAAACAGCAAGAGTTTAAAGAATTGACCAAGAAATTTGAAGTCTCATTTTTAGCCGATCTTCATAATCTGAATATTGAAAAACCAACAGAAATTACTAGGGCGACCGAATATATTGAGCAAATTGTAGAATTTGTATCTGACTTGTTGGACAAAGGCTTCGCCTACAAAGGTGAGGATGGCTCAATATATTTCTCGATCGAAAAATTTGCAGACTACGGAAAACTTTCTGGACTGGACAAAGACGGAATTAAATCTGGCGCCAGAGTAGCTCAAGACGAATATACCAAAGAAAATCCGGCTGATTTTGCCCTTTGGAAAGCTTGGGACGAAGCTGACGGTGAAATTTTTTGGCAAACCAAATTAGGCAAGGGCCGCCCTGGCTGGCACATTGAGTGTTCTGCTATGAGCCAAGACAAACTGGGCGATACCTTGGACATTCATGCTGGTGCAGTTGATTTAGTCTTTGCACATCACGAAAATGAGATTGCTCAATCAGAAGCCCGAACTGGCAAAAAATTTGTAAATTATTGGGTTCACGCTGAGCACCTTTTGGTTGATGGTAAAAAAATGTCAAAGAGTTTGGGCAATATTTATGTTCTGTCAGATATCGAGAAAAAGGGATTTTCGCCACTGGATTTTCGCTACTTGTGCTTGTCGGCAAGTTATCGCGATAAATTAAATTTTACCTGGGAATCACTGGAGGCGGCAAAAAATGCTTTGACCAGAGCAAAAAAAATCCTAAACAACCATCAGTCTGTCATCCTGAACGAAGTGAAGGATCCGGATTCTTCGTTACCTCAGAATGACTATCTTGATAAATTTAAATCAGCTCTCGAAAACGATTTAAACACCCCCGAGGCGTTGGCAGTATTTTGGAATATGCTGCGTGATGACAAATTGTCAGCCGAAATTAAAAAAGCCAGCGCGTTGGAGATGGACAAAATTTTTGTGCTAGATTTGGATAAAGAAGTATCAGATGAAATTCCTGCCAGCGTCCAGAAATTAGTTGATGAGCGCATTGAGGCGCGAAAAAATAAAAATTTTGAACTCTCTGATAAACTTCGTGATGAAATTGAATCATTGGGGTACTCAGTTGAAGATTCCGGCACTGAAACTAAAATTTTGAAAAAATAGTTCTAAAAATTAAACGCCTCCTCCAGACTTATGTCCAGAGGAGGCGAGTTCTGATGATTCTCAAATTTTCGTTTGAGAATTGGCTAACCGGGGTCCATGTCCCCGTGCCCACCTTTCCTGTTTTCCCGTGGAGCCGGGTATCTTTGTATCCCCTTTCGTGGGGGGGGATTCATAAAAAGATATTCGACACATCGTGGATTGCTCCGTTGACCACGATGGCGGTCTAGTTGCCGTTCCGACGAGACTAGTTATGGCAACCCTTCACTAGCCCGTGATTTCCTTGAGCATTTTTTCCTCCAAACAGCTAGCTGGCTGCTCTCGGCGCCTGATCAGCAGGCCGCGATGGCCCTCTTGGGCGAGCTGTCCGATTCAGACTGCTTGGGATGTTGGCAGAGTCTCTATTATGAGATTCCATATCTACTATCCATCACGATCCTCTGCCCAAACTCTGATAACATATTAGCATATACTAGTTTTTTTGTCAAGGATTTTTTGGTATATATTATTTTGTCATTTCGACCGAAGCGGAGAAATCTAAACAATTTGTAAGATCTCTCGACGATGCTCGAGATGACAGAATATAAAGATTGATAAAACTATAAAATTGATATAAAATATCCAAGATATGAAAAATTGTTGGATTGATATTAAGAAGCCGATACTTATGTTGTCGCCAATGGCCGGATATACCGATTCGGCTTTTCGTATTATTTGCAAACAGCAAGGCGCGGATTTGCTGATAACTGAATTAATTTCCGCAGACGCAATTGCCCATTGGGCAAAAAAAACAGCTGATATAAAAAATACTCCGACATATAAACTGATGGAATTTCAAAAAGCGGAGATGCCAATTATAGTTCAGCTTTTTGGCAAACATCCAGAAAAGTTCGCGATTGCCGCCAAGTGGATTGAGGAGAATTTGAAGCCAGCAGGTATCGATATTAATATGGGCTGCCCGGCTAAAAAGGTTGTTAAATCAGATCACGGAGCTACTTTATTGCGTGACCAAGAGCGGGGAGTCGAAGTGGTACGAGCCGTTCGAGCTGCAACCAAATTACCACTTTCAGTAAAAACTAGGCTCGGCTGGGAGAGTGATGATGAAATTTTAGAGTTTGCGCCAAAACTAATTGCGGCTGGAGTTGATGCCTTAATTATCCACGGCAGGACTTACAAAGATGGGTTTAGCAACACTGCTCGATGGGACAACATTTATAAACTCAAAGCTCAAAACTCAAATGTCAAAATTATAGGAAATGGAGATATTAAAGATCAAAAAGATATTGAAGAAAAACTTAACAACTTAGACGGTATTGCAATTGGTCGTGGAACAGTTGGCAATCCATTTATTTTTAATAAATTATTCGAAAAATTATCCGATAGTGAAAAACTTGCGATTAAAAAACAGGCGATTTTGGAGCATGCCAAACTGTCTTGCGAGTTAAAGGGAGAAAAGGGGATTATCGAACTTCGAAAACATTTATTGGCGTATTTTAAAGGACACCCGCGAGCAAAAGAGTTGCGAAAAATGTTTGTAGCGGTAAAAAATATTGAAGATGTGAAATCCATGTTGGCGGCTATTGACACAGAGTGAAAAAAGTGCTAAGCTGATTTTGTTCAAGGAAAGGGGAAATAGAAAAGGAGAGGAATCTCCTTTTTTGTATAACTGGAGCGTATATTCTGACTTGTAGGCGGAAGTATAGCTGGGATTTAGGGACCTATGGGTGAAAGGATTTTAAACTAGCGGCATTTCGATCCCATAAACAATGTGGGTCAGCCACGAAGTTGCCTTTTGCTTCTCTCCTTTTTCCTGGCTAGACTTGTGCCTATTTTCGTAGGAAGATAGGTGATGTACGCGAAAAAACACCTCCCTTGTGTGGAGGTAATAGTATCGCCCACAAGGGCAGAATGAGGTGACGCTTATGCGTTACAAGGTTTGGTTGTTGATGGTTGTTGTGTTGATGGTCGTCGCCACAACGATGGCTTCGGCTGTGGACCTGGTGCCAACATTCCTCTTCTCTGTGCGAAACGGGGAGACGGACACGCGGTACCTGGTGAGATTCGTCGGGTCAAAGTCCGGAGAATTGTCTCCGGTTGGCAACACCCTACGGCCATTACCAGGTGAGACGGTTATCTGTCAGCTTTTGCAGGTGGATGCTGGTGTCCATATGTGTGGATTTAGTTTCCAGTACGCATGTGTGGCATTGCCACAGGCAAATCAGTGGCAGGCGCTGACTTCTGATGATACCTTTGGGTATGTCGGCGAGTTGGGGCAGTTTGCATTTGCACCCGGCGGGCTGGCAACTCCACTTCGTTTTCGCACGCTGGTGCGCAACGGAAAAAGTTGTGAAGTCCGGATTTTCGGCTTCAAGGAGCCGATCATCAATGGGTTGATGAATCTCTTTGGCATGTCCCATAAGGATCTTGTGGAGTATTCACTGCTCTACGTCGCTCCGCGCGACTACGAACGGAACACCGCGACTGCGGCCACGAAGATTGATGGTTCGCAGTTTGCCGACGCCAAAGCGACGACGGAAAATTTCCGCCGCACCGCCGAAGCGTTGAAGGCTGTTCAGTATCAGGTTGCCCAAAGTATCGGGCAGCTGAACCTCAATGATGCGGCGATCACCAAGGCACTGGAGTCTGAGACAGCGCGGAATAACGAGCAGGATGCTCGCTTGACGCGCCTTGAGTCTTGGGCGCAGTCAGTTGCCGGTACCAAAGTCTTGGTGCCAACGACCACTGCAAGTGCTCACGAGAAGTTCAGTTGGCGGTTGGTTTTGCCAGCTGGACAATGGGGAATCACGACCGTGGTTGGTGGTCATGAAAGTAGTTTTGCCGGTCCCTATCACGGGACTGTCGAAATTCCTGACATGGTTGCCGGCGAAGTCGTTGTCCAACTGTTCAACAGGCAGAAAACAACGGACTGGCGGAGCTTTATGCTCACCGCGTCTCGTACGGTAAAGTTCAACGAAATGGAGGTGCGCTAAGATGAAAATGCGCATCTTGGTAGTCGTAGTTCTGGTAATGCTCTGCGCCGCAGTTTGGGCACAGGGTGTGCCAGTTCAGCAGGAGAACACCACCGTCTTGCAGACCGAGACAACGGTGTTTCAGGGCCAGACACAGTTGTACATTGACTGGTCTCGCCAGCTGACTGATTGCGAGAACGCCTTTCTGGCGACAGTGCCGAAGGGCTGCGACGCCAGCGGTCAAAACTTCCGGGGTCTGATCGAGATCTGTTTCCGGACGAAGGTCGCCCACGCCGACTCGGCCCCACGGTATGGGTATGTCGACAGCAAGGGGATCTGCTACGATTACTCGTACTTCTGTCGACAATTGCAGTCGGCCGATGCCGGTCACGTCTCGAAGACGGAAATTCCGGTGGCAACGTTGCCGGAGTTGGGCGAACTTGGCGAGGTTTCGCCGGTGGAAAAGCTGAGCTTAACGCCGGCGACACTGAAGGAAGTGACACTTGACTTTTTGCCTCTGGAGGGCGGAAAAATCTGCACTTCAGTTGCATCACCGCCGTGTGGTGGGGCAATCGAACGGGGCAATCCCGCGAGCGAAGTGCGAGAGACAGTCGGTGCGCTGACGATTATTCCAGAGCGTATGCCGAAGCAACCGTGCCATCCAAAACCGCCGCCTCCGCCACCGCCTACTGGCTGCGATCCTGATGATTCTGCTCCGTTGCCGCCACCAGCCATCTGGTGACGACAAAGTTCCGACTGGAGCGCGTGCAAATTGCGCGCTCCAGGTTTTATCCAAGCTGACAAAAAAAATTGCCGGCTTGGAATAAATGACCATCGACAAACCATTAATTATTTGGTATATATTAATAACTAATTCGAAACTTAAATCTCAAAAGTAAATACTAATGAGAAAAAGGGAGAAAAATGAACAAGTTCAAAAGTTTCTTAAAAAGAATCCAACCGAAGGCCAAGTATATACTTGGCGTTTTGGGAATCGCGGCAGTTGTTTCACAGGGAGCATTTGCTTTCAACAAACTTTCTGCTGCCGGTGCCAGCTTCAATTCTATGAGTGGTGATGCCCCAATTATTCAGGGTGCTAAAGCTCCAAGTACAAGTTGGACGCCGTATCCGATTGCCGGTACAACCAGCGATTTGTATCAGGGAATGATTTATTATCATAACTCTGGTGATGCGTCGGCTTTGAATACAAAAATCAAAGTTACCGGTTTAACCACAACCAAAAACAAAACTGCAACAATTGGTGCAGAAATTTCGGCTGACAATGCCCAAATGGTTTCAAAAACAGTTGACTCCACAGGTCATATTATCGGATCGCCGAATTTGATCGTTAATCTTGACCAAGATGCAAACCTTGCCTTGGTTCCAGGCTCAGTTGTTTGGTATCCTGGCGATGGCATTAATAAAGAATCGCGAATGATTCCTTCGACTTTGCCGAAGTTGTCAAATGGCGCAATTCAAACCGGTGATCAAATTACCAGTACTGGAATTCATATTGGTGATGCCGATGGCCAAATTAAGGTTTGTTGGGAGTGGTCCGGCTATGTAACGTTTAAATTTACTGCAACACCGATTCCTGTTACTGCCCCTGCCTTGAATATTGAAAAAACAGTTCGCAATATTCCTGCCGTTGGTGATTCAGGTTATGTCGAACAGGTAAATGCCAACGCTAATGGAATAGTTGAATTTAAGGTTGCGGTTGATAACACTGGAACAGCAAATGCTGAAAATCTGATAATCAAAGATAAACTTCCGGCGGAATTAACACCTGTAGCCGACTCAATGAAAATCTATAAAAACGGCAGCGCTGTTGCTGAAAATGTTTCTTCAGACAATGCTGATGCGGTTTTTCATAGCGGTTGGAATGTTGGCACGTTAGCTTCTGGAATTGCCAAGCATGATATTTTAACTTTCAGAGCCAGTGCTCCTGCTGCTATTTCTACTGATAACACTGGAATAGTTACTAATATTGCTTATGCCACATCAGGATCACTTTCAGATTCTGATACCGCCAAAGTTAAATTAGTGGCGACTCCGGTGATAACTCCGACAGTAATCATTACTCGAAATAAGTCTGCGGAAAATTTATCAACTGGTAAATTCGCAATACCATTTACAAATGCAAATGGTATTACAACCAAACTATTACAAGCCAAACCGGGTGATCTTATCGAATATACTTTAACTACCGGAAATATCGGCACCGCTGCTGCTGAAGGATTTGTTGCTATAGATGGAATTAATGATATTTTGCAGGAAGCCACTTTTGATTCTGCTACTAATGGTGGTCATGTAGTAAATACTACTGAGATTGGCGATAATGCCAGACAGATTGTATTTAATCCAACTAGAATCGCTGCAGAAACATCGGTAATTGACACATTTAGGGTTCGGATCATGAATCAGTTACCGGCCAATCCGACAGTTGGCCATGATTATGATCACAAACTTTTTAATCTTTATGGTGATAGGGTTTTGGTTACAATTTCAATCCCAACTCCGCCACCAGTCATCCCAATTCCCGTAACACCAGTTGTTGTTGTTTCAACTCCTGCAGTTGTTACTCCAACTACTTTGCCACGAACCGGCGCAGATTCTACTTCAGTTGCTGCTATCATCTCAGTCTTGCTGGCTGGTGGCTCAATGTTAGTTGTTCGCAGATTTGTTTAACTTGTTTCATTGGAGTTCAAACTTTAGTTTGCGGTAATTATCCTCGGTACTTATAGGGAGCAAGATTAAGAGGGAATTGCCCTGTTGATATAGAAAAAGGCCCGTTGAAAAATCAGCGGGCTTTTTTCGTGTTGACTCGTCATTCCCGAGCAGTCGGGAATCCACTAATTTTTTAGCAACTGCTCACTCACTTTTGTCATTGCGCCTGCCCGCCTCTGGAGAAAGGAGCGACTGAGCGACGCGGCAATCTGTTTTTCCGGGTTACAAAACATGGAGGCGTAACATGTTTGGGTCAAATTGGCAGGATCACGACGGTATTTTCACCGCCAAGGAGTTCGTCGAGGTATGTGAACTCCTCGGTGAAGATGATTGGAGCGGCCATCCCTGGCGGATTTTTTTATGCTTAAATCAAACAGTTTAGGGCATAATTGCAAAATATTAATATACACCAAATTGGTTAATGATCATGAAATAAACTCAACACTTCTGTAACGATCGCAACAAAAGTGTTGAGAAAATATTCATCACATATTATAATTATGGTATGAGAAAGAAGAATCGTGAAAAAATTATCAACTTAACCACTGAGATATTAGAAGCTTTTTTGAGAGTTGGTGGCGCAGGGGCTCATGCTTTTCTCGATCAAAAAACGCTATACAGTGACTTAAATTCAAGAGGATACGATCGAGAAATAATATCAACCTATGTCAGGAGATTGGTAAATTCTGGTCATCTTGAGGCAATTGAAGAGTCTGGCAAAAGGAGTGTCAGATTAACAAGAAAAGGTAAGGTCAAGCGACTTGAGAAGACAAATGAAAGCTCAGCTGACGGCAAATGGCGGGTTATCTCATACGATATTCCGGATGATCGCAAGCCTCTTAGAATCGCGCTGACTCGTTCGCTTCGACGAATTGGGTACAAGCCGGTTCAGAAAAGTTTGTGGGTTTGTCCGTTTAATAAAGCAGATGAAATTGAAATTTTAATTTCCGAGCTTGGGATAAATATTTTTGTAGCTAATTTTAAGGTTGAGAGTAGTGACATCGAAGAGCATTTAAGAGAGCTATTCGATGATGAACTTGATTGAAAACTCAACACTTCTGTAACGATCGCTACAAAAGTGTTGAGTATGAGGATGAAATTTCTTTTGCTACGTGGTAATATAAAACCATGGATATCAAGCAAAAACTTGAGGAGCTCAAGGCCGTTTTGAAAATCGAAGACAAAGAAACCAGAATCGCTGAAATTGAGGAAGAGATGCAAGCGGAGGGTTTTTGGAATAAGCAAGAAACTGCTAACGAGCGAACGCAGGAATTGAAAAATTTGAAAACTGATGTGGATAAAATCAAAGAACTAGAAGAGTTGTCTGAAATGGCCGAAGGAGACGATGTTGCAGCCATTGAGGATGAGATTAAAAAATTAGAAGTATATACTTATTTTTCTGGTCGCTATGATGATCATTCGGCGATTATCAACTTCTATGCCGGTGCTGGTGGTGATGATGCGCAGGACTGGACAGAAATGTTAATGCGGATGTACTTAAAATGGGCAGAGAATAATAACTACACAGTTAAAATTTTATCCGAATCTCGCGGCGGAATTGCTGGAATTAAATCAGCCACGTTGGAAATCGCTGGCTCATTTGCTTATGGAAAATTAAAGAAAGAGTCTGGTGTTCACCGTTTAGTCCGACTATCGCCGTTTAACGCCAAGGATTTGCGCCAAACATCCTTTTCTTTAGTTGAAGTTATGCCAAAAATCGAAAAAGAATCTGAACTTATTATCCCAGAATCTGATATTCGGATTGATGTTTACAGAGCTGGCGGCCATGGAGGGCAATCGGTAAATACTACAGATTCCGCTGTCCGAATAACGCATATACCAACGGGAATTGTTGCTCAGTCGCAAAATGAAAGATCGCAGCTCCAGAACAAGCAAAATGCCATGAGTGTTATGCGAGCGCGGCTGGCAAAACTTTTGGAAGATCAGCACAAAGAAAAAATTGAAGAAATTCGCGGTGCTTCAGCCGAACCGGAGTGGGGAAGTCAAATTCGCTCGTACGTTTTGCATCCGTATAAATTGGTCAAAGATCACCGAACAGATTTTGAATCAAAAAATCCCGATGCGGTTTTAGCTGGAAACTTGGATGGTTTTATTGAATCGGAAATCAGGTCATAAGCGGAGGTAAGCACACAGATCGTTGGCACAGATTAAACACAGATAAATAATGAATTACTTCCACCAATTTTTAAAATATCTAATAATTCCGTTTTCGCCGGAGGTTTTTTTACATTATCGCACCGCGATTGCATTACTGCTGGTGGTGATTATTTTATCATTCATCATCGATTTCCTTTTGGCTCATAGTTTTTTAGGTCCAAAGTATCGAATATTACTGGCTCCAGGAGTGATAATTCATGAATTGGCACACGGCTTTGCCTGTCTATTTACTGGTGCCAAAGTTTCAGAGATGGCATTGTTTGAAAAAGATGGCGGCCATGTAAAACACACTCGGCCGAAAATTCCAATTATTGGCCCAGTTATCATATCGCTTGCGCCGCTTGTTGCTGGTATTGTTATTATTTATTTCACCTCGAAATATTTGAGTGCAGTTGATCTGAGTATTTTTAAACATGGGTATACCGCCAAAGCAGTAGTTACTGCAAATTCTGCAATTATTAAAAACTTGGCTCATTTCTCGCTTCGAAATTGGATTTTGCTTTACATTGTAATTTCTACTGCTGTCACAATGGTGCCGAGCAGACAAGACTTTATCAATGCATTTTTCCCATTATTGCTGTTAATTCTAGCTTTTTTGATTGTTTCAAAATTTACGCATTGGTATTTGCCAACTGCTACATTTAATATGTTATTGCTTTCGGCGCTAAATCTATTGATCTTAATGCTTATTTTGAGTATAGTTATATTCGCAATATCAAACTTTTTTAGAAATTCAGCGTCATAAATAAAAGGAGCATCATGGTTGATTTTTCAAAAGCAAAAGATTTATACAAGCTACAAAAACAAGCACGAGAAATACAAAAAGAATTAAAAGATACCGAAATCGAAGCCAAAAGCAATGATGGCTGGGTAACAGTGGTTTTCAACGGCGAGCAGCATTTGACCGAGGTTAGTCTGGATGCAGGTGCCTTGAAGCCGGAAAACAAAAAAGAACTAGAAAAGCAGATTCTAAATACTGTGGCCCAGGCAATATCCAGATCACAGGCACTGGCGGCAGAGAAAATGAAAGATGTAATGGGCGGAATGGGACTGCCGGGAATGTAAGCCCACAGATCACGACACTGATTGAGGCACAGATGGAAAAATCTGTGAGAAATCTGTGCAAAAATCCGTGCAGTTACTTCAATTAAATAAATAATTTGAATGAAATGAAAATTATTGTTGGGCTTGGAAATCAGGGGGTTGAATATATTGGCACTCGCCACAACGTCGGGTTTGATTTTGTTGATGAGTTGGCAAAACATCCAAGGCTTTGTTCTGCTGGTGAGGAATTATCCTTTGCTACAAATAAAAAATTCCAAGCTGATATTGCCGAAACTCAAGTCGCCGGCGACAAGTATATACTAGCCAAGCCGCAAACTTTCATGAACGTTTCAGGTAAAAGTGTTCGATCAATTTTGGATTTTTACAAAGCTAGCGTTAATGATTTACTCGTGGTATCAGATGATTTAGATTTGCCACTCGGTATGGCCCGCGTTCGACTGACTGGTTCTAGTGGTGGTCACAAGGGAATTGAAAACATTATTTCTGAAATTGGAACTAAAGATTTTGCTCGGCTAAGAATTGGAATTTCGGATAAAACAGTTGGTGGCACGGAGACTGACCACCCATACGAAAAACCGGAAGCGAAAATATTCGTTCTCGAAAAATTCTCTGATCGAGAGAAGCCAATTATCAAAAAAATGATCTCTAAATCAGTCGATATTATCGTTGATTGCTTAACCAGCGGGGAAGAACTAGTCGCAACTTCGTTTGAAGCCTAACCACACTGATTTTTCACACAGAATTGACACGGAAAAAAGAATAATTGGTTGTGTTCTGATCTTAAATATGCTTTAATTGTTTGGTCTAATAAATAAAGTGGGAGTCCTTCGACATCGCTCAGGACGCATACCACATATAGGAGTTCGCATGAGTCAGAAAGTACAGGATATGAGTCAAGACGTCGTTATCGACGAGGCATCAATCCAAAAACAAGCCGAGGAAGCCAAACAGGAGCTGCAAGAAGAAATTGCTGAAGAGCAGGCAGAGGACGCAAAAGAAGAAAAAAAATCTGCTAAAGCTAAAAAACCAAAGAAACCGGTTCGAAGCAAAAAATATATTGCCGCACACGCTTTAATTGACCAAGAAAAACTCTACCTCGTAGAAGAGGGAATTGAAAAAGTTCTAGAAACTACTATTGTAAAATTTGATCCAACCGTTGAGGTTCACGCTAAATTGTCGCTTACTGGAATTCGTGGAACAATTGTTTTACCTGCTGGTGCACCAAAAGAAAAGCGAGTGAAAATTGCTGATGAAAAAAATGTTGATGAAATTGTTGCTGCTGTAAAAGCTGGAAAAATCGATTTTGATATTTTGCTCGCAACTCCAGCTATGATGCCAAAATTAGCTGCTGCTGCCAAAGTTTTGGGGCCAAAAGGAATTATGCCTTCACCAAAATCTGGTACAGTTGTTGAAGATACTGCTGCAGCTGCAGAGGAAATCAAATCAGGCAAAGTCGAATACAAAGAAGACGATCAAAAGAATATCCACCTAGCTATCGCCAAAGCATCGTTCGGTAAAGACAAAATCAAAGAAAACTTAATGGCATTTCTTAAAATTCTGCCAAAAAATAAAGTTACTGGCATTTACCTGACCTCAGCAATGGGGCCAAGCGTAAAGCTGGAAATTCCTAAGTGACACGCAGTGTCATCCTGAGCGAGTGAAACGAGTCGAATGGATCTCTGTCTCGTCATCCTCGGACTTGATCCGGGGATCCACAAATAGTTGGTAGATTCCCGCCGGAGTTTACCCTGTGGGCGGGAATGACAAAATAAAGAAAATGGCTCTGAAGAAATTCAGGGTCGTTTTTTGTGTTGACAAAATCACAATACTAGAGTATAATTGCATATGTAATTCGACACCCGAACATATTCTCAGGAGGAAAGCCTGATGTCTGAGTCGGAATGTAAAACAGTGTGCTGGATGATACTCCTCGCCCTGGTCATCGCCATGTTCACGGCTGTCTTGAGTGGGACCCTCGCCTGCGCATTCATTCTATGCGCTGTTGCGCTCACCTCCATCGTGCTAGTAGCCAAGAAGAGAACAGCAAGACGAGCTGTAATCGCGATCATCTGTCTTTGGCTGGCGGCGAGCCAAGTCGTTTTCATGGTTGCCTTGTTTCCGACGTATGAGAAGTTCAAGACGTGGAATTACGACGCTGAACAGGCCCTGACCGAACGCAACTCGATCGTTGCCAATCTCGGTGGAGTGCCGATCCTAGTCGAATGGCGCACTGATGTAGCCGATCGAGGATGGTTCATTTGGTTCCCGCCCCTGGCTCATTACAGAGACCCGATCATTTATGAGTGGGAGACGGAAGCTACCAGCGAAGGTCCTGTCACAACTGGCCACCGCATCAATTGATGCAACGGTCCGCAAGTACACACCGTCCCGATCACGACACTGTGGCTGGGCGGTTTTTTTATTCCAAAAAGTCTACAAAAATGATCCGATCGGATCAAAAGTGATGAATATTTTAATAGTTCTCGACAGGCTCGAACAATAAAACCGTTGACTTTCTAAGTGCCATCTGATAATATTAAATCATTCCAAAGACCGCGGGCTCCCACGTCGTCCAACTTCGCTCTAACGAGCTTCGCTGGACTATGCGGGATAGAATTAAGTCCTGCGCAGGAAAAATAAGTGCAAACTATATTTTTCTTGTATATGTCGGCGGAATCGCCGAATTTTTGTTTAATAAGGACTTAAAATGGCAAAATCAAGATTGCAAAAAGAAGAACAGTTAGTAAGACTTAATGACCAGTTTGGTTCGAAAAAAGCAGTTTTTGTTGATTATCAAGGTCTTTCAGTGAAAGAAATTGAAAATCTTCGAAACTCTTTGGAAGAAAAGGGCGTTAAATTTGTTGTTGTTAAGAACACTTTGGCCAAAATTGCATTGAAAAATGCTGGCATTGAAGTTGCAGATGAACTTTTAAAGAAGCCAGTTGCTGTCGCTTTCTCTGATGATGAAGTTGCTTCGTCAAAAGAAATCAAAAACTTTACCAAATTACATGAAAACTTGCAGATTCTTGGTGGAGTTATTGAAAAGCAGTTTGTCCCAGTTTCAACAATTGAAGCTTTGGCACTGTTGCCAAGCCGAGAAGAGCTTTATGCCAAGGTTGTTGGATCAATCGCGGCGCCGATTTCCGGAATGGTCAATGTTTTGGCCGGGAATATTCGCGGTTTGGTATCAATTTTAAGTCAGTATAGCGAATCAAAGAATTAATTATAAATAATAATCTGTCATTCTGAACTTGTTTCAGAATCCCGAAAACGAGATCCCGAAATAAATTCGGGATGACAAAAAATAAGGAGACAATATGTCAGACGAAACAAAGGAAGAAAAAGTAGAAGAAGTTGCAGAACAAGCTGAAGATGTAGCTGTTGCTGCTGCCGAAGAAGCAAAAGCGGAGAGCTCCGACGCTCCAAAGGAGAAGTCGGAGGTCGGAGTCCCGACCGAAAGCGTCGGGAAAGTCGCAGAAGAAGCCAAAGAAGAAGTTGCTGAAGTGGCCGAAGAGGTTGCTGAAGTAAAAGAAGAAATTAAAGAGGAAGTTAAAGAAGAGGCCAAGGTTGAAGAGAAACCAGCTCCAAGCGGAAAATTCAAAGAATTGATTGGATCAATCGAGAATCTTTCCGTACTTGAGCTTTCTGAATTGGTTAAAGAGCTTGAAACTCGATTTGGCGTTTCAGCTGCTGCCCCTGTAGCTGTCGCTGCTGCTGGCGGAGCCGCTGGTGGTGCCGAAGCCGCAGAAGAGAAAACATCATTTGATGTCGTTCTTGCCTCTGCAGGTGATAAGAAAATCCAGGTCATCAAGGCTGTTCGTGAAATCAAACCTGATCTTGGTTTGAAAGAGGCCAAAGACTTGGTTGAAGCTGCTCCAAAAGATTTGCTTAAAGGCGCTAAGAAAGAAGACGCTGAAGCTGCTAAAACTAAACTTGAAGAAGCTGGAGCAACTGTCGAACTAAAGTAATCTAATAGCTTTCAGCTGCTAACTGTTAGGAATACAAAAAGGTCTCGCTTTTGCGGGGCTTTTTTGGTAGAATTAGACATGCAAATTTAAAATTTACAAATTTTGCAATTTAATATAAATTTCAAATGATTCAATGTTTTAAACATTTAAGAATTAAAGGATTCAATTTAAATTTTAAATTCTAAATTGAAAATTATGTTTTTTGAAATAACCAAACAATCCAAAACATCTTCTCTCCGCACTGGTGTAATTGAAACCTCGCGCGGTATGATAAACACTCCGGTTTTTATGCCTGTGGGAACTGTTGGTGCGGTCAAAACCGTGGCGCCATGGGAACTGCGCCAACTTGGAGCAGAAATCATCCTTGGCAACACTTATCACTTATATTTGCGGCCAGGAGAAGAGTTAATAGAAAATTTTGGCGGGCTTGCCGAATTTAATCACTGGTGTGGCCCAATATTAACTGACTCAGGTGGTTTTCAAGTGTTTTCACTTGGCGCTGGCAAAAAAACCAAGGCAGGGGAGAGCTTAGTTAAAATTTCCGAAGACGGCGTTGAGTTTAAATCGCACCTAGACGGTAAAAAGCACTATTTTACTCCGGAAAAAGTTATTGATATCCAATTGGCAATTGGCTCAGACATAATTATGCCGCTAGATGTTTGTCCGCCATCAAAAGCCAGTCGCGAAGATATTGAGAAGGCAGTAGAACTATCGATAAAATGGCTGAAGCGATCAAAAAAGTATTTAGATCGGAAGAAACTAAAAGATAAGCCAGCATTATTCGGTATCATTCAGGGAGGAACTTATCCTGATCTGCGGGAGTATTGCGCAAAGGAAATGATTAAACTCGATTTGCCGGGTTACTCAATTGGTGGTTTGCTGCCGAAGAAATGTATAAGCATACCCAAATTGTTTGCGATATTTTACCAAAAGATAAACCCAGATATTTAATGGGCGTTGGCACTCCAGATGACATTTTCCAGGCGACTCAGCTGGGCATTGATATGTTCGATTGCGTCTTGCCGACGCGGATGGCAAGACATGGAATTGCCTATCGGCTTAATATCAAATCCAATACCTCAGATCACAAAATCTTTGAGGAAATAAATTTACTCAAGGCAGAAAATCGAACTAGCAAAGAACCAATAGATCCAGACTGTCAGTGCCCGGCTTGCAAAGAAGAATTCTCCCGAGCCTATTTGCATCACTTGGTAAAAGAGAAGGAAATATTAGGAATTCGGCTCCTAACTTTGCATAATTTATTCACTTACATCCATTTGATGAAAGAGATTAGAAGAATTGCTTGACAGACGGGTATTTAATCGTGGACAATAGAACCGTAAGTCAATAATTAATTTAGGAGGTTTCATGGATGATATGAACCCAACACCAACACCGGGTGCAGTTCCAGCAGCACCAACAGATGATCAAACAGCGGCACCAGTAATGCCAGCAGCCGCACCAGCGGATGATTTAATGGCTCCGGCACCAATGCCAGCGCCAGCCGCCGATCTAGCACCAGCAATGCCGCCAGTAGACGAACCGGCAATGCCAGAGGAATCAGCAAGTGGTCCAGCCGTTGGCGGACCTACTGAAACACCAGCACCAGCCTCGGCTGAAGAAGTTCCGGATGTTGCACCAGCACCGGTTAATCCAATCGCTCAAACCACTCCGGCTCCAGAAGAGGATGCTGTCGACGCGATGCCAACCCCGCCACCCGCCGCACCGATGGAATAGTTTGAATATAAATTGAATCTCAATTTTCAAAAAAGAGGCCAAAAACCTCTTTTTTGGTTTTTGCTATTGACTTTTGTAATGGTATATGCTACAATGAACCGTTAAGCTGATTTGAGAGGGTTTTTGCTTTAACTAGTGCGTAGCGTGCTGCTTCAGGGTATCCCCTCCACCCAGAAGCAGCACATTGCGTACTACACAGATCTTTTACACTGATAAGGCGCAGATGTAATCCAAATGTACCTTGAAAAGGCGTGAAATCGCGCCAAAATAATTCTTCCAACGAATCAGTATTTATGCAATTCTCAATGATCGCTGAAAATCGCATAACAATATTTGCTGATTTGTTGGAGGAAAAAAATAAAAACCCGGAAGGGTAGAAAAAGGAGGCGATTGGCATGCGAAGTGCCATCGTCATAGCTGTTTTGCTGGTTGTTGTGTCGGCTGCTTTCGCCCAGACGGGTGAGGGCACTGGCACCGAAGTGCCACTGGGGCAGCCCGCTGGCACTCCGCGTCAGATTTCTGATAGCGGAGAGCTGACGCAAGTGGCGCCGTCGCCGGCAACTCCGGCACAGCCGTTGGTGGCCGGTAGGCCGAGGACGACAAATCCTCCGCCGCCTGCACCACCTGTTGTCATTGTCAATGTTGTCCAGCAGATCAAAGTGCTGGAAAGGCAGCGGGTGACAGCAGTTTGGTGCGGCAATTGGGGAGAGGCTGGAAAGTTGGGGCAGCAAATACGCCAACTGAAGTCAGAAGTCGCGGCAGCTGACCGTGACGCCAAAGGCGATTTTGCCTGCGGCGGCGATGGTCGGATCGCAAAGTTGCTCAAAGATTGGCACGTTGCCTCCTTGAGTGATGTTGACGCAAAAATCGCGGCCGCTAAAGCCGCAGAAACTCCGGCGGTTGCGCCGGCACAAGTTGTTCAGCCGGCAGGCCCGGCGGGAAAGAGGAAGAAAATGGACCCGAATTTGCTTTTGTTGGCGTTGGTTGTCGTAGTCGGGATCGTCGCATTGGTCGTTTCTCGGCGTCGCGACCGGACGGAAGTCAGTGCAGTCAGGCAAGTTTCGGTTGCGACTGAGACGCCGTTGCCTCGACCACAGTCTCTGCCGGCGAATGAAGACCCGGGCTACATCGCAGCGATGCGCGGCGCACTGGGTGCGCCGGCGACGCCAGAAGGTGTTCCTTCCCAAGGATTCACCTACACGGATCGGAGCGGCCGGACATCCGGCTGGACACGCTGGCAATCGCCAGAGTTCTTTGTCCAGCCGCAAAGGTCAGTTCCGGCACCGGCACCGCCTCTGGCACCGAAACCAGCGTCGCCGGAACCGACCGTCTTGGTAATCCGGTTGGAGTCGGCTGAAAAGCCGGCACCGAAGCCGACCACCGGTGAGGTGGAGGAAGCCGCCGCCAAGGCTGAGGCAGCGAAGAAGGCCGCCGCTGCCAAAGCGGCGGCTGGCAAGTAACCATCAGTTGTACCTGTCCGGTTCCTCATTGCGAGGAGCCGGACTTTTTTTGTTGTTTCAAAACAAAATGTATACTATAATATAAACAGGGGAAGATTTCTAATTTCTAATTTCTAATTTCAAAAAAAACAAATAAACAATCTCTAATATTTGCGAATGGAGGGATAATGGCTGATGATATTGCTGGAATAACGGATCAAGGAAAAATCGATGGTCTAAGTTTTGATCAGGTAGTTGGCGGAGATATTTTTGAACTTGTTGGTTTGGAATTATCCGATGAGGAACGCGACCAGTTGGCGACAAAAATGTTCGGAGCTATCCAGTTGCGGGTTTTCGAACGAATCAATTCTGAGCTTGATGAATCTGGTCGAGCTGACTTTAAATCTACACTTGAAACCGGTGATAATAATGCAATCACTAGTTTTTTTGAAAATCAAAATATTGATTTTACGGCGATTACTGCTGAGGAAGCGGCGAAATACAAAATTGAGTTTATAACCTTTGCTAAAATGATTGAAAAATCCGGCGGAACGCTGGCGGATATTTTGCTGGAGCTTGATAAAGACAAAAAATAAATGCCAAACGAAGATTTACCATCACAAAGTGTTGATGCAGAAGTTGACGCAAATCTTGGACCGATTGAACGGTTTGATTCACTAATGGAAGAGGTTGGTCAGTTGCAGAATACTGACAAAAAACGACGGTTTGAAAAATATTATGGCACTAGTGGTTTACAGAAATTTAGTAACTGGTTTAATAATGCTGACATCAGAAATATTCATAGTAACCAAAGTCTTGTCGATGAAATTAAACAGCGGGGATTAAAGATATTGAAGAAGGGTGGAATTGCCGGTGGCGTTGGTATTATCGCTGCCGGAATTCTTGGTGGATCAGTGGCGATTCTTCCGGCTGCTATCGGGGTCGGCGCTGGTTTGGCAGTTCGAACCGCTTGGGAAGCTGGGAGAATGGCTTGGAGTGGTGAACGGCAAGTCAGAAATGAAATTGAATTAGCAAATGAAGCAGTAATACAAAAAATCGAACAAATGTCCGGTGAATTGGCGGAACTTCAGTTTAATATTATAGCGGAGGATCCGTTACTAACTCCAGAGCAAATTGAGCAGGATCCGCGCTATAAAAGCCTGATGCTGGAAATTACGGAAATGATTTGTGATGACACTCTGCGGCGAGCAAAAAAAATTGTTAATCTTCAGACGGGAAAAGTTACCTACGAAGGATTGCGCAAAGACGAAGGTGTTGATGAAGGTGGCAACTCTGGGGTTGACGTAATAAATGTTGGCGAAAAGGAAAAAGGTCTAATTAAGCGTGAGCGAAATTTGGAACTCGGTGCTGATTTATTGTCGGCGACGGCAACAATCGGCGCTTCGGTATTGGGCGGATTACATGCAGCTAAAGAAATCGGTCAAGCGGCGGCAACAACAGCGCACCAAACCGGACAGCAAGCGGCGCAAAATGCCGGCGAGGTTTTAAAACATGGTCAGACAGTCGGTAAATATGATTTCGACGGGCTAGCTATTCCTGATAGCGCAAAAGATCACTTGGTTCAGGTGATTCAACATGGAGTTAAACCGTATTTTGATCAAACAACTCATATTTGGCATGATAGTTTGGCTAATTTGCAGGCAGCAATTGGCAAAATAAAGAAAAAATCTGAGTTAGTGAAACAAACCGCTTTGGCAAGTACAAAAATTTTCGAAATGACAAAAGGTCTTATTGGTTTAAATGTGGTTAATTTGGTCAACTTTTTTGCCGGACGAGTTGGACATAAAGACATTGAATCAGCGGAAAAAATCGATAAGGCCAAAGTAAATCGGGCGGGAGAATTAATAAACGGACCGGTGATTGGTGAAACCGGTGGTGGTGAGACTTTAAATGTCGAATTGCCGGCGGAAGAAGAGGAACAGGATGAACACAGATTTAGCATTAACCAGGCGTTAAATATTCCAAAGGATCAGAAAATCAGAGATAAAATCGGTCTGGGTTCCCCACTTTTTAGAAATTTTGAGAATTTTTGTCTGGCAAAGTACAAGACTTTCGGTGGCGAGGAGTATGCTGAATTAAGGCCGATTCAAAAAGTTGATGGCCAATGGAAACTTGTTGCTGATAGTGGAATAGCGGAAATTTTAACCAAAAATTTAGCTGATACAAATAATATCGTCAAGATTGGCTTGGTAAGGTTTGAGACCGTAGATGGGAAAATAAACGATGAAAATACTGATGATACTTTTGTCGAAGTTGAAGAAGTTGCGCCGGAACCAGAGCCAAAACCGGAAGTCAGGGAAATTACCGACGAAGATAAAGAGTTTTTGGAAAAATTGGCCGAAAGAAATAAAAATTTACCACCAGAAAAGAAGCACAATTATCAAAGTGCTGCAGCTTGGGTTTTTTCTCGTTTATCAGCAGAACAGCGGAAGGAACTTCATGCGCATGGCGAAGATGATAAATATGAATCAGAAAAACAATTTAATGAATTAGCAAGGGAAGTATTAAAAGATCAGTTTGTTGTCCACTATGCAGATAAAAAAGGAAAATATCCTGATTTGGATGGCAAAGGTGCAATTGGTTTACTAGAATTAGCCGCGATTGTTAAAAACGACGATGCCGTAATAAAAATTCCTGCCGGTAGTGAAGTAATTGGTAAAATAAATATTGATACTGGAAATGTTAATGGTGTTGCGACGTATGGTGGTTCTGGTCGGGATGATAAAGGTTATCTGAATTATGATTGGGAAAATGATCCGATGACCGGTTTCATCGATCATCATGGACCAAAAGTTGACAGGAAGGAATCAGCTACCTCGCAAGCTTATGATGTTTTGGTTGGGCTAGGAATGATTGATGAGGAAAAATATCCATATTTAAAAAACCTGGTTAATTTTGTGACAGTTTGTGATAATCATTTATTCCCGAACACCGAAGATGATTTTAGAAAATCAGACAAAACACTTTATGGGTTGTCGAGATTTATGAATTTTAAAAATCTGGAAACTTTTTTCAAGGACGGAAGAGATCCAAGTGAAAAACTTACAGATGCAGATCTGGAAAAATATGGCTTAAAATATACGGATTATCGAACAAGAAAACCGGTAGATAAAAGTGCTGATCGGAAAAAATCTATTGATGAATCAATCAAAAATATCGACGAGTTAAAAGACGCTGGCTGGACGCTGGAGTCAAAAAATTTCGGCAAAATATTAATTGACAATGGTGCTAAAGTTCCATCGAGAGCCGAAGCCGCCAGTGCTTTGGGATTTGATACCTATTTGTTATGGAATACAAAAACAAAAAGCTTTTTTATTAGCTCTAAAAATGCTTTTCCTGAAGGATTTTCATTGAGTCAAGGTGTTAGTGCCCGGGAAAATATGTGGATAAAACCGGAAAGCAATCTGGATAAATTAACAATTAGTTTGAAAGATATTTTGGAAAAAATGGGAGCTTCTGCTGAAGAAATTACAAGAATTACCAATTTGGAAAAAGGCATTAAAAAATCACAAGTTGAAAAACCTCCAAAACCGGAAATTGAAATTAATGACGATGAACAGCTGGCAAAGATAAAAGAGGCTTTGAGGCAGGGAAAAACTTGGATTATTCGAAATCCATCTGAGGCAAGCGTCGTTATGGCTGAAGCCAATCCAAATCAAACCGAATTAGGTGAATTCAAGTCGTACGTTTTACCGAATGACGCCGGAGTAATTATTGATTCGATTAATCCGGAAAAAAGATCAGTCAGAATATCCGTCAAGCTACGTGGTGAAGAAACAAGAAAAGTTTATCAGCTTGGTGCCGCTGAATTTTTAGCTTTGGCCGAGCCTGATTATGTCAGGGATGTTGGCCCGGAATCACAAGCAAAGATCAATGAAATAAAGTTGAAATGGGCGGAGGAATTGGCGGAAGAAAAATCACCAGAAGATGAAAATCCTGAATTTCTAACCCTTCAGACAAAACTTGGTCCAGTCAAAATTGGCCCAGAAGTTTTAATTTCCCGACAATTTGCGACACAGGGTGGAAAATTAACCAATAAAGTTTTATTCGCTGAAAAAGATGAAGAAACAGGCAATATTGGAATTATGCTAGAAGGCGGAGAGACTATTAATATGCCAGAAGAAAAGTTTATTGAAGGTATTGAAGAAGAATATTTTAAATTAGGATAAACATGACAACTAAAAGACCAAAATTTGATTTTAAAAACACTCCCGTCACAACACTGGACAATTTTACGCCTATTGTCGAAACAAGTTCAGATCTTTCGGTCGTAACACCAAAAGTTTCACCGATTTCTGAACCAGAAAAAGTTGCTGAAGCGCCGGTCGTTGAGGTTGAGAAATCTGTTGCTGAACCAAAACCTGCAGTTACGAACATTGAAAAACCAAAATTTACACCTGCAGATTTTACAATTGGAGAAAAAATTGAGGAGCCGTTGTTGGAAATTGAGACGGCGGAAATTGAAAAAAAGGTCGTTGATGCCGGTGGAAAAATTGAGGGGATATTATCAACTCAATTGCAAAGGCAATTGGAAAATTTCGCCACCAAATATCAGACAGATTCAAGTGTGGAAAATCACAATGCGTTGACTCGATTGAAACGATCGAAAGTTGAAGAATTAACTTTGTGGCTGCAGCAAAAAGAAGACGATAAAAACAGAGATTTAATTGACTCAGCTGCCACTGATTTACCGGCAAAACCCACGATTATCAAATCATCGGCAGAAAAATCTGCCAAAGCGGGTTTCTCTAATGGATTTGAAAATGGCAATGGCAAAGAGATCCCGCGGTTTAAAATTGGCGAAAAAATAGTTTTAGTTAAACCAACCGGATCTTTTTCCAGAGCAGTCGGGTCGCCGCCACTGACAATTGATGAAAATATGGTTGGCAGCGAATATACTTTTTCCGACAATCACGCTGGTTTGGTGACACTTGAAAGTAACAATGGTCAAACAATTTTCGTTCCGGAATCAACACTATCGTCCTTTAAACCATCAAAGGAAATCTATCATAACATGGTAAATGGATCATGGGAAAAATACAGGCCCATTGAATCTATTTTGCTTCCAGGTGAAAATGGTTCGATTGAAATTGCATCCGGGCAATTATGGCGATTTAAAACTAATTCTGGCGAAGTTGAAAATTACGACGATTTTCTGATTGAAAATATATCAGCCGCAGCCGATGGAAAATTGAAGATTAAATTTGTTGATCATGAAAAAGTTGAACGACCAGAGGAAGAGTGGGCAGGGATTTTTTCTGTCGGTGAATTGCAACCGGATAAAATGGAAATTGTGCCAGATGACAATATTGCAAGTCCGAAACAAGTCGACGGTGTTGTATATAAAGAAGGTAGAGAAATCGACGAAGAAAAATCAAATATACCGGAAGTGCCGACCGATGAATCAGAAATTGTCGAAGTCGAAAAACAAATAGCCGATCAAGTTAAAGCGATTGTGCCGGAAGTAAAAAAAGAAGATCAAATTGAAACTGCCGGCGAAGCAGGGGAGTCATCAATCGGAGAACCAGATGATGTGTTTGTAGCTGATGGTTATGAGCCGATTAAAAAATTTGTTGAAAATGGCAAAGATCCGAATATAGCAAGTGCTAAGGATTCCGCGGCATTGGAAGCGCAGAGGGTGGAAGGTCAAAAAGTCACTGAAGAAGAAACATCAAACAATACAGCAGGCTAAAGCCTGGGTTCCATTGGATTTGGGATAGTGATTAGCCCTCCTTTGCTCGAATTCGTCTCGAGGATTTCAGCCCTCGCAGTCGAATGCTCGCTACGGAAGGGCACCACGGGCTATTAGATATTTAATGTGTGGTGGAGGGGCAATTGAATTCTTATAATTATAATTCGTCGACGACGACATCCGGCACCAGTAGTTGGTGGTGGGTTTTGATTATAGTGGCGTTGGCAACTGGAATATACTTTTTATATAAATATTTGCAGCGAGTTATTTTATATTATTATCAATTGCGCAAGACTCAAAATTGGATAATGCTCAAAATCTCCATTCCCAAAGAAAGATTTGCTGAAGAAAATGATCAAAAAATGGATTTCCGAGAATTGGCTGGAATTATCGAGCCGTTTTTAGCTAACATTGAATCTCTCTTCGATCCGCACATCAAACGGAAAATTGCCGGCCAAGACCACATTAGTTTAGAAATTATCTCTAAGAAAGGATTAGTGTTTTTTTACATCGGCGCACCGGAGGTTTTTAAAGATGCAATTGAGAAAAACATTTTATCTCAATATCCCGACGCAATTGTTGAAGTGGACAAGGACAGGGGATTTTCGGTTTTTAAGGAAATGAAGGGCGAAGTTGCTGTCGGCAATTTGCGACTACTGAAGAAATTCTTTTTTCCAATCAAAACTTATCGTTATTTGGAATATGATCCGTTAAATGGTATCGTCAACGCTTTGTCTAAACTTGGGACTGAGAGAAACGCAGCCATTCAGATTTTAATTCGGCCGACTGACAACACTTGGAGATTTGCACTCGACAAAGTGGCAAAAAATATTCAAGCTGGTAAATCGGGTAATTATTATGCTTCATCATTCAACCGCAGAATGGGGGAGAGCTTCTTTAAATTTTTAGGCGATGTTGGCAAGTCTGCCAGTGGAAAATCGATAATGGAGGAAGATAAAGAAAAGCAGATGCAGAATCAGTTTCGACTAAATCCAATACAGGAGCAACAATTAAAACTCTTAGCCGAAAAGGGAGCCAAAACAGGTTTTGATACACAGGTTAGAATCATCGCTGTTGCGCCGACTGCCGAACAAGCCCGTGAAACTTTGAAAACTATTTTTTCCTCATTTTCGCAGTTTTTTGCTCCGGATAACAATGGTTTTAAATTTAAAAAAGCCAAACGTTTACGAGAGACCGTTGCCAATTACATCTATCGAATTTATGGTCGGGAACCGCGAATGCTTTTGAATACCGAAGAAATCGCTTCGCTTTTCCATTTACCAAACCGATTTACCGAAACTCCAAACATCGCTTGGGTTTATTCGAAAAAAGAATCGCCACCGCCGCAAATGCCGGCCGAAGGCGTTATTGTTGGAGAGACAAATTATCGTGGTCAGAAGCAGACAATTCGGATTAAAGATACTGACCGGATGCGCCACATTTACATGGTTGGAAAAACCGGTGTTGGTAAAACCGTTCTTTTTGAAAACATGATTATGCAAGATATCGTTGCCGGTAAAGGCGTTTGTTATTTAGATCCAAATGGAGACGCGGTTGATTATATTTTAGAACATATTCCAAAAGAGCGGGCCGAAGATGTAATTTTGTTTGATCCATCAGATCTTGAGAGGCCAATGGGGTTAAATCTCTTAGAGTGGAAGACAAACGAACAACGAGATTTCTTAGTTCAAGAAGCGATCCAAATCTTTTATAAATTATTTGATCCGAACCAAACCGGAATAGTTGGCCCGCAGTTTGAGCATTGGATGAGAAATGCCGCCCTGACTTTAATGGCTCATCCTGACGGTGGAACACTTATCGATATTCCGCGTCTGTTTACTGATCCGGAGTTTGAGAAGGATCGAATAAAATATGTTAAAGATCCAGTCGTCAGATCATTTTGGGAGAAACAGATGGCGAAAACTTCTGATTTCCATAAATCAGAAATGCTAAATTACTTTACTTCAAAGTTTGGTAGGTTCATGACCAATGACATGATGAGGAATATTATCGGTCAGCCAAAGTCGGCATTTGATTTTAGGGAGGTAATGGACGGAAAGAAGATATTGCTTTGTAAGCTTTCAAAGGGTTTAATCGGAGAAATTAACGCCTTTTTGCTAGGTATGATTATTGTTTCAAAAATCGCCATCGGCGCGTTTTCCAGACAGGACCAAACGGAAGATGAAAGAACGCCATTTTATCTCTACGTTGATGAGTTTCAAAACTTTATTACAGATGTGTTTTCTACCATTCTGTCTGAGTCTAGAAAATACAAACTCTCGCTTCAAATTACTAATCAATATATTGCTCAGCTAGATGATAAAATTCGCGATTCCGTTATTGGTAATGCCGGAAATTTGATTGCTTTCCGTGTTGGCGCTGCAGACGCCGAATTCTTAGTCAAGGAATTTGCTCCGATCGCTATTGATGATTTGACTAACGTCGATAAGTTTAATTTCTATATTCGCGAACTTATTGATAATGCACCGATGCCGGCATTTAATGGACAAAGTATTGCGCCGGATCAGAATGGAAACAAGCAATTGGCGGAGGCGATCAAACAGCTTTCGCGCTTAAAATTTGGTAGCGCTAAAGAAGTTGTAGAATCGGAAATTTCCGAGCGATCGCAAATAGATAAGATTGATTTGCCGGGAATCGGCGAAGGAAATACGAAGGGAGCTTCAGGTTAATAAATTGGACAAATTAGACCAATTAATCTGGTAAGTCAAATCTGGCTTATTTTTTGATTAAATCGTTGACAAAAAAATTCTTTTGTTGTATGCTAACACTGACGAAGAAAATAAGCGGAAGTAAAAACTATCACAGATCAATTGTCACAGATAAACACTGATAAGAAAGAATCTGTGAATATCAGTGTTAGTAGATCAGTGAGAGTTTATATTACATAATAAATCATGGCAAAAACAAAACAAAATCAAAATTTACCATCAGAAGAGGATTTGGTCAGCATAAAACAACTTCTCGACAGCGCCGAAAATCAAATTCGAAAAGCTAAATCTTTAATTTTTAAAACAGAGATTGAAGAGAAGGCTAAGGAAGTCGCTGAAACCAGTCTTTCAGATAATATTACCGAAGGTATTTTTGACGGGGAGAATTTTGTTTCTCCTGATGGCAGTGTTTATCCAATTCCGGCAAATTATGCCAGTAAATCAAAGCTGGTAACCGGAGACGTATTAAAATTAACAATCTTGCCAGACGGTAGCTTTGTTTACAAGCAGATCAATCCAGTTGAAAGAAAAAAAATTGTCGGAGAACTGGAAGAGTTTGGCGAGGGTTGGAGAATCAATGTTGGTGGTCAATTATACAATGTGTTAACCGCGTCTGTGACGTATTTTAAAGCCAAGGTTGGCGATAAGATTGTTGGTTTAATTCCAGAAGATGGAAAAAGTGAATGGGCAGCAATTGAAAACATAATGCTTGAAGAAATATAAAGGTTGTTACCTTTTTTACGCTTTGTCGCCCTAACGGGCATAAATATATCTTGTAATAAATAATAATTCTTGGGGTGAGTAAAATGTCAGAGACAAAAGAAAATTCAACTCGAGGGAAAAATCTGGTCGAAATCATTGGCGATCTAATGTTGGTATTGAATGAAAAAGAGAAGAGAGCAATTACAGGGCGTTTTGGCATTACCGGAAAAAAGGAAACTCTGTCTGCTATTGGTCGCGAGTTACACTTGTCTCGTGAGCGAGTAAGACAGATTGAAAAAAATGCTTTACGCAAAATGTCTGCTTTGATGGAAAATGATTTTTCCGAAATGACCAATAAAATTGTTGGAACTTTTGATTTAGTCGGTGGTGTGGTCGCGGACGACGAGATTTCAGAAGAATTTTTGAAGCTTGCTAATGAACAAAAATTTGCTAAAAATTATCTTCGCTTGGCCTGTACGATAATTTTTGGAATCGATAAAATTAATGAAAGTGATAAGATTTATAGTGGTTGGAAATTAGCAAGTACCACTAATGACAAGATATTATCGACGCTAGGAAAAATTATCGAATATTTTAAAAAAGAAGATATTCCACAGCAGTTCGAAGGTCTTAAGACTGAAATTCCAGCCCTGGCAAAAATGGATGCAAACTTTGTTTTATCTTGTATTTATATTTCAAAAAAGTTGATAATGGCAAAAAATGGAATGATTGGCTTAACAAGTTGGCCATCTGTCAACCCGAGAAATGTTCGCGACAAAATTTATTATGTTTTAAAAACTACCGGTTCTCCATTGCATTTTACTGAAATCACTTCAGGAATTGCCGCCCTTGAATTTGATAAGAAAAAAGTTGTTAGGGCGACAGTTCATAATGAATTAATTGCTGACAATCGCTTTGTTCTGATTGGCAGGGGAATCTATGCTTTGCGTGAATGGGGTTATAGTGATGGAACTGTTTGCGAAGTCATCAAAAATATTCTTTCTAATAGTAAAAAACCAATATCTTCCTCAGAGATCATAGAACTAGTGAATAAATCCCGCAAAGTTAAAAAGAACACGATTGTGATTAACCTACAAACTAAAAAAGAGTTCAAAAAGGTTGATGGTGGTTATGTTTATGAAAAGTTATAAGTTCTCTTCTGTGTTGGACTTTTTGTTCCTCTTGGATGTATAATTAGTTAAGAGAGGGAATTTTTAATGACGTTTATACTATATTTAATTTATGCTGTACTAATAATCGGGCCAGTGTATTTTTTGTATTTGTGGTGGAAGGTTTCTGAGCAGAAAAAAAAGATAGTTTGGTCTGAAAAACAGGAATATAACACTCTCTTAATTGAAGTGCCAAAAAATAATGAAAAAGCTCCATTGGCAGCTGAGCAAATGTTCGCGTCGATTCATGGAATTTATACCGATTCTGCTGCTTTTCAACCAAGTCTAAGTTTTGAAATTGTCTCAGTTGATAAGTTTGTTCAATTCTATCTCCATGTGCCAAGACATTTGGTTGATTTTGTTGAAGGTCAAATTTATGCTCAATATCCGACGGTAGAGATTAGCCAGATAGATGATTACAGTGAAAAGGCTGATAGTAAAGGAATGTTTACGGCTGGCTGTGAGTTGGTTCTAACTAAACCAGATGTTTTTCCAATAAAAATGTTTTCCGATTTTGAAGTTGATCCACTTTCAGGAATTACATCGGTGATGTCAAAAATACAGTCAG
The DNA here is from genome assembly GCA_026397235.1 of Candidatus Berkelbacteria bacterium. GTDB lineage: Bacteria > Patescibacteriota > UBA1384 > XYA2-FULL-43-10 > CAINNR01 > CAINNR01. The sequence goes on from JAPLVG010000027.1 coordinate 42,794, forward strand.
GTGAAGAAATATGGTTGCAATTCATTATCCGACCGGTTGGTGATGACTGGCAGGAGCGGGGGATTGATTACATCGATCGAGTTAAAAAGGGAACAGATAAAGCAGTGGGTTTTAAAGATTTTCATAAACATGTCATCAAAACCGGTAAGGAATTTGGTCGTAATTTTGTTAAGTTGGCATTAAATCCAAATGCAGAGCTCGAGGGTGTGGCTGCCGCATCAGAAATAAAACTTTCTGGTCCGGTTGAGGAAGCGCTGAAAAGCATTGAATTTAAAATCGTAAAACTTGGGTTTGAAACAAAAATTCGTTTAGTTGCTGTCGCTGCTGATCCTGTTGCAGCAAGAACAAAAGTTCAGAGTTTGGCAGCTGCTTTCAAACAATTTAACACTACCAATGGAAATGGTTTCAAACATTCTGAAATTGTTGTCAATAATGAAGACTTTATCAATAGTTATAAATCCCGTAATTTTGAAGATAAGGGTTATGTGCTAAATATTTCGGAATTGGCAGCGATATATCACTTGCCAAATCAAACAGTTGAAACGCCCCACATTGTTTGGGCTGGCAGTAAGAAGGGGGAGCCACCATCGAATTTGCCATTGGTTGAAAATATCGAGGCTGAAAATATTACGGTGCTGGGTGAAACAAATTTCCGCAATGTATATCGTAAATTTGGTATTAAACTCGATGATCGCCGAAGACACTGTTATATTATTGGTAAGTCTGGTACTGGTAAATCAACTTTGATTGAAAATATGGCGATTGATGATGTGATGGAAAATAGAGGAGTTATTATCGTTGATCCTCATGGTGATTTAGTTGATAAAGTCTTAGCGTGTATGCCTGATGATCGGATTAATGATGTTATTGTTTTCGATCCGGCCGACAGGGCTTTTCCAATCGCTTTTAATCTTTTGGACAAAGTTGAGGATGATTTCAAGGGTATGGTCGCCTCGGGTTTTGTTGGAATTTTCAAGAAGATCTTTGGTGAGTCATGGGGACCTCGGCTTGAGCATATTTTACGAAATACAGTATTGGCTCTTTTGGATTTTCCCGAATCAACAATGTTGGACATCCCACGGATGCTTACTGAAAAGCGTTTTAGGGAAAAAGTTGTTAGTTTTGTCACTGACACTGTGATTAAAGAATTCTGGATCAACGAGTTTGCCCAATATGATGTAAAGTTTAGGACTGAAGCGGTTTCTCCAATTTTGAATAAAGTTGGACAATTTTTATCATCAGCAACAATTCGAAATATTGTTGGTCAGCCACACTCGAGAATCAATATCCGCGAGATTATGGATAGTAAAAAGATTTTACTTATAAACCTTTCACGTGGAAAAATAGGTGAGGATAACTCTGCGCTCTTAGGTGCGATGATGATTACCAAAATTCAGCTTTCGGCAATGAGCCGTGCCGATGTTACTATCGACAATCGGCCGGATTGTTACTTGTATGTTGATGAATTTCAAAATTTTGCCACCGAATCATTTGCAGTAATTCTCTCTGAGGCTAGGAAGTACAATTTAAACTTGACTATTGCTAACCAGTACATCACTCAAATGCCGGAAATTGTTCGAGACGCGGTTTTTGGTAATGCCGGTACAATAATTGCATTTCGAGTTGGTGGTACTGACGCCGATTTTCTGGTTAAAGAATTTGAACCGGTTTTTGAGGCAAATGATCTGGTAAATCTTGATCGGTATCAAATATATACCAAACTTTTAATTGATGGGATTACCAAGCCGGCGTTTTCGGCCAGAACATTGCCGCCTTTTGAAAAAATTTCTGGTAATCGCGATCAAATTATTGAAACCTCAAGAAAAAATTACGCTGCAAACAGAAGTGAAGTTGAGACGATGATAATTGAAAAATCGCGTGAACTTGAAGAGGAACTAAAAGCGGAATCTGACAATTATTTTGCTAACCGTTTAAATCAGTTGGCGTCGGTTGATAGGGTATCGGATAAGCAATTTGAACGAGTCGATCAGTCGAAACCTGCCGTGGCACCGGTTTCAACACCTATAGTAGCGCAAAGCTCGGCAATCAGCGAGCCAAAACAGGAAATCGGTCTGCCAGTTGAAGAAAATAATCAACAAGATGCAAACCAAGATGCTCCCAGGGATAAGAAAATCAGGTATTTAAAGTGGCAAAATATGATTGGGGATAAAATTTATAAAGAGCAAACTGCCAGAGGTGGTGTTAAGTGGTTTGTTGGTCAAAAAATTACACCGGAAATGTTTGTCGAGCAGGGGATATCAATTGATCAATCCGGCAAGGAAATGATTAAAATTATGGAGAAGGCATATGATGTAAGGATTGAAACGGGAGAAGGGGAAAGTAAACCAGAAAAAAAAGATGACGACACGCCACCAAAAAGTGGAGGACCGGACAAAGATGAAGCTTTGGGAGTTATTTCGGAACAAAAAATGGAAGTTGAGCCAGATAAGAAACTGGATGAGGTTTTGGATGTTAAGGCATCAGAAGATGAAAGAGAGCCAAAAGAGGAACGTCAGCCGGTAATGGTAATGGCAACTTCAGACGAAAATCCTCTTCAAGAAGGCGTTGCTATAAGTTTGGATTGAAAAATTAAAGGTGACTTGAGAGTAAAAGCGCTTGTTCCCCGGCCTGCCCGCAACGCTTCTGCGTAGCTGATGCAGGCGGGCGTTTTTTTTGATGTTGATAGGGGACCGCAAACAATTTGCACTTTTATATTTTTGTTTATTTCTATAAAATATTTTCAAAACTAAACTGGGATATGTCAGAAAATAACAGTACCGGAAAAAGAGGATTATTTAAGGGAGTTTTTTCGGAAGATTGTTTGGTGAAAAAGGCATCCTTGTTTGACACGTGATTAAGCTCAGATATAGGATGACATTGTGTAACTATAAATAATGTCGCATAAGATACATTATGCGACATACAACGGTTTTGTCATTGCGAGCCATTGAGTGGAGCGAAAGGCGTGGCAATCTATTATTAAGATTGCTTCGCTATCGCTCGCAATGACAAGTTGTGAGCGTGTTTTCTGCCTCAAAAGGCCCCACAATGGCCCAGTTTGGCAGATTATTTGTTGGCTGATAAATTGGTCATCTAACCTATAATTATTAATGTTGTTTGCAAGTCCCAGACAGGAAAAATAAAAAATACCAGATATCTGGTAAAAAATTATGTAGGTGTGGGTGCCAGCCGCTTGTGCGGTTTCCTGGCACCCACCTGGTTCACGACGACGGGTCAGTGGCTATCTCCAGCCACTTGGAGCCCGCTACAAAAACATCATAGCAAATAAATATGCATTTGTCAAGCTTTTTGCAGCAAAAAAAGACAGAATATATTTCATTTTATTTTGTCATTTTACCTAATCTATTTAGTTGTATCAATAATTGAAAATTAAAAAGATCGAAAAGAGGATCGCCTACTCCCCTGCTTTGCGTCGTTCAATTGTTTTTTGCCAGCTGATTAGAAGCATGGTGGCAATAAAGATTGAAGAGTAGGTTCCAAAGGTAATACCGGCGATTAATATTAAGACGAAATGGCTTATCGATGAACCACCGATTAAGAATAACGCCAGCAAAACCATAATTGTGGTGAGCGAGGTATTAATCGATCTGGAAATAGTTTGAAGTATGCTATCGTTGGCCAGCGTTTCGATATCTGAGTTTGGATGTCGCACCATGTTTTCTCGCAGTCGATCGAAAACAACGATTGTATCATGGACAGAAAAACCCATAACAGTCAAAAGTGCAGTAATAAACAAAGCATCAACTTGCATAAATGAATAATAGTGGCCGACAACGGAGACGAAGCCGGTTGTAACAATTAGATCATGAATTAACGCTGCGACAGCAGTTAAGCCAAAACGCCAGGAGCTTGCCGGTTTTGGAACTTTGCGAAAGGCATAAGCAACAAACAATATAATAGCTAAGGAAGCAACTACAACGGCCCAGATAGCTTTATTACTAATATCGCGACTAACGACAGGCCCAATGGTTTGATAACTTGATTCAGTGGTTCCATGGTTGACTTTGGTTATAGTTGCAATTAATTTTTGATGTTCATCGGTTGTTAGGTTTTTAGTACGCAAAATTACTTTGTCGTTGCCCGAAGAACTGGCAGAATCGATTTTAATTCCAATGCCGGCGCTTTCTGATTTTATCGCCTCGATTTGACCGGCGATACCACTACTTGATAATTCAATGATTGATCCCCCACTGAAATCTATACCAAAATTTAGTTTCCAAATAAAAATTGAAAGAATGCTCAGGACGATTAAGGCCGAAGAAAAGATATAAAAATAAGTTCGTTTTTTGACTAAATTAAACATGTAGATATTTCCTTAGGTTTGTTTTGGTTAACAGTAATAAGAATGTTCGGCTAACGGTAACTGCCGTGAACATGGAAACCAGAACACCAATTGCCAGTGTTAAAGCAAATCCTTTAATCAGTCCAGTACCAAATTCAAACAAAATTACACAGGTAATGATAGTTGAAAAATTAGAATCTCGAATACTGTTCCAGGCGCGTTTGAAGCCCTCTTCAATTGCCACAACAATATCTTTACCCAAACGGAGCTCTTCCCTAGTTCGTTCGAAGATTAGAATATTGGCATCAACCGCCATACCAATGGAAAGAATAAAACCGGCAATACCAGCCAAAGTCATTGTGATGGGAATTATTTTAAATAATGCCAGCGCAATTAAACTGTAAATAATTAGTGCAGCAACCGCGATTAGTCCTGGAAATTTGTAATGAATTAGCATAAACAAGCCGACTAAAATTAAACCGATGATGCCAGCGGTCAGACTCTTTTTGATCGAGTCAGCACCAAGTGTTGCTCCAACATTTTGCTGGGCAATAACCTTCGCCGGAATCGGCAGCATCCCCTCGTTCAATCGATCAGATAACTTTTTCGCTTCTTTGATATCCTTCTGACCGGTAATAACAGCTTTTCCATCGGTAATTTCAGATTGAACAGTTGGGGCTGAAACAATTCTGTTATCAAGCACAATCGCAATCTGCTTGTTAAGATTATTTTTAGTCATACTGGCAAATTTTGCTTTGCCTGCGTCATTGAAGGTCAGTGAAACCACAGGAGTGCTTGCGCTAACGCCCGAGGAACTATTTTGATATGTAACATCAGAACTGATTAAATCTTTTCCAGTGAGGTCTGTCGCTTGCCAGTATCCAGGATAGCTGTAATCCGTTTGGTAGTAATCTTGCAGTTGCAAGCTGGTAGTAGCATCTGCCGCTTGTGTCATAAATGATAGTTCGTAGGTTTGGCCGATAGTTGTTATCGCCTGATTAATATCTTTAATACCAGGCAGTTGAATCAAAACTTGATCACTCCCCTGCTGCTGAATTGTTGGTTCAGCCACGCCAAGACGGTCGACTCGTTGTCTGAAAATGCTGATTAAATTAGTCAGATCCTTGGTTTTGTCGGTCGATTTTGATAGGTCGGCTTGATATATTAGCTCAGTTCCACCCTGTAGGTCGAGTCCCAAATGAGTTTTAATATCTTTACCAAATAAATTCGGACCTTTTGGTATATCAATTAAGACTGCCAGTGCCAGTACGACTATAATAGTTCCAAATATGTACCAAATTCTTTTCATGCTAGTAATTATATTAGGTTATTTAGAGTCATAAGTCAATCTAGCTGATAACTGGGAAAATTAAAAGTTTGCCGTCAGCGATCAGTTTGGGAAAAACATCCTCTTCGAGCATTGAAAAGCCAGTAGAAATAAATGTAAATATTTCTGGTTCAAGTAAATAATATCCCTTCAAAAGTTTGGAATTGTCACTGGCAATTGAGGCTATTGGTTGATGATTGAAATGAAAATCCGCTAGTTTGGCTATGTCGATTTTACTCACCTGGTCTATATTGATAACCAAGAAAGTTCTTTTTAGTTTCTTTCTCAGCAGACTTAAGGCCCCAGCAGTCCCCTCTCCGCCTTCGATGTAAGAAATCTTTGTCTCGAATTTTTCACCATTACCAATTTCCTGCTTTATCTTTTCGCCCAAATAGCCGACGGCAATTGTGATATCTTTAATTCCATAATTTTTTAATATCCGTATTGACTCTTCGACTGTTGGGATTAACCGAAGCGCGCCCTTGCCGCCGGCCATAATAACTGCATTCTCAATTTTCGCCATTCCTAGCATTTCTGAAACTAGAAGTTCAATCGCGTGTGAGCGATTACGCATTTTAATCCCGTCAATACGTTGATCGATTTTCTCTAAAACTTCTTTTTTGATAGAGATGGTAATTCTTTCGCGTTCCATAGTTTCAAATATTAAATTTTGGCCAGGGGCCAATCAGCCCTTGGCTGAAAAAAAGTATATGCAATTCAAACTTAGCATATACTTTTTTATCCTGTCAAATGATTTATGAACTTATCATAAAAAGTATGAGTATTATTTTAACTTGTTTAGGGCAGCTAAGAAATCAGCAGATGTGGCTGATTCAACAACCATAATTTTATTGTCTTTGGGATGATAAAATTCGATTTTGCTGGCATGTAATAATTGTCGCTTAATGCCGATAATATCCGATATGTTTTTGCTTTCTTTGGTGAAATACGTTTGGTCACCGATAACTGGGTGTCCAATACTTTTCATTTGGGTTCTGATTTGATGAGTTCTGCCGGTCGGAATCTCAATTAAAAGTAGCGACAATTTATTATCCCCGTAACTGCGTGACTGAGTTTTCTTGAATTTTGTAATCGCTAACTTCCCATGATCTTTGTCAGTGACAGCTATTTTTTTTCTGTCGTTCTTATCTCTACCCAGAAATGATTTTATCTCCCCGCTTTTAGCAGTTTCACCGAAAACAAGAGATAAATAAGTTTTCTTAATTGTTTTATTCGCCAATTGTTTTGATAACGATGATAATGACTTGGCATTTTTTGCAACAATAATGACGCCAGAGGTATCCTTGTCCAGACGGTGGACTATTCCTGGACGCATTTTTTCATAATTTGTGCCGGTGGTGACCGTGTCGGCAATATTTGGTTCATAATCCAGGATTGCATTAACTAGAGTCCCCGACAAGTTACCATGTGCGGGATGGACAACCATGCCAGCTGGCTTATCAATAACTAAGATATTTTCATCTTCGAACAAAACGTCGAGCGGAATTTTTTCAGCGATTAGCTCGATCGGTTTTGATAGGTCATCAAAGTAATCAATGTCTATTTGGATTTGGTCATCAGTGTTGATTTTTCCAGCTGGCTTAGTTGGAAAGTTATTGACAAGGATTCTCTTAGTTTTAATGCTGTCTTGGATTTGGTTGCGACTAAAGTCAGGAATTTTTTGTTGTAAAAAAACATCTAGCCTCTCCCCTGCCTCAGATTTTTCAACGATAATTTTTTTTATCATTTCCCTGCTAATTTATTTGCAAATGTTGTTAGACTATCTGACGGGGTAATTCTTATTCTTGGCAAGGTAAATTTATCACTCGAAGTTGTGCTAATACCGGAAACGGTTGTTGTGGCCGTTAGATATCCTGCGTTTTTTGTTGCGGCGTCGACAATCGAATTATTTTTACCTGATGGATAGCAAAAACTAATTATTGATTTTCCAATGATTGCTTCAATTGCTGTTTTACTTTGTACAAGTTCACTTTCCATTTTTGTTGCGCTTAGCGTTGTCAGGTCTGGATGGTCGATTGTGTGCGAGCCAATTTCCATGCCATTATCTGACATCTCTTTAACTTGGCTGGCTGTAATGGTATCAGCTCTGCCTAAAAAACCACTGATAATGTAAAATACCGCAACATCATTATTAGTTCTTAATTCTGGATATGCATTTGCATATGCGTCACTGTAACCGTCATCGAATGTTATAACCACAGGTTTCTCGGCCAATTTTTTCGTTGGGAACTCTAGAAGATCAGAGAAAGTCACGGTTGAATAACCATTGTCTTTTAAATATTTTATCTGCGCATCAAAATTTTCTAGTGGTACCGACAAATTAGTCCCGATTGTATCGTTAGGGTCGTTATAATTTCTAATGTGATGATACATCAGAATTGGAACGCTAACCTCTGCCCGGCTATCTGGATTTGATTGGAGGGTTGATGCAGGGACTGTTTCAATATCATCAGTTGTAATTACTGGGGTAGACTCTACTTGGTCAGCCTTAATTTTATTGGTAACAAGATAAATTGTAATTCCAATAATTACAATAAAAATTCCTGCAGCGACCAATAGTTTTTTAGTTGTCGTTTTTTTCGCTTGTGTCATCTTCCAGTAATTTTGCTTGATCAGTTTCTAAAACATCAACATGGTCAATCTTCTCTGATAAACTGGCATAACCAGTATTTACGCTGTCCATGGTGCTTTTAGCGTTTGACAAGTGCCTATTTAACTTTCCAAGATTATCACCGAATTTGTGTGATTCTTGTTTAATCGATTTTAAAGTTTTCATTATTTCCCGGCTCATTTCAGTAATTCTTTTTCCTTCCAGCCCGAGCATAATTGTCCGCAAATAATAGAAAAAAGTGCTTGGTGAACTTGGAATAATTTTATTTTTGGCAGCATAATCAAACAAATCTCTTTCAGAATTTACGACTTCAAAAAATACTGATTCCGATGGTAAGTACATGAATGCAAAGTCAACAGTCCCCTCGTCTGGGTTGATATATTTCTTTGAGATGGCGTTAACATGAACTCGGAAATCAGAGCGGAATTTATTCTTGGCTTCAGTTTTTTCCTCAGCGGATTTGGCATTTAAAAAACGATTGAAGTTTTCCAATGGAAACTTGGCATCAATTGGAATTAACCCAGCTTCTATCTTAATAATTGCGTCAACAATTTGGCCGTTGCGAAAACTGTACTGCATTTTGTATAAATCATGTGGTAAGGATTGCGCCAGCATGTCTCTAAGACCTTGTTCGCCGAGACCGCCACGTAGTTTTGGTGATTTCAAAAATTCCTGAAAATTGCTCAGCTGGGAGCCAATTTGTGACATTGTCCCCAGTTCCCTATTCACTGCTGAAATAACTCGAGCTGCATTATCTAATCGCTCATTTATTGCTTGGTTCGTTACATTAATTCTTTCAGAAAAACTATTTAAGTTTTGGTTTATCATTTGCAGCGATTGATCGTTGTTTTTTGATTTTTCTATTTCATTTAATTTGCGAAAAACAAAGTAAATAATTACTCCACAAGAGATTAGAACAATCAAAATCAATATGTAAGGTAAATAATTCATGACTAAATTGTAGCATATTTGAGTACCAAACAAAAGCCAAACGGAAATAGAATTATGAATTTCGAATAATGAGAGAAAAGAAAAAGCCAGCCGATCAGATAATCGCTGGCTTGGTTATCGCCCGTTTGGGCGGAAAGTTCGAAGGCCGGATGCCGGGAAGGCTTGAAAGCCTGTAGTTTGCGCCGGCATCAGGCACATCGGCCGGGTTAGTCTATCCCCCGGCACATTCATCAATCGCCGACAACTGGCCGGCACAGTTGGGAGGAAAACATCGGAGCCTTGCGATGCTAACAGTTAAGTGCACTTAACTGCGCGGTGCAGGTGTCCAATCCTCCCGAGCTAAATGCCGCACACATGATGATTTCCAGCCGCGGTTCTGGCGGTCTGCATCACAGTTGGTGTGCGAGCTTGTTGAAAATAATATAGTGATCAAAATTCAACAAGCTCGCAGTTATTATTTGGAAAATTCTGTTTTGAAATGCAATTTTTCTAGGTTAAAATAGAGGTCTGAAAAACCTCAAATGGAGACCGATGAAAAATTATCAAGGACACCTAAAACAGTTCGACAGGGATCGAATCCAAGCGATGAAAGATAGTGGAA
>JAPLVG010000024.1 GCA_026397235.1 Candidatus Berkelbacteria bacterium
TCTGGGAACTTGAGCTTTGTTCCCCAATCAATAGTTCTGAAATCGTTCCACTTAGTGAACCAAAAAACTCTGATAATTTGTTATTGGGGTTTTTTGATTGACTTTTTTCCACCAATTTGCTATGCTTCTTACGAAAGTTGGAAAAACTCTATTAGTTTTAGGGGCAAGTACTCGAAAGCGAAAGGGAACTGCAACTTGGGTCGATCGAAATTGTAATTTCCCGATTTATCGGGATAAAGGAATTGAATGAGTGAAGATGACATGACAGACGCAGCTGCTGATGTAACTGAAGAAGTCAAATCTGCAGCACCAGCTGGTGACGCAGAAGGAAACAAACTTTATGTAGGCAATCTGCCTTTCTCAATCGACAATGCCAAACTCGGAGAAGCTTTCTCCGGTATCGATGGTGTTGAAGTTGTTGAAGCAGTTGTTATTACAGACAAGTTTAACGAAGGTAGATCAAAAGGTTTTGGATTCGTTACAGTTGGCGACGCTGCGCAAGCAGAAAAAGCCATTACTGCAATGAATGGCCAAGATCTTGATGGCCGCAAAATTGTTGTTAATGTTGCCCGACCAAAAGTCGAGCGAACTGACAGCGACAGACGCGGTGGCGGTGGTTTCAACCGAAGCTACTAAGCTTTCTGAAAAAAATCACCCGAGAGTAATCAAGGGTGATTTTTTTGTTGAAATGATCTTGAATTGTTATATTAGTTGATGTTAAAATATTTCTGATGGCAAAGGTAATTTCTGTAAAAAATTTAACTAAAAAATATGGCAGCCTAATAGCTGTAAACTCGGTTTCTTTTGACGTTGAACGAGGCGAGATTTTTGGTCTTTTGGGCGAAAACGGTGCCGGAAAAACCACTACTCTGGAAATGATTGAAGGTCTGCGAAAACCAACCAGCGGAGAAATTGCAGTTCTGGATTGTGATATTGTTAAACACCGCGATGCAGTTAAAGAGCGAATCGGAGTGCAATTACAGTCATCCGCCTACTATCAATTTTTGACTCTTAAAGAAATTCTCGACCTTTTTGCCAGCTTTTATTTAAAACATGTATCAGCCATTGAGCTATTGAAAATGGTTGAGTTAGAATCAAAAGCTAAAAGTTTGATAGGCTCTCTTTCTGGCGGACAAAAGCAACGTTTTTCTATCATTGCTAGCTTAGTTAACGATCCAGAAGTCGTTTTTCTTGATGAACCAACTACCGGGCTTGATCCGATTGCTCGCAGAAATTTGTGGGATTTGATAACCGAGATCAAAAATAAAGGTAAAACGATTATTCTGACTACTCATTATATGGAAGAAGCCGAGATTCTTTGTGATCGGGTAGCGATCATGGATTCGGGAAAAATATTGGTCATGGATGAAACGTATAAGCTTATTAAAAAAGCCGAATTTCCTTTTAGTATTTCTTTCATCGACAAGAAATTGGCCCAGAAAGTCATTGATGAATTAAAACAGTTTTCAGAAGTTGAAAATGTTTTTGGCAAAGAGAGTAAATATACTTTGAAAATCAAAAATCAGAAAAATATGAACGAAGCTTTGAAAATTATTCAATCAATCAATCCGGAAAGTTTAACTGTTGGTCGGGCGACGCTAGAAGACTTATTTATCGAATTAACTGGCAAAAGTATTGGTGAATAGAAAATATTCAATTGATATTCGTTATTCACTATTAGTTATTAATTAAAACCATGTGGAAATTATTTGCCTCTGATTTAAAAATGCTTGCTAGAAATCGCCAATCGCTTTTTTGGGTTTTATTTTTCCCATTAATGTTTACTTTTATTTTTGGATTATTCTTTGGCAAAAATACAAATCTTGGAACAATCGCGGTCATTAACAAATCCGATAGCCAAATCGCAACCGGATTAGTTTCGGCCCTAAATCAATCAAATATTTTTAAAATTCAAAGCGAAGATAATCTAAACACTGCACGCGACGAAATAAAAAAGAGTACAATTTCGGCAGTCGTCTATATTCCATCTAAATTCGGAAATTTGCCAGTTGATCCAGCAAAACAAGTTGAAATAATCTACGATCCCGGAAGCCAATTATATTCCAGTTTGTCTGGTGTCGTTGGTCAATATCTTACAGCTGTAAATTATCAAATTCAAAACTCCAAACCAATTTTTTCTACTGTCCTTGAGCCCGTTAATAATCGCAAACTTACATATTTCGATTTTGTTCTAGCCGGTGTCTTGGGTTTAGCAATTATGAACTCTTCGATTATCGGTATTGGTGTAAATTTGGCCAAATATCGGGAAGATAAAATTTTAAAACGAATTACGACAACACCAGTTAAAAGTTGGAAATTTATTCTGGCAGAGGTACTTTCTCGATTAGTAGTTAATTTTTTGCAAATTGTAATAATCCTTTTGGTTGGTAAATATTTATTTGATGCTCACATCTATGGTAATGTTTTTATCATCGTCCCTGTCGCCTTGGTTGGTGCATTTCTTTTTCAATCCATTGGTTTTATTGTTGCTTCGTTTTCCAAAACTGCCGATGCTGCTCAGGGTATGGCTCAGGCAATTGCAATACCAATGATGTTTCTGGCTGGGGTTTTCTTCCCAATTGATTCTTTGCCAAAATGGCTTTATACAGCTGTTCAATATTTGCCGTTGGCACCATTACTTAGAATACTGCGAGGCGTTATGCTCGATGGTTCGTCACCATTTTTAGTGCCAAAAAATTCAATTATTTTAGTTTCTTGGATTATAGTTGCACTTTTGATCTCAATCTACAAGTTCAAACTTTCTGACGAATAATTACTGCCAGAATTTGACAGGGAAAATACTTCTTTCTATAATATGAACAAATAGTTTGTATTAAAAAGGGAGGCCAGGTAGTAGAAATTTGATTGTTATCTGAATTTTCTCTTGATCAAACCTTGCCGATGGTTCGAACTTAATTATCAGCTCGATAATTAGTTTAATAAATAACGTAGTGGAAAATCATCAAATTTTCACTACCTGGGAGGTAAAAAATGAAAAGTAAAGCTTTCGCGTCAGTGCTCTTTTGGGCATCGGTTATCGCTGTGGTTTTGGGATTGTTGGACGCAATGTCTGTCAATGTTTGGTTGGCTGCTTCGACTTGGTTGGTGGTAGCTGCTGTTCTTGGTATTTGGGCAATCTACACAAATGCAAAGTAGTTAGATTTTTTTTAAGCAGACGGGAGGCAAAATGTCTCGAGTAACATTGGGAATTGTCGGGGTTCTTTCAGCTCTTTGGGGAATCTGGGCGCTGATTCCGGCTTGGAAAATTGCTAGCATGTCAATACCAGCATGGATGTCTTGGTTTGCCATCATTGTCGGCATCATCATTCTGATCATCGCCATCTCCGATTCAAAGGAATAAAAACTGGTTGATGTCATTCCCGAGAAGTCGGGAATCTACTATTAGTGGATCCCCGGGTCAAGCCCGAGGATGAAAAACTCAAAAAACGACTTGAATTTTCAGGTCGTTTTTTGATATATTCTTTATAGTCTGGAAAGGGAAAAAGTGAAAATAATGGTCCGAAATATCGGGCATCAACAGCTGGTAAAGCATTTGGACACGTTGCCATCACGTCCACACATGGAATTGATGAATCAGATCCATGACAGACTGATGGACTTGTACAAGATGTATGAATTTCTGCAGCGATTCGATGATCACGTGTTGATGATGGCGATCAGCCGACCGTATTTGCGGCTGGCAATTGAACGCGGAGCTGATTTGCGTCAGCGAAATACATCTGGCAATCCGCCGTATGACATTGCCTTGATGTATGGGGTCGAAAACAACAGCAAGTTGATCTGGAAGTGGCTGCGAGAACACCCTCGATAGTGGTGTCTCGTTGATAACAGTGCTTCGGCTTCGGTCGAAGCTTTTTTTATTTTGCTAAACGCGCTATAATCAACTTATGAAAAAACTTTTTTTGGATATTGAAACTTTGCCGGCGGATGGGAAAGACCTCCCGATTGTCAAACAGCTTTTCGAGGAACAGAAAAAGAAAAACGGCAAAAAAACTCCAGATGTTTCCTTCGACGGTTATTTTCGTGGCACTTCATTTTCCGGTGAATTTGGACGCATATTTTGCATTGGCTACGCTGTTGATGATCAGCCAACACAGTGTTTGTCTGGTGACGAAAAAGAAATGCTGGAAAAATTCTGGCAAATCGCATCCGACGCTAGTGTTTTTATTGGCCATAATATTATGGATTTCGATATGCGGTTTATTTACAAAAGATCGATCATCATTGGAGTTCAACCAACACAGAATTTATCATTTGCCCGCTATCGCAGCAACCCGATTTTTGATACAATGAGAGAGTGGGAGAAATGGGGTAGCACTGGCGTCAGCTTACACAAATTAGCTTTGGCGCTTGGACTGGAATCATCAAAGCAAGATGGCATTGATGGCTCGCAAGTATATGATTTTTTCTTAGTGGGAAAACTAGCGGAGATTTGCGATTATTGCAAACGCGATGTTGAAGTGACACGAAAAATTTACAATCGAATCACATTTACAAATTAGTCATCAACGGATGACGAATTTATCCAAATGACGAATGACCAATATTCGTTATAACAAGAATATTAGTTTCGCCGAAGGCGAACACAAAGCGTTGAAAGTTTTACTTATTAGTCATTTAGATTATTAGTTATTCTTAGGTGGAAAGGAACTGCTATGTTTGTAGGATTAATGGTTTTGATTGTTGGTATTGTGTTTTTACTGCAGAATCTTGGTTACATTGGCGGCAATGTCTGGGGTATTATTTGGCCAGCCCTAATTATCCTTGTCGGGCTTTCAATGCTGATGCGGCCGAAACTTCGCGGACGCTGGTTCGAAAACAAGAATAAAAAATAGTTGAGGAAAAATGAAATTTCTGGTCTGGTTTTTTGCGCTCATCGTCTTTTTTTCTAGTTTTTTTGTTGCTTTTGCATATAACATCCACCAAACATTTTTGACTCCGGAAAAAACCAAGCAAGTTTTAGTCAAAGTAGATTTTTATAATCAGATTAAATCGGTTTTAAAAAAAGATTTGTTTGAAACCGGCAACACTGATTCTGCGGAAGTAAACAATGCAACTAACGCAATCGGTGTTAGTTTTGATCAGTTCAACTTTCAACCAAAAATTGAAACATTAATATCTGATTTTTATAACGGTCTTGATCATCCCGATAAGTTTGTACTTAATATCGATTTGATTGATTTTAAAAACGTATTTTTGTCAAATATCTCGGCTTCAACCGATAATCAATCTGCCAATGAAATTTCAGCCTCAATTCCGAATAGTTGGCAAGTCGACATGTCGCAATATTCCGCATCACTCACCGGGGTCGCTTTCATTTATCATAATTACAATTTAATTCTGATTGTCTACGGCATATTAGTACTGTTATTTTTTATTTTTTGTCTTTTGATAAATTTCAAATATCTCAGGTTGTTTTTTTGGGTTTTTATAATCATTGGGATATTTATTCTCCTTCAGCTGATCTTTTGGAAAGTGGTTAATCTTAGTTCAATTTTGGCCGGTATCGAGTCCCAAGGCCGATCAGGTGTTAGTATTCTAGTTGAAAACTTTGTCGATTATTTCAAACAGGAAAATATCAGATTATTATTTTGGGAATCGCTTTATCTAATTGGTCCGTCACTACTTGGGGTTATTATCGTTTCAGTAATTCCAGTGAAAATTGGTAACGTACCACTTCATGAAGTAAAGAAATGAAGAAACTTCTTTATAAAATATTATATTTCCTCTCGGTAATCGTCATTATTGGCGCTGTTGGTGTTTTTATTTATCACTCAAGAATATTTGCTGCAGATCTTGGTGGCGGCGATCAGCAGATAATAGATTTAGGTAATGGTTTAGGCGGCAAGACTGTTAAAGTTATCATTAATGGCAACAACGGCAAAATTGAAATTGAAAAAAGTTTATTTTCTGGCTGCGGAATTGATTTAGCCGGTTTTCAAAACGAAGCTAAAATTCGAGGAACAATTTCATTGGGTATGGAGGAAAAAGTAGTTGAAATCTCCGGTACTGCCGGTGCTCACGCAGAGAACCGTCAATTTTTTACAATTGACAAAAATTACTGCCCGAAGCCAATAGTTTTTGTAAAAAATGGTGCAGTAAGTTATAATATTTATAGTGACGAACCCAGTTTTTTACTTCAGGATTTCAATGCCGATGGAGCTACTGACTTGGCAGCTGAATATAGAAATTATGACTTAAATCCAATTATTGACGGTACCAGAGATATTTATTTGTTTGATATCATTAACCGCCAATTTGTACTTAGCCGATCAGAAAATTTTCAATATCAGGAGTTGGATTAATGACAGAAACAATGACTGAAAAACAATTTAATAAAGAAGTGAATTCAAGCTCCAAATCGCTGATTTTCCTCTGGGTTACAACGCTTGTTTTGTTTTTGGCTTCGACCGCGGTAATTCTAGGTCTCTGGATGTCATTTAAAAACGATCGAATTAAAACCAATCTAGCCATATTGGATAGTGCTGAATCCGGCGAGGTGATGGGTACAACTACAAAAGATCCGAATTATCTGATAAATTTAGCTGAAAATCTAAAAGCTAAAGGTATTATTGTTTACGGTTTTGATAACAATCAGGAGACTAAAAGGCAATTAGCAATTTTTGGCCAGGCGGTAACCAGCATTGATTACGTTGAGTGCAATTCGCAGTCAGCCCACTCAAATGCTGACGAATGTGTAGCCAGAGTAATTGATCAATATCCAACTTGGGTTGAAGGTGAGCAAAAATTCGTGGGATATAAAACTCTGGAAGATTTAGAGAAAATTTTGAGCAATCAGTGAGTGATAAAAAGTAGATGTAAAAAATGGTCTTAGGCCATTTTTTGTTTTGTAAAAAATGAGCTCAATTTTGTTAAAAAGTCTTTACTGGATTGATTATCACTTGCTTGATAACAAAAATAATCGTGAATTTTGCTTGACAAGCGTGGCCCACGCTCTCTACAATATACATGTGAGCAAAAGTCCTTCGACATACTCAGGATAAATGCTCGTAACAATGTAAAAAAATTTTACCCCGTTGACCGGCGAAGCCGAGTTTATCGGGGCGTACGAGAGGAGGTGAGTGTAATGGTAGAAGCATACTGCGTAAAATGTAAAGCAAAAAAAGAGATGCAAAATGCAACAGCGGTTACTATGAAAAATGGTAAGCCAGCAATGAAAGGTATTTGCCCATCATGTGGTACAGGAATGTATCGAATCGGCAAAGCTGCATAATTACATAAATCTCTTAGATATTTGTTGATGTTGGCTTTAGGCTGATGTCACCACAAAGAAAAAACTTCGAATTCGTTCGGAGTTTTTTCTTTATGTCTTATTAGTAATTTCGTAAAATTCGTAATTTAGTAGGGATCGCGACATTTCCTTGTCGCGATAAAAAAAGCCAGCGCCAAGGCGCTAGCCGAACATCCAAAGAACTTCTTCTCGTGCCTCGCCAACACGCTCAAGGGTGAGTTTGCCACCGTGTATCGTCCATTTGACCCGATAGCCTTCCAAATTCCTCAGGTGATCGCTGGGTGCCACGACATCGTGTAGCAGATGTTCGAGGCTTGGAAAGGCACCATTGTCTGCCATGATCATTAGCGGACTTCCAGTCAGTCGTGAATCGTAGAACAGAACCCCCGTTCCCGTCTCGATAGTCGGTGGTTTCGGCGTAGCACTCATGCGCACAAGAGTATCATCCATCGTGGCATCTCATAGAGCAAGATGTCCAGAATATACCACGAATTTGATTGATTTGCAATGGAAAATTTGTTATCATAGAAACTGTCATTCTGAGAAAAACGAAGAATCTCAATTGAAGATCCTTCGACTCATTTTATTCGCTCAGGATGACAGGATAAACCTGTCATGAAACGATCTGAACTTTTCTTTTCATTTCTCCTAATCCCAGTTGATGCGGCGATGATTATCGCCTCATTTGTGTTGGCATTCTATATCCGTATCAAAACCGACATTTTGCCAGTCAATTCTGACGTTACCTTTAAACACTATCTTCTTTATGTTTTGTATATTTTACCGATCTGGTTAATTATTTTTGCTCTATCTGGTTTATACAAAATTGCTCGCGAACGAAATTATTTCAATGATTTTTATAAAATTTTTGTCAGTAACGCGGTAGCAATTCTAATTTTTATCGTGGCAATATTTTTTAGCCGTTCATATTTCTTTTCACGAGCAATTTTAATCATCATCCCGCTATTATCAGTTTTTCTGGTTTTTACGGCTCGGATAATTGTCACATCGGTTCAGCGCTATTTGTATCGCTATGGCTGGGGAGTTCACAAAGTAATTATTATCGGTAATAACAAGGTTTCTCATCAACTGGCCAGAGAGATTGTTTATGTTAAGCGTTTGGGAATGAAATTTATTGGCATTGTAAATGGCTTGGGTGATCACGAAGAGTATCCAAATGATTTAAAACTATTGGGCAACATTGCTGATTTGCCGGAGATTATAAAAAAACACCATCCTGATGAAATAATCTTGACCGATGTCGGCATCAATCGCGACAAAATTTTGGAAATTATTCAAGCTTGTTCTGATGCCAATGTTAGTTTTAAATTTATTTCCGATGTTTACTCAATTGTCACCACGTCAAATACTTCGTCGGTTCTAGCGGGTTTTCCGGTGATGGAATTAAAAACTATTGCCCTGGATGGTTGGGGGCGGATCGCCAAACGGTTTTTTGACGTACTTTTTTCGGTGGTTTGCTTAATTGTGGCGGCACCATTTATGCTGTTGGTGACAATTGGTACTAAAATAACATCTCCTGGACCGGTAATTTACAAACAAAAGAGAGTTGGACGAGATGGTAAATCCTTCGATTTCTATAAATTTCGCTCAATGTACATTGAAAAATGCGATACCACTCAGCGTGGATCGAAATGGACAACAGCTGATGATGATAAAAATCGTATTACATCATTTGGAAAATTTATTCGCAAAACAAACTTGGATGAATTGCCGCAATTTTGGAATGTTTTCATCGGAAATATGAGTTTTGTCGGTCCGCGCCCGGAATTACCAAAATTTGTTGATGAATTTCAAAAAGAAATCCCGGATTATTTTCGCCGCCATCGGGTCAAATCCGGCCTCACTGGTTGGGCAGCGGTCAATGGTTTAAAGGGGGACACCTCAATTCCAGAACGCGTCCGGTTTGATATATACTACATTGAGAACTGGAGTTTCTGGTTCGACATTAAAATCATTATTAAAACTATTTTTCTAATTATTGGCGAAGCATTTGGAGGCAAGTATGAATATCGCGATCGTTCATGATTGGTTATCCGAATTTGCCGGAGCCGATAAAGTTCTCTTTCAACTGAAACAAATTTATCCGAATGCGGATATATTCACATCAATCTATGACGAGAGAAAAGTTCCACAGTTTGAGAAGTATAAAGTATATACGACATACTTACAAAAGTTTCCTTTGTCCAAAAAACTGCGTTCGACAATGGTTCCACTTATGCCGCTGGCATTTGAGCAGCTGGATTTATCAAAATATGATTTGGTCATTTCCAATTCAACCTCAGCTGGAAAAGGTGTTATTACTCGGCCGAATACTTGTCATATTTCCTATTGTCATACGCCGACGCGTTATCTTTGGATGCCAGAAATGGACGAGCGGGCATCTACCAGTTGGTTGAGGCGTCGAGTGAACAAGACTCTTAAGGTTTGGGATTTAGCAGCTTCAGCCAGGCCAGACTATTATATTGGCAATTCAATCAATGTAAAAGATCGAATTAAAAAATTTTACAATCGTGATGCTGAGGTTGTTTATCCGCCGACTGATACCAGTTTCTATAATTCCAAAGAAGGAGAGGTTAAAAAGGCTGGCTTCTATTTATTCGTTGGTCGCTTTGTGCCGTATAAAAAAGCCGATTTAGTTGTTGAGGCATTCAATAAACTTGAATTTGAACTTCGGTTAATTGGAACTGGGCACGAAGAAGAAAAACTAAAATCAATTGCCAAAGACAATATTAAATTTCTTGGCCGAGCTTCAGATGAAGTATTATTTGAAAATTTAAAGTCAGCCAGTGCGGTAATATTTCCTTCAGAGGAAGATTTTGGAATAGTGCCCGTTGAGGCGATGGCTTGTGGCACACCGGTTATCGCCTATGGAGTTGGCGGTGCAAAGGAAACTGTTGTTGAGGGTATTACTGGTGAATTTTTTACGCCACAAACACCGGAAGCCCTAATTAATGTTATAAAAAAATTTGATCCAAAGAAATATAAATTCGAAAATTTGCGTTCTCGGGCCGAAGAGTTTTCAAATGAAATATTTCGCAAGAATTTTGCTTCAACTGTTGAAAAAATGTACTCCCAATATCAAAAAGATCTAAATACCTAATAAAAACGGTTAATAGGAAATATTTTGTTGAAAGTAGTTTACAGACAAACGCGCACGTGCGCACAAATCTGTAAAATGAAAAATGAGAAAAGACGACCAAAAAGAAATTGTCAAACTTACTTCGCAAAAAGTATTATTGACATTGCTAAAACTTGGATTCCCTTTTTTTAAAGCCAACGGGGTTTACCATCAATCAGCATCTAAATTATCATTTGATATTGATTACGAGCAGCAAGAACTCTCTGACCGTATCCGTTATTTGAAGGAAATGGGGTACATCAAAACCTACACTGAAGGCAAGGAAAAATATCTTGAGTTGACCGAGAAAGGTATTAATCGTTCGAATAGCTATTTGGCTGATGAAAAGATTTCAATTAACCGGCCTGAAAAGTGGGATGGTGAATGGTGGATCGTTGTCTATGATATTCCAAAAGATAAAAGTTCGAGACGAGACCAATTTCGGCGAATGCTCCGACGGCTTCAATTAATATCAATTCAGGAAAGTATATTTGTCTTCCCATTTGATTGCACACAAGTTATTGATCAGATTTTATATGAGATCGGAATTTCTGATTATGTCTCAATTTTTGCGGCTAGAGCAATTCGAAATGAGGAATTAATTATTAAAAGATTCATCGATAATAAGGTTCTAACCAAAAGCGATCTATCAAAATAATTTACAGACAAACGCGCACGTGCGCACAAATCTGTAAATTTTGGGTTCAAGAATGTCTACTATCATGATCTATTGGGGTTTACGTGTGCAGGAGAGTATACGTCTAATACGATTAATTAAATAAAAAATGCACCGGCTTGTGGGCGCGTTGCTGCGGTGTACAAAATCGGAGTATTTAGCTGGAACTGTCTCCGACGTAGTGATAGAAGTAGCTCTGGAGACCAGACACCTGGGCCCAGCCGTAGTATTCAAGTAGCTCGACTAGCTCTTCGCTGCCAGGGCCGCCGTGTAGCTCGATCATGTCCCAGGTCGTCTCCTCGGGTGGACAATAGAATGCTTCAATGGCCTTGGCTTTGGCCAAAGAAATGAGGGTTTCCTTGGGCTGGGTGAGCGTCAGGCGCAGGCTGGCTAGCCACCTCGCGACGTCCGTGTTCATCCCCGCGACGGACACGATCAAAACTCGTTCGTTACGATGGCGTCTTCATCCCACTCGAGGACAACGGTTCCGCACTGGGTTCCGAAGTTCCATTCGCAGTATGGCACAGGTCGGTGGCCCATGCCGGTCTCAATACCGTACTCCAAGCTGCGGTCTGGAGTCTGGTGAACGACTATTCCCTGCAGGTTGGAGCGGATACTCTTCATAATACCCTCCAGTCGCTTGATGTGCACAATGTAACAAATGAGAGCTACTCAGTCAATGATATACAGGTTATAATAAGGTATATGAGAAAGATCGAAGATATCCGTCCTGGAAGAAGAAGGCCTACTGAAAAAACAGAACCTGAAGTTACCGGTCCAGTTTTTTCTGCAGAGGATTTTTTTGCTGAGGCGCCATCATTGCCTGTCATTGAGCCAGAAAAGTCACAGCCAGCACTAAGGCGCTCCAGAAATCCACGAAAAGTAATGGTCGGCTGGTTAACTTTTGTTTTAATTACTATTAGTATTTGTTTTTTTTGTGGGTTTGAACTGCTTAAAGCTAAGACTATTATCTCGAATAATATTAGCAGTCTTAATTCTAACTTCTCTTCTTTAACCGAGGCGATGTCGAAGAAAGATTTTGCCGCACTTGGTGGACAAATTAAAAACTTGAATCAGAAAACTACTGATTCGGTAATAATATTGCAGTCAACTGGTCAAGATGTTTATGTTATGAATTTTCTCTATCCAAAAGGCAAGTCATCTTCTGTTACGGGAATGATTGATACTCTTCGCGGGGTTCAAATGCTCACCAGCTCTTTTGATCAAATCTTAAATTTTGAAACTGTTAATTCATCAAGCCAAACAAGCACCGACTATTTAGCGAAAATCAATAATTATTTGCTTGGATTTAATCAAATAATTTCTGCAGCTCCAGCAAAAATCAAGAATGCAAAACTTTTTAGTCATGAGGCAAAAAATTTAAATTTATCACTTAATAAGTCATCGTTTCCTGCTTCTGAACAAAAATCAATTGAAAGTTTACAAAAATTTTCTACGACATCTGCTGATTTCTTTGATTATCTTTCAACTGTGCCAGAAAATCTGTCAGAGGCGTTATCAATTTCTGGTGGTAAAAAGAGTTACCTAGTTTTGTTTCTCAATAATACCGAGATTAGGCCAGGTGGCGGGTTTATCGGTTCATTTGCCAGACTTGATTTGGAAAATGGTCAAGCAACAGTGCTGGATTTTGAGACAAATATATTTACATTGGACAAAGCTTTTATTGCTGCTGGAAATAAAATTCCACCACCTAGCGAAATATCTGTCCTAACTCAAAATTGGACAATGCGTGACGCAAATGTTTACCCTGATTACGCCAAAAGTTCAGACAAAGTTGCATGGTTTTATCAGCAAGAAACTGGGAAAAAAGTTGATGGTGTAATTTCAATTGATACAACGCTATTTCGTAATTTGTTGAAAATAGTTGGGCCGATTGAAATGCCAGAGTATAAAATGACAGTTACTGACCAGAATTTTCTTTCTGATGTTCAGTACCAAGTAGAAATTGGATATTTTCAAAATAAGGCAAATTGGTCTGAGAATGAACCGAAAAAAATTTTATCTGACATGATGCCAAAGTTTATGTCTGCAATGACGAGAGATGGTGATGTTGAGTCAAAAGTAGGCAAGGAGGTTCTAAAAGCTGCGATCGAGAAACATTTTATGGTTTATTCAACAAACAACTCGGTTGCAGATTTACTTGATGGTATTGGGGTTTCAGGCAAGGTTCATGATTCTAACGGGGATTATTTGTATTTGTCTGACTCGAATTTAGGTGGAAATAAAAGTAGTCTTAATATTGTTGAAACCGTGAATCAAAAAATTAATATTGATAACGATGGTAATGCTGCGGAAAAGCTGACAATACTGCGAAAACATACCGGAAGTTATGAATGGCCCGACGGAGAGAATAAGAATTATTTGAATATATTATTGCCACTTTCAACTGTTGTTGATACCAAAAATTTATCTACCAAGGTAGAATCGGGCAAAACTTCTGTTGCGTATTGGCAAAATACCAAGCCTGGGGAAACATCACAATTTGAGGTGGAATATCATCGTGATAAGGCTGTCGATTTATCACAAAAAACTTTTGAATATCAAATTACAATTCAGAAACAGCCCGGGGTTGAGAATTTAAATTGGAATCTATATCTTGTATATCCTTTTGGTTGGAAACCACAGAATGTAGAAGGATACGACGTTAATAATCGACAAATTTTCCTCTCAGAGAAGATATTTAAAGACACGGTTTTTCGGCTGCGATTTATCCATGACTAGAGTGGTAAAACCAGCAACTTTCTCGTTGATTTTTTAGTATATTTTACCTATACTATAAGAGTAGGAATTAAGGAGGGCTTTGAGTATTGTTGTCACCCGGCAGCATATTTCTATTTTTGACCAATTATAATAATATACATGGAAGAAAAGCTAAAAAAATCTAACGACTACGACGCTTCGAAAATTACCGTTCTTGAGGGACTGGATCCTGTCCGCAAGCGTCCAGGTATGTATATTGGCGGTACCGGCATCGACGGTCTCCACCACCTTGTTTGGGAAGTCCTAGATAACGCTATTGATGAAGCAATGGGCGGATTTTGTGACTGTATTAACATTACATTAGAAAACGATTACAAAGTGATCGTCGAAGACAATGGTCGAGGAATTCCGGTTGATAAACACAAAGTTTCTGGAAAATCAGCGCTTGAAACTGTCATGACCACACTGCATGCCGGCGGAAAATTTGGTGGCGATTCCTCGTATAAAGTTTCCGGTGGATTGCATGGCGTTGGCGTTTCAGTTGTGAATGCGCTGTCATCAGAATTTATTGCTCAGGTTCATCGTAATGGAAAGATTTACCAGCAAACTTATTCACAGGGCAAGGTTACTTCTGATGTTCAGGTGGTGGGCGAAAGCGATCACACAGGTACGGTCCAAACATTTACTCCCGATCCTGCGCTTTTTCCAATTCGCGAATTTAATCTGCAAACAATTGTTAGCCACTGTCGTCAGCAAGCTTATCTGACAAAAGGCGTCCGGATAAATATCAAAGATAATCGGACCAGTGAGTCTCCCGAATTTGTTGAAGCGTTAAAGGAGGGTATTAAAGAACAAGAGGAAATCATTGATCAAGAAAAATCTGATAATGAATTATCTGAGGAAGAAACCACTGAACAGCAAGAAAAAATTAAAATTCCCGATGAAAAAATTTCCAAACTCTTTCCCAAAGAATATACTTTTTATTTTGAAGGCGGTATAGCTTCTTATGTCCGGCACTTAAACAAAGCTAAACAAGCTTTGAACGACCCACCGTTTTATATTGAAAAAGAATTAAATAATGTGGTTGTTGAGGTTGCGCTTGCCTACACCGATGATTTTAAAGAGCATACATATACTTTTGCAAACAATATTTTTACGCCGGAAGGCGGGACTCATCTTACGGGTTTCCGTTCAGCCTTGACTCGGGCAATAAATGATTATTTAAAAAAGTCTGGCTTTGCCTCATCCAACGGTGACAAAAAGGGTTCTATTGTTCTAACTGGTGATGATGTTCGCGAAGGTTTAACATCAATCATTTCTGTTAAGCTTCAAGATCCACAATTTGAAGGTCAAACAAAGGCCAAACTTGGAAACCCCGAGGTTAGAACAATAGTTGAATCTATTACGTCTGAAGCCTTGAACTTTTATTTTGATGAGAATCCAAATGAAGGGCGCAGAGTGGTGGAGAAATGTTTATTGTCAGCAAAGGCCAGAATGGCTGCTCGCGCCGCTAGGGATACGGTTATGCGAAAAGGTGCGCTAGACGGCATGACGTTGCCAGGCAAATTGGCTGATTGCTCTGAGCGTGATCCGAAGAAAACAGAGTTATATATAGTAGAGGGAGATTCTGCTGGTGGCTCAACAAAACAGGGGAGAGATCGAAGTTTTCAGGCAGTTCTGCCACTTCGAGGTAAAATTTTAAATGTTGAACGTGCCAGGCTCGATCGCATGCTGGCATCAGACGAAATTAAAGCTCTTATCGTGGCGCTTGGAATTGGTATTGGAGAAGAAATCAACTATGAAAAACTCAGATATTCTCGCATCATTATCATGACGGATGCTGACGTTGACGGCGCTCATATTCGCGCGCTTTTATTAACTTTCTTCTATCGTAACTACCCGGGCCTTTTTGACAACGGAAATATCTATATTGCCCAGCCACCGCTGTATTCAATTCCGGTTGGCAAAGAGATTCGTTACGCTTACACCGATCATCAACGCGATCAATTGGTTGCAGATATTAAAGCTAAAAATCCGAATGCAACTATTGTTATCCAGCGGTACAAAGGCTTGGGTGAAATGAATCCGACACAGCTCTGGGACACAACAATGGATCCGGCACATCGAACATTGCTTCAGGTTTCATCGCCGGATCCGGAAGATGCAGATGAAATTTTTACTACTCTAATGGGTGACGAAGTTTTGCCGCGTAAACGCTTCATCCAAACACATGCACGCAACGTCAAAAATATAGATGTATAAAACAAATAAGGAAGTGTATGGCCACAGATCTATTCCACAGATCAGCACAGATAAATCCAAATCCGTGGTAAAAATCTGTGGCTAGCCACTACAATTAAAAATTATGGAAATAGAAAAAACTGAAGATAAAATCGAATTGCCCGTCGCTGACGATCTTGAGACTGTTGAATTTGTTGACACCAACGTTGGCAAATTAGCAGATCGCAACATCCGCACCGAATTGGAAGAGTCCTATTTGGACTATGCCATGTCAGTTATTGTTTCCCGCGCACTTCCAGATGTTCGCGATGGTATGAAGCCGGTCCACCGTCGCGTCCTTTTTGCCATGCATGATATTGGTCTTAAAGCTTCAGCTAAATACAGAAAATCGGCTACTGTCGTCGGTGAAGTTTTGGGCAAATATCACCCTCATGGCGATGTTGCCGTCTACGATACTATGGTTCGTATGGCTCAGGATTTCTCCATGCGCTATCCACTGGTAGATGGTCAGGGTAACTTTGGCTCAATGGACGGAGATTCGGCTGCTGCTATGCGTTACACCGAAGCCAAAATGACTCAGTTGGCTGAGGAAATGCTAGTTGATATTGAAAAAGACACCGTTGATTTTGTCGATAACTATGATGGATCACGTCAGGAACCAAAAGTTTTACCGGCTAGAATCCCACAATTACTGCTAAACGGCACGGATGGCATTGCGGTTGGTATGGCGACAAAAATTCCACCACACAACCTTACTGAGCTTTGTGACGCTGTTATTCATTTAATTGACAATCCGCAGGCATCATCTGAAGATTTAACCCAGTTTGTTCTTGGCCCAGATTTTCCAACTGGTGGCTTAATTTTTGACATTGAGGAAATTAAACAAGCGTACATAACCGGCAAAGGCAAGGTGGTTATTCGTGCTAAGGCAGAAATCGAAGAAGCCAAGCGTGGTTTCCGCATAATTATTACCGAAATTCCTTTTCAGGTTAATAAATCCAGCTTGATACAAAAAATTGCAGAGTTGGTTAAAGATCACAAAATTGATGGCATATCGGATTTACGCGATGAATCAGACAGAACCGGTGTTCGGGTTGTCATAGAACTCAAGGCTAATTCTTATCCGAAAAAAATTCTAAACCGCTTGTTCGAACTAACTCAACTGCAAACTGCTTTTCATGTGAATATGTTGGCACTAACTCCATCACTTGAGCCGCGAGTGATGAATTTGCATTCGGTCTTGGACTTCTTTATTAAGCACCGTCAAGAAGTTATTGAACGACGTACGAAATTTGATTTACAGAAAGCCAAAGATCGAGCGCATATTTTGGAGGGCTTGATTAAGGCGCTTGACTCAATCGACGAAATTATCGCTACGATCAAAAAGTCAGCCAATAGGGAAGAGGCATCGAAAAACTTAATTGCCAATTTCGGTCTATCAGAGCCACAAGCGTCAGCCATTCTCGATATGCGACTTTCGGCGCTAGCGGCACTTGAACGTAAAAAAATTGAAGATGAATATCAAGAGAAGCTGAAATTAATTACTCATCTTGAAGATTTGTTGGCGCATCCAGAGAAGATCTTAGGTTTAATCAAGAAAGATCTGGAAGAAATTAAAGATAAATATGGCGACGAGCGTCGGACACAAATTGTAGCGACAGGACTTAATAAATTCTCAGCTGAAGATTTAATTCCTGATGAGCAAGTGATTATTACAATGACTCGCGGTAATTACGTCAAACGTCAACCAACGGATACTTATCGCAAGCAAATTCGTGGCGGCAAAGGCATCATTGGTATAGAAACCAAAGAAGAGGACTCTGTTGTTCATATGGTTTCGGCTTCGACTCACGACGATTTATTTATTTTCACCGATGCTGGCCGGATTTTTGCTAACAAAGTTTATGAACTTCCGGCAACCTCGCGTCAATCCAAAGGTATTCCAATCGTAAATATTATTCAACTTTCACAGAATGAAAAAGTTACTGCCATTTTGCCGATCAAGAAATCCGAGGATATCACAGGCAAGTTTTTCGTCATGACAACAGTCAGGGGTATTATAAAACGGACTTTAGTTTCCAAATATCAGCATATCCGCAAAACTGGCATAGCTGCAATTAAACTTGCGCAAGGCGACCAACTTAAATGGGTGCAAATGTCTGCTGGTGGCGATATAATTGTTCAAGTTTCAAACAAGGGTTTGGCGATTTGTTACAAAGAATCTGATTCGCGCCCAATGGGCAGAAGTGCCTCTGGTGTTATCGGCATGAAGTTGCGACCTGGGGACAAGGTTGTTGGCACCGCGGTCATTCCTGACGGCGAAAAATATTTTTCACCAACTGCCGGCTTCCCAGACTTACTAACAGTTTTGGAAAATGGTTTTGGAAAACGCACAATGATTAAAAACTTCCATATTCAAAATCGTGGCGGTATTGGTATCAAAGTTGCCAACTGCACTGAACGAACTGGCAACCTTGTCGGCATGGAAGTAATTTTCGATGATTTAGGCGACGCACTTTTGGCTTCGAAGAACGGGCAATTTATAAGAATGGCAGTCAAAGCTATTAAACGGCTCGGACGTGATACCCAAGGCGTAACATTGATGAAAATGCGTGGCGGAGACAAGGTTTCGTCGATGACAGTTGTTCGACCGGAGGAAAAAGCTGAGAATAATGAATCAGGAATTATGAATAATGAAGAAGTCGAAGAACCGAAACAAGAAATAAGTGGTAAGAAACAAGAAAAAAAACCGGAAAAGAAAATTTCAAAACCAAAATCCCATAATTCAGAACTCATAATTCATAATTCAAAAAAATCGGAAAAACCAGTGGTTGTAATCGAAGAAGAAAAAACAACTGAAAAAATAGCACCACATAATTCTCTTTTGGAAAAGCCAGACGATGTTATGCCGACAATTCGCGCCTACGATCCGAAGGTAGATTTGGAAATCAAAAAAACAGAAGAAGTTGAACCTGATAATCAAGACGACAAAGCTCAAACAGATGTAAATTGGTGGGGAAAACAGTAAGATAGTGCATAAAGTTGGTTGAATAGAAAATCCCGCGATGCTCGCGGGATTTTCATTAGATTTATTTTTATAAAGGCGTGCGAGGCCCTGGGATATTCCAATTTGGCTTTTCTGGCTTGATTATTTCTTCGTCTTTTGGAACCTTCAATTGAGTATCAAATTCTGCTGAGTCTGAATTTTTTATGTTTTGATTTATTAGATGATGTACACCGACGTCAGCTAAATTAGCCGTGCCAAATTTAGTTCGTTTTTGATTATATTTTTCGATAATTTCAGCAGAGTCAGCAATCTGCTTTGTATTTGTTAATGGAGGTGCGGCAATAGCCGGTGCAGTCTGAACTTGCTGCGATTTTTGAATTTTATTCATACCAATAATAATCCTAGTTGGCTTGAATGACGACTTAATTCGTGTTGCCTGATTTACTGAAGAGACATATCCGGGTTTTGAAACTAATATTCTATAGAATCCTTTTGGAATGGCAACAATAAATCTGCCCTTGGCATCAGAGACCACGGTAGCCTTAAGTTTGCCATTGACCTCAGAAATCAAGTTGACAGTTGCCAGCTCAATTCCTTTATTATTATCAATGCTGTAAACTTTACCAAATCCACGGCCGCTGAGTATTAGCCATCTCATAATATAGTAAATAATAATTGCGCCATACAGACAGAGGGTAATTAAGTTTATTACAGATCGATATTTAAAATATGCGACTAAGCTCATCGTCAGACCAAATATTATCAATGGCAAATTAGCAATTCGCAATATTTTTGAAATTGACTCGCGTATTTTAAACTTTTTAACTTCCGCTAGGGCAAGATCATTGGCTGAAACTGGCAGTGCTTTATCAAATAATTTTTCCGACTCACTTGGTCTAAAAATATTGGTAGCAAAGTAATTTTGGTCATATGCAAGTGAAATATTTGGTAGTCCAATATTTTTCATCAAATCATAGCCTGTTCGTTCAATCTCCACATAGTACTCTTCCCCCGGTGGTGTCTCTAATGCAAATCTACCGTTTTTATCTGACTTTACTGTATGAATTAACTTTTTATCTCTAGCTCTAAATAACATGATAATAACATTGGCTATCGGTAATCCTGTTGCTGCATCATAGACAATACCTGGAGCATGTTTCTTTTCTTTCCCCTTCACAAACACCCCATACAACCTAGATAAGATATTGCTAATAACAACCAAGTTTTCTGGGTTTGCCAGTCCCAAAAGCAAAGCTGCCAAGAGCGGAATCGCAACTGCCGGATTTATTGGCCAGCCCTTTGGAGTTCCGATACATAATGACCCAA